>JAYTTN010000165.1:0-29169 GCA_043745295.1 Fimbriiglobus sp. | reverse complement strand
ATTCGACAGAGTGCGTTTTCAACAGGTTGTCCAGGCAAGCTGGTCTCGTTGTAGAAGTAGTCGCCCTGAGCAACCTGCATAATGTTCTTCGCGAACTTCTTCGCGGTGGGCTTATCGAATGCCCAAATGCGTTTCTTATCGCCATCGAATGTCCAACGCCTCAATAAATGCCTCGATACGTAGTGCTGGCGTCGAACTTCTTGAGCGGGTGACACAGCGTGATCTCCTATGTGATTCCATGAACCAGCCTTCGCGAGGGGCCGTTACTTCTTCACATTTCTCCACTCGACCACTGGGCGTTCGCCCGCGAACCGGACGGGTTCCGGCTCCCTGCCAAGCACATCTCTCACGCAAGTCGGCGTCACATTCCTTTCTCCGCCGACCCCCGCCGGCCGAAGCGGAGGTACAGGGCCGGCAGCAGGAACAGGTTCAGCAGCGTGGACGTGACCAGCCCGCCGAGGATGACGATGGCCAGCGGGTACTCGACCTCGTGGCCCGGCTTCAACCCGGTGACGACCAGCGGCAGCAGCGCCAGCCCCGTCGCCAACGCCGTCATCAGGATCGGAGCGAGCCGCTCTTCCGAGCCGCGCCGCACCAACTCCGGGCCGAACGGTTCGCCCTCCGCGTCCTCCAGGTGGCGGTAGTGGCTGACCATCATGATGCCGTTGCGGGCGGCGATGCCCAGCACGGTGACGAACCCGACCAGCGAGCCGAGCGACACCACCCCGCCGGTCAGGCCGACGCCGACCAGCCCGCCGACCAGCGCGAACGGCAGGGTGAAGGCGACGATGAGCGTCAGCCGCCACGAGCCGAAATCCGAGAAGATGATGAGCAGAACGCCCAGCAGCGCCGCCCCGCCGAGGACGAACAGCCGCCGGGTGGCCTCGCGGCGGGCCGCCTCTTCGCCCAGGAACTCCGGGTGATAGCCGGGGTCGTACTTCAGCGCCCGGACTTTCTCCTCGACCTCCGCCGCCACCGCCCCCAGGTCGCGGCCGGCCACGTTGCAGGTGATGTCCAGCCGGCGCGACGCCGCTTCCCGCTTGATCTCGTTCGGCATCGGCACCACCAGCACGTCGGCCACGTCCTTCAGCCGGAGTTGCGTCGGGATCGCGCCGGCCGGGTCGAGCGGCAACTCGCGGATGGCGGTCACGTCGGCCCGGCACTTCTCGTGGCCCCACACCACCACGTCGAACCGCTTCTGGCTCTCGTACACCTCGCCGACCTTGGTGCCGCGGAGCAGCGTTGTCGTGGCGCGGCGGACGTGGCCGGGCGTCAGGCCGTAGCGTTCCAGCGCGTCCGGCCGGACGCGGATCTCGATCTGCGGCAGCAGCGTCTGCGATTCCACCTTCAAGTTGGTGACGCCGTCGATGCCGCCCATCGTCTTCTCGACTTCCTTGGCCTTCGATCTCAACACCGCCAGGTCCGGCCCGAACAGCCGCACGACGATGCTGTAGCTGGTGCCGGATAACACTTCCTTGCTGCGCTCCTTGAGGTACGTCTGAACATCGCAGAACATGCCGGGGTAACCGTCCATCGCGTCCTGAATCTTCTTCAAGGTGGGGTGGTACGGCACGTCCGGGTCGATGCTGATCCAGAGTTCGGTGAAGTTCGGGCCGTACACCTCGTCGGCGACTTCCGCGCGGCCGATGTGCGAGCCGAAGTTCCGCACGCCGGGGATGGCCATGAGTTCGCGGCTGGCCAGCACCGTCATGCGGTCCATCTCCTCGACCGACGCGCCGGGCTTGGTGATGTAGTGCATCAGGAAGTCCGTCTCCTGGAACTCCGGCAGGAACTCGCCGCCGAAGCGGGTGGCGTAGGCTCCGCTGAGGACGAACGTGGCCAGCACGATGCCCAGCGCCGCATACGGTCGGTGCAACAGGTGTGGGATGACGGCCGCGTAGCCCTTGCGAAGCAGCTTCGCCAGCGGTGCCTCTTCGCGCCGACCCGTCTGGCCCGTTAGCAGCATGTACGACAGCGCCGGCGTCACCGTCAGCGCCACCAGCAGCGAGGCGAGGATGGCGAGGATGTACGCCAGCGCCAGCGGGCGGAAGAAACTGCCGGCGATGCCGTCCAGGAAGAAGATCGGCAGGAACACGGTGATGACGATCATGGTGGCGTACACGACCGCACTGCGGACTTCGAGCGACGCCTTCAACACGACCGCGAATGCCGATTCCGGACTGTCCATCCGTCGATTCAGTCGCAACCGCCGGACGATGTTCTCCACGTCGATGATGGCGTCGTCCACCACTTCGCCCAGCGCGATCACGAGGCCGGCGATCACCATCGTGTTCAATGTGATGCCCAGCGCCGTGAGGATGACCACGGCCGAGATCAGCGACAGCGGGATGGCGAGCAGGCTGATGAGCGCCGTCCGCCAGTCGAACAGGAAGGCGATGAGGATGACCACCACCAGCCCGCAGCCGACGAGCAGCGCGTGCGCCAGGTTGTCGATGCTCCGCTCGACGAACGTGGCCGGCCGGAAGATGGACGGGTCCACGTCCAGTCCGACGAGGCCGGGGGCCAGTTCCGCCAGCGCCGCTTCGACTTTCCGGCTGACTTCCAGAGTGTTCGCGTCGGGCACCTTCTCGACGATGAGCAGCAGGCCGGGCACGCCGTCGGCCGGGGGCGCGCCGGCGGCGGGCTTGGCGACGATGATGGCGTCGCCGATGGGCGGGGGCGAGCCGAAGCCGACCGCGGTGATGTCGCCGAGGCGGACGGGCGAACTGCCGTCGAAGGCGACGACGGTGCGGCCGAGGTCGGCCGGCGACTGCACCATCGGCCGGTGCCGCACGGCCAGCCGCTGGTTCGGCTTGTCCACGAACCCGCCGGAATCCAGGGCCGTCGCGTCGGTCGCGGCCTTCACCACTTGGTCGAGCGTGATCCGCTCGGCCCGCAGCCGCTCAGGATCGACGATCACTTGATACTGCCTGTCGCGCTGGCCCCAGATGGCGACGTTGGCCACCCCTTGCACCGACATCAGCTTCGGCCGGATGGTCCAGAGCGCCAGCACGGTCATGTCCTGTTGGCTCAGCGTCTTCGACGTGACGCCGATCTTCATCAGCCGGCTGAGGGACGACAGCGGTTGCAGGATGTTCGGCCGCTGGGCGACGACCGGCAGGCGGGGCGTCTCGGCGAACACCCGCTCCTGGACGAACTGCCGCGCCTTGTGGATGTCGGTCCCTTCCTCGAACAGCAGCACCACCGACGACAGGCCGAGGACCGACTTCGACCGCAGGGTCTTCAAGCCCGGCGTGCCGTTCAGCGCGTTCTCCAGCGGGACACTGATGAGCGCCTCGACTTCGTCCGTGGACAGGCCCGGCGCTTCGGTCTGCACCTCGACGCGCGGCGGGGCGAACTCCGGGAACACGTCGAGCGGGGCGGTGCGGACGGTGCGGTAGCCGTAGGCGACGAGGAACCCGCACAGGGCGAGGACGACGACCCGGCCGCGGACGGACGACGCGATGAGCCAGCTGAGCATGGCGAACTCGGTTGGTGGGCGAAGGCGGCGACTGATAAACTACCGGTCGGTGTCAGTGTCGAATCCGGAGGGCGTCCGATGCCGCTGCACGACTGGACCCGCGTCGAGGACGGAATCTTCCACGACTTCCACCTCGCGTGGATTGCCGAAATCCGCCGGTCGCTGAACGCCGGGCTGCTCCCGGAAGGGTTCTACGCCCTGGCCGAACAGGTGGCGAAAGGCGGCAACCCCGACGTTCTCGCCCTGCATGAGCCGGACCCGGAGCCGTCGGCGAACGGCGTGTACTCCCCGATGGCCGACGACGGCGGCGGCACGGCCCTGTTGACCGCGCGGCCCCGGACCCGCATTGCCGTCCAGACTGAGCGGGAGACCTACACCCGACGGCAGCGGCGGATCGTCATCCGACACGTCACCGGGCACCGCATCGTGGCGCTGATCGAGATCGTCTCGGCCGGGAACAAGGCGAGCCGGTTCGAGTGGCAGTCGTTCCTCGACAAGGCGCTCGGCGCACTCCGCCAAGGCATTCACCTCCTCATCCTTGACCTTCACCCGCCGACGCCCCGCGACCCGGCCGGCGTCCACGGGGCGGTGTGGGGCGACCTCACCGGCGAGGTGGTCGAGATGCCGGCGGACGCGAACCGCACCCTGGCCGCGTACTCCGCCGGCCCCGTCAAGCAGGCGTTCGTCGAACCGGTGGCCGTCGGGCAGGCGCTCCGGGACATGCCGCTGTACCTCACCGAGGACGGGTACGTCGAGGTGCCGCTGGAGGCGACATATCAGGCCGCCTATGCCGGCGAGCCGAAGTTCTACCGCCAACTCCTCGGTTGAGTGTTCTGCTTGTGCCGCGAGCGGTCTTCCGAAGCCGACCGACCCGCTCGCGGAGCGAGCAGAGCACGTCACTTGATGAAGCCGGTTTCCGCGCCGAACAGCTCCTGCACGCCGGCGGTGGCGATCCGCGTGCCGGCCTTCAGTTCCGGCGTCCCGCTCGCGGCCGCCCGCGCGCGGTCGTCGGCGTCGTACTTCAGCACCGCCGTCGCCGGGTTCGTCGGGTCGGTGTACGCCACCACCACCCGCCGGCGGTAGAAGGTGCGGGCGGCCGTCTCCTCGAACACCCAGTTGCCGCCGTGCGTGTCGAACACCACCGCCGACCACGGCACGGTCAGGCTCTCCTTCGGGTCGGTCAGCGGCACCGTGACGCCGACCCGCTGGCCGGGGGTGAGCGCGGCGGCCGGGTTCGGCAGCGCGTAGAAGACATCGACCGTGCCGGCCAGGACGTTGGCCGACGGCGGGGCGGGAATCGGGGTGGCGGTGGCGAGCGCGGTGCCGGGCGCGGCGGCCAGCTTGCCGACGAGGGCCGGTTCGCCGCCGGCGATGGCCTCCAGGTCGCCGACCGGCACCGGCACGCGGATCCACAGGACGGACAGGTCCACGACTTCGCACAGGGCCGCGCCGCCCGGCACCGCCTGCCCCGGCTGCGCGGTGACGACGCGGAGGAGGCCGGAGATCGGCGCGAGGACGGGCACCGGCGAAGCGGTTCCCTTGTCCAGTTCGCCGGCCGCCTTCGCCAGCACCTTGCGGTTCGCAATAGCCACATCCCGCTCTTCCACGGCCACGTCGTAAGCCCCCTGCGCGGCCTCCACCGGCCCTTTCCCGCCGGCGATGGCGGCCGAACTCTTGGCCCGGTCGAGTGCGACGCGGGCGGCGTCCACCCGCTTCTCGGTCGTCTTGACTGCTCCCTCGGCGGTGGCCAGCGTGGCCGACATCGTGATCCGCGCCTCCGGGCTGAGCAGCGGCAGCAGCTGGAACAGCGCGTCGCCCGCCTTCACCACCTGCCCGGCCTTCGGCATGCCGCCGGTCGGCGCGGCCAGCGTGCCGGCCAAGGACGCCGTGACGGGGATGCGCCGGCCGTCCGGGATGGTCACCTCGCCGCCGTACACCCGCACCCGCCGGACGGACTTGGTTTCCACGGTGCCGACGGTCAGCCCGATCCGCTCGACGGCTTTCTCGCCGACGATCACCCGCGCCAGGTCGTCCTCCTTGACCACCTTCTCCACCTTGGCGGCGGGCGGCGGCTTGTCGCTCTTTGGCTGGTCGGGCTTGTTCGTGACCAGCCACCACGCGCCGGCCCCGACCAGTGCGGCCACGGCCAGCGTGAGGGCGACCCCCGGCAGACGTTGCAGCAAACTCATGGTGCGTTCCTGGGGGGCGTCGGCGGCGTCGCGCTCACCGGCTGCGGCGCGACCGTCGCGGGCTTCGGCGGTTCCACGACCCGAATCGGGCCGGTCGGCGACCCCGCGCCCGCCAGCCGCCGCCCGACGTTGCGTTCCAGTTCGGCCCACGCCCGCCGCAGGTCGCCGGTCAGCACCGCCTCGCGGAGGTAGTTGTCCAGCAGTTGACGGGTCGTTTCCAGGACGATGAACAGGGACACGTCGCCGGCCTCGTAGGCCTTGCGGGCGCGGCTGATGGCGGCCTCCACCTCCGGCCGCACTTTCGTCTTCAGCGCGTCCAGTTCCGCCGCCGCCTGTCGGTATTGAAGGTACGCCCGCTGCACGTCCAGGACGATCTGGTTGGCCACCGTCTGGCGGTTGCGGACGGCGCGGTCGAGTTCCGCCTCGGCGCGGGCGATGCCGCCCTGGTTGCGGTTGAAGATCGGCAGCGTGACGCGGAACGCCGGGCCGAACTCGTGGCCGGCCGAACGGCCGCTGGTGGCGTCGAGGATGCCGAGCAGGCGCACCCAGCCGAGGTTGGCGAGGCGGACCCGCTCCTCGGCGGCGGCCACGGCCTTCGCGGCGGCGGTCGCGTCCGGCCGGGTGGCCACCGCCTCCGTCGCCAACTGATCGACGGGCAACTCCACCGTCGGCGGCAGGGGCGGCGGGTCGAGCGGCAGCGGCCCGCGGATCGCGCCCAGGCCGAGCAGGTTCCGCAGCCGTTCCTCGGCCAGCGGCACGTCGAACGCCGCGCGGGTGGCGTCCTGCTCGCCTTGCAGGGCGTCGATGCGGGCGGTGGCGGCTTCCTGTTCGGAAATGTCGTCGTTCTTGAACCGCTTCTCGGCGAAGCTGCGGATGTCGCCGCGCAGCTCCACCGTCTTCTTGGCCACGTCCAGCCGGGCCTTCGCCAGCAGCACGTCGGCGTAGGCCAGCCGCACGTCTCGCATCAGGTCCAGCCCGGCCTGCGACAGCCGATCCGCCACCCGCGCCGCCTCGTTCGCCGCCGCCTTCACGCGGATCGGGCGGAGCCACAGCGATTCCAGCGGGAAGTCGAGGACGTACTTGAACGGCTTGTCCGTCGCCGCGAAGAAGTACCCGACTTCGGGGTTGGGCAGCAGCCCGGCCTGGATCAGGTCGCCCCGCGCGACGCCGAGATCGGCCAGCAGTTCCTGGAACGCGGCGTTGTTCCACAGGGCGATGGCCAGGGCTTCGTCCTCCGTCAGCCCGTCGTCGATGGCCACCCCCGGCGGCAGCGCGAACTGGCCGGCGGTGGTACGATCCGGCAGCGTCTGGCCGAACCGGGGCACCAGTTGCGCGGCCACGGTCACGCGATCCGGCGCGACCGGGGCCGTCTGGCAGCCGACCGCCGCCAGCAGCGCGACCAGCGTCGGCAGTCGCAGTGATGGGGTCATGGCGGGCGGAATCCGGGACGGCGGGACGGAGGTCATTGTCCGTTTCATCGACCCGCCGGCGACGGCGACTTTGATGAATTCGACTTTAGGGAGAGCGGAGCAGAGGCGAAGTTGCGGAATCGGGCGGGATGGATTCAAGAAGGCAGTCGCGGCGTGTGTGCGAAGGCCCACCCCTATCAGGGAGGCCGGAGGCGTTAACGTAAGCGGCGCGCAGTGGAGCCGTGGCTTCGGTTTCGCCGCGGAGCGGCAGTTGCCGGTCGCCAGGGGTGACGGAGCGAAGCGACCGAACCCCTGGTTCGTGGGTCCGAGAGCTTGAGCCGCGGAGCGGCGACGGAATCCGTCGTCCCTCCGGGACTCCGCTCCTTTTCCGATCCCGTTCCAGGGGTTCCGCGAGCTGCGCTCGCCCGTCACCCCTGGCTACCGGCAACCGCACCTCCGGTGCGAAGACGGCGCGGCGGAAACGCTCACCCGCCTCAAGTTAACGCCAGTGGTGGCAGGGGGGGGCGGTTCACCCGCCACACGGCTACAATGCCCCCATGACTCGCACCACGCCCGAACTGCTGTCCCCCGCCGGCGACTGGGACGCCCTCCGCGCCGCCGTCGCCAACGGGGCCGACGCCGTCTACTTCGGCCTCGAAGCCTTCAACGCCCGCGCCCGCGCGCACAACTTCACCGTCGAAGAGCTGCCGACCGTCATGCGGTTCCTGCACGACCGCAACGTGAAGGGGTTCGTCGCCCTGAACGTGCTGATCTTCTCGGACGAACTGGCCGAGGCGCGGCGGTTCGTGATCGCGTGCGCGAACGCCGGCGTGGATGCCGTCATCGTGCAAGACCTCGGTCTCGTGCGACTCATCCGCGATCTCGCCCCGACTCTGCCGGTCCACGCCAGCACGCAGATGACGCTGACCGAGCCGCGCGGCATCGCCTTCGTGCGCGGCCTCGGCGTCGAGCGGGTGGTGCTGGCCCGCGAACTGAGCCTGGACGAAATCCGCACGGTGACGGCCGGCACCGACACGCCCGTGGAGGTGTTCGTTCACGGTGCCCTGTGCGTGGCGTACTCCGGCCAGTGCCTGACGAGCGAAGCCCTCGGCGGCCGCAGCGCCAACCGGGGGCAGTGCGCGCAGGCGTGCCGGCTGCCCTACGAGATGGTCGTGGACGGCGAGACGCGCGACCTCGGCGACAAGGCGTACCTGCTGAGTCCGCAAGACCTGGCCGCGTATGAACTGATCCAGCCGCTGATCGAGGCCGGCGTCATCTCCTTCAAGATCGAAGGCCGGCTGAAGGGCGGGCCGTATGTCGCGGCGACCACGCAGACGTACCGCACGGCCATCGACGCGGCGCTCGCGCACCGCGCGTTCAAGCCGGCGCGGAAGGACGAACTCGACCTCGCGCAGACGTTCAGCCGGGGGCTAGCGCACGGTTTCCTCGACGGCAACGACCACCAGAAGCTCGTCCGCGGGCGGTTCCCGAAGAGCCGGGGCGTGCGGCTGGGCAAGGTGACGGGGTTCAGCAAGGGCGGGGTGATGATCGTCCTGGCGGAGAAGCTGCCGGTGGAGGAGTTGGTCCGCCCCGGCGACGGCGTGCTATTCGACCTCGGCACCCCGGAGGCGAACGAACCCGGCGGACGGGTCTGGCGGGTGCAGGCGAAGTCGGCGACGAACGTCGAACTCGGCTTCGAGGCGGGCGCGGTGGATTTCGGCCGCATCCCCGTCGGGTGCGAGGTGTGGAAGACCGACGATCCGGAGTTGAAGAAGCGGCTGACGCAGACGTACTCGCAAGACAAGACCGTCCGCCGCGAGCGGATCACGGCCGTGCTGGGCGGCGCCCTCGGCGGCGCGGTCGCGCTCGCGCTGTCCACTGACAGCGGATTGTCAGCGTCGGCGACGTGGCCCGGCCCGCTGGCGGCGGCGACCAAGCGGCCGACGACGCCGGACGAGCTGCGCGAGCAGTTGGGGCGGCTGGGCGACACGCCGTTCGAGTTGGGCGACCTGCTGGTGAACCTGCCCGCCGGCGTGATGCTGCCGAAGAGCGTAGTGAATGACTTGCGCCGGCAAGCGGCGGCGGCGCTGGCGGAGAAGCGGGAGGCGGGGCGACGGCACGCGCTGGTCCGAGCCGGAAGCGTGAGCGACGGGCTCCAACAAGAACTGGCGGAGAAGCGGGAGGCGGGGCGACGGCACGCGCTGGTCCGAGCCGGAAGCGTGAGCGACGGGCTTCAACAAGAACCGTCGCTCACGCTTCCGGCTCGGAACGAAACGATTCGCACCCCCGAACTCACCCTGCTCGTCCGCACCCTGGCGCAACTGGAAGCCGCGCTGCCGCTTCGTCCGGCCGTCGTCTACGCCGACTTCGAGGACCTCCGCAAGTACAAGGACGCGGTGGTGCTGGCCCGCGCCGCCGGGGTGCGGATCGGCCTCGCCACCAACCGCGTCTGGAAGCCCGGTGAAGACGGCTTCCAGGCACTGGTCGCGCGGGCGGAGCCGGATGTCGTGCTGGTGCGGAACCTCGGCGGACTGAGCTATTTCAAGGAGCAGTTGCCGGACGCCGAACTCGTCGGCGACTTCAGCCTGAACGTGGCGAACGAATTGACGGCGGACTCGTTCTTCGCCGCGGGCCTGTCGCGGGTGGTGCCGAGCTTCGACCTGAATTGGCAGCAGCTTGCCGCCCTCCTGGCGAAGTCGGACGCGGTCCGGTACGAGCCGGTCGTCCACCAGCACATGCCCATGTTTCACATGGAGCACTGCGTGTTCGCCGCGTTCCTGAGTACCGGCAAGGACCACCGCGACTGCGGCCGACCGTGCGACCGGCACGCGGTGGAACTGCGGGACCGCGTCGGCGCGAGCTTCCCCGTGCTGCCCGACACCGGCTGCCGGAACACGGTGTTCAACAGCGTCCCCCAGTCGGCGGCGGAGTACATGGCGCGGATGCGGACGCTCGGCGTGCTGTGGTTCCGCATCGACCTGCTGAAGGAGAAACCGGAGGAGGTCGGCCCGCTGGTGAACCGCTACCGGCGGGTGATCGCCGGCACCGACGACGGCCGCGACACCTGGCGGCACCTGCGGGCGGTGAACCAGCTCGGCGTCACGCGGGGCACGCTCCACATGGCGTGAGGGTGTGGCCACCGCTTCGGGCGGTGCGCAACTGTCGAATCGCCCCCGCCTTCCGCCGCCGCGCTACTCCCGCAGCTCCGGCGGGATGGCGAACTCGCCCGTCTGTCCGGACGCCTGGCCGACGTTCGGCAGGAACAGCCGCACCGCCGTCCCCTGGCCGAGGACGCTTTCCACCCGGACCAGCCCGCCGATCCGGTGGACGATCTGGTTCACCACCGCCAGCCCCAGCCCGGTGCCCTTCACTTTGGTGGTGTAGTACGGCTCGAACATCCGCCGCCGCGTCGTCTCGTCGATGCCGGGGCCGGTGTCGGACACTTCCACCAAAACGTACCGCCCGCAATGGGCCGGGTCGCCGGTCAGCTTGACGGACGCCAGCCGGACGCAGACGGTGCCCCCTTCCGGCATGGCGTCGCGGGCGTTCATCACCAGGTTCGTCAGCACCCGGTCGTACTGGACGCGGTCGATGAACACGCGACCGAGCGGCGGCGGCGGGGTGTAGGCGATGGGGTGGGTCGGGCCGACGGCGGCGGCGAGCACCGGCACCAGGGTGGCGGTCAGGGCGGCCAAGTCGTGGACGGCCGGCGGGGCGGCCGGCGGTCGCGCGAACTCGGTCAACTGGCCGACCAGGGCGACCCCCCGTTCGGCGGTCTCGACCAGCGTCGTCCCGTGCCGCCGCGCTTCGGCGGGCAATTCGGGCCGGCTTTGGAGGCGGTCGCCGATGCCGAGGACGATCGTCAGCAGGCCGCGGAAGTCGTGGGCGATGCCGGCCGCGAACTGCTCCAGCGCGGCGGACTTGTCGAGGGCGGTCAGTCGCTCGCGGTGGGACTGGAACGCCGCCCGCAGCTCGCGCACCTCGGCCGACCCCATCCGCACGACCAGCCGGTCGGCGACGGCGGCGGCGAAGTCGCGGGCCTCGGTCGTCCACTCGCGGGGCGGGCCGACGTGCTCGTGGCACACCACGCCGATCAACTCGTCGTCCCGATACAGGCCGGCGTCCAGCATGGACGTGATGCCGAGCGGGGTCAGGTAGGCGTCCCGCAGCTCGGCCAGCCACGGGGCCGTGGCCACGATTTCCGTCGGCACCGCCTTGCGGATTGTCAGGGCGGCGAAGTACGTCGGGAAGTCGGCCACACGCAGGACGGTCCCCGTCGAGTGTTCCCGCTTCGACTGCTCGTACAGGTTGGCGCACCGGAGGGCCGCTTTGTCGTCGATGAACAGCCAGACGCCGACCCGCTCCACGCCGAGGGCGGCCGCCGACCGCTCGCAGGCGGCGCGGAAGATGGCGTCCAGCGGGGTGTCGCCCGGCAGCGCCCGCAGCGCCAAGAGCGCGGCTTCCGTCGCGCGGCTGGGTCCGGGCGGCATCGTCGAATCGGCCATGTGGGGTTCTCCTGGGCGAGGCGGTCACACTCACTCGTCGCGGTTCAGCCGCAGGCTGTTGCCGTCGGCGGTCGCCTCCTGCCGCATGACCCGCCCGTCGGCCGCGCTCACCCATGTCCGCGCGGCCACCTTGTTGTCCTTCCCCCGGTACTCGATCACCCGGCACGGGATCGCGTCCTCGTTCCGGCGGGCGGGCAAACTTTCGATGTCGGCCAGCACCTCCGCCAGCAGTTCCTCGCCCCGGTCGCCGCCGCCCGGCAGCGCCGCGCCGAAGCCGTGCCGCTTCGCCAGCGCCTGGAGCAACTGCTTCAGCGAGTCGCCCAGCGGGTCCACTTGTCGGATGGTCCACCGCTTGCCCGGCTCGACGCCGGACAGGCGGTTCACCGGCAGCAGCGGGTTCAACACCTGGCCGGACGGCACCGGCACCGACGGCAGGTCCATCGGTTCCAGTGTCAAGTTCAGCTCGGGAATGCGGCCCTCGACCCGGCCCCGCAACTCCCCGCCGACGACGCGACTCGTGACGGCGGCCGAGCCGGAAACCTCCGCGCCGAACCCTTTGAACACCGCCGACCCGCTCACCGACTGACGGCGGAGTTGCCCGGCCCGGTCGGTCGTCACTTCGGTCGTGGCCGTCGGCACGCGGACGGGGAACGGGCCGATCTCGAACCTCAGGTCGGTGTACTTGGCGACGAACGTGAACGTATCGGTGTCGTCCGCCGTCATCTCGGTGGTGAGCGTACCGGCCTTCTCGAACCCGCCCTTTCCCGATTTGAACAGCACCACCCACCGCACCTTCTGCCGCCCGGCCTCGTCGGTGGCCGACACCGTGACGGCCGGCGCGGCCGACGCGGTCAGCCACGGCAGCACGCGGGTGTACCCCAGGTAGCCGGTGACGGCCAGCCAGAGCAGCACGATGGCGACGGCGGCGAGGCGCGACGGCATGGGACACCGGGAAACGGGTGGCGTGGGTGGATTGTATGCCAGCCGCCCCGTTTCACACCGGCATTTCCCGGCCTTCCCGCGCGCTGCGGATGAGCGCGTCCATCACCCGCAGGCTCTTCACCGCCTCGTCCGGGTTCGGCACCGGCTCCCGCTTCTCCCGCACGGCCGCCGCGAAGTCGTCCAGCATGTGAACCATCTGGTTCTCGCCGGGCGTGTCGATGTCCTCGGTCTTCAGCCCGAAGTCGCCGTCCTGCCGGATCACCTGGAACGTGGCCCGCTCGTCCGGGATCCACATGTTCGGCACGCGGACGACGCCGGCGGTGCCGACGATCTCCACCCACGTCCGCAGCGGGTGGGTGAAGCCGCAGTCGAAGCCGGCGAAGCGGCCGTCGGCGAACGTCCAGACGCCGCTCATGGCCACGTCCACGCCGTTGACGAACACGGCCTTGGCGTACACGCTGACCGGCTCCGCGCCCATCCACCAGCGGATGGCGTAGGTGGTGTAGCAGCCGACATCGAGCAGCCCGCCGCCGCCAGCTTCCGGTTGCATGCGGATGTTCGTCGTGGGCAGCCCGTCGAGGTTGAAGGTGAACGCGGCGTTGACCTTCTTCACGTCGCCGATGGCCCCGCCGTCGAGGAACTTCCGCAGCTTGTGCGTGCGCGGGTGGTGCGGCCACATGAACCCGTCCATCAGCCGCACGCCCTTGCCGCGGCAGTACGCGATGAGCGCGGCGGAGCTGGCCGCGTCGCACGTCAGCGGCTTCTCGCACAGGACGTGCTTGCCGGCGTCGGCCGCCTTGCGGGTCCACTCGTCGTGCAGGACGTTCGGCAGCGGGTTGTACACGGCGTCGATGTCCGGGTCGGCGAGGAGTGCCTCGTAACTGCCGTAGGGTTTGGCGATGGCGTCCGCCTTCGCGGCAGCGGCGGCCTTCTCCATCGACCGGCTGGCGATGGCGTCCAGGCTGGCGGTGGTGCTGGCTTTGAAGGCTGGGATCAGCCGCTTGTTGATGCCGGCCACGCCGAGGATGCCCCAGCGGAGTTTCGGGAGTGTCATTTTTGTTGCGGGTTCGAGTGGTGGGGCGTGCGGGGAGGGGTATTCAAGGGAACGCGAAGTGAACGGACAGGATCGCATGATCGCGGTAGAATACTTCGCAGTGACGAATCCATCGGGTTGCCTCGAACGGGTGGTGCGACATGACGACTTTCACTCTCACGTCGGCGGAAAGCGGTTCGTCCGCTCCGACTCACTCGTCCGCCACGGGTTCGGGGTGGTCGGATCGAATCGACGACCTCCTCCGCGTCCGCAACTTGGCCGACGACTGGGACGGCGACGGAGCCGTCGCGCCGGAAGCGGCCGTTGTGGACGGCGCGATCACGCTCGCCCAGTATCTCGCCGCGCTCGGCACGCCGCCGGCCGACCGGGTCCACGCGGGCGTCAACGGCACGGTCTACTTCGAGTGGCACGGGGTCGAGGGATACCGCGAAATCGAGGTGACGCATCCGGGCGCGGCCGAGTGCCGGTGGGTGCCGGTGGACGGAACGCAGGCAATTGCCATGACGCTCAACCGGCAGGGCTGACTGATGAAACCGGAATCCGAACCGATCTCCGACGACGAGTACCTGCTCCGCCGCGTACACCGGGACCGCTTCCGGTCGGATCGCGCACCGGTCGTTTCGCCCAACGCCTTCGAACCGCGCATCAAGGGCCGCGACCCGGATGCCGACGGCATCAGCCTGTTCCGCGAGGCGTGTGTCGCCGCCGCGACCGACATCCTGGCGACGATCCCCGAAGAGAAGCGGAACGAGTACGCCATCGTTCGCGTGCCCGTGACACTGTTTAAGGACCTTGGGCTGACAGCACGTCCCGTTCCCGACGACCGCGTCCTCGGCCACGTCGTCATTCCCGAACTGAATGCGGCGGACTACGATGCGGACAAGACGAGGTTCACACCGGTGAAACTGGCGCTGGCGACCGCCGCGAGTGAAGATGCCGCCGTCGTGCAAAGGCCAACTCCCCTGGAATCGTCGTAACCCTCCCTGCCACGGGGCGAGGCAATCCGTTGCGCCACCTCAATCACATCGTTCAGTCACGCCACACCAAGTACGTCCTGCTCATCGAGCATCCCGAGCATTCGCGCGACCCACGGTATTCGGATGGGATCGCGGCTTACTTCTTCATCGGGGATACCGAGCACGAACCCGACGGCGGGGAGCTTTCCCCGCACGGCACACTTCAAGAGGTGAAGGCCCACTACGAAGCGGAATACGGATTCGACCCGGCCACTTGGCTGGTGCTTCCCGATGCGGAGCCAGGGTTCCGGCAAGACTGTGTCGTTCCCATGAGGGAGGGCGCTAACCCACCCACTCCCCAATGAACACTTCGGTGGCGGGGCCGGTCATGAAGACGGGTTGGTCGTCGCTGGGGGCCGGCGAGCCGGTCGGCGTGTCCGGCGGCGGTGGCCAGTTCCGCCCCGGCCGTGTCCTCCGCGACCCGCCGCTTGTACATCAACCCACGACGAGTCCGAACCAACTTCCCGCGACCGCCCTCGGTGCGGGGTGCGGACCAATCCGGAGTCCCTCCCATGCTGCGCCTCGCCCTGCTCCTCGCCCTGCCCGCCGTCGCCCTCGCCCAGGGGCCGTTCCCCGCGCCGAAGACCTTCCCGCCCGACGAGGCCACGCTGGCGAAGATCAAGGGCAAGACCGAGGAGCTGCGGAAGGCCATCGACGCGATACCGCCGGGAAAGACTCACTTCACGAAACCGGATGTCGAGGTGTTCCACAAGGCCGCCGACTGGATGCTCCGCCACGGCGAGTGGTACACCGACAAGACGGCCCAGCAGACGCTGGACGTGCTGGACGCCGGATTGAAACGCGCCGCAGCATTGAAGGACGGCAAGGCACCGTGGCTGGACGTGAAGGGGAAGGCCGTCGCGCTCGGCAAACCGTCGGGCGTGGACGGCTCCGTTCAGCCGTGTTCGCTGCTCTTCCCCGCCGACTTCGATCCGACGAAGCACGACCCGAAGAAGAGGTACCGACTGGACATCGTCCTGCACGGCCGCGATGCCACGCTGACGGAGGTGAAGTTCTTGCACGCGAAGGAGTTCGCCAAGGCCGGCAAGGCTCCGGACCACTTCGTGATGGAGATGTACGGCCGCGGGAATAACGCCTACCGCTGGGCCGGCGAGAACGACGTCACGTCGCACCATGAAGTCGCGGCCCGCTTCGCCAGTGTGGTCCAGGCCAACACGTTCCTCCGCGGGTTCAGCATGGGCGGCGCGGGCACGTGGCACATCGGTTTGCACCACCCGGATCGGTTCGCCGCGATCAGCCCCGGCGCGGGATTCACCACCACCCGGGGGTACGTCGGCAATCTGCCCAAGCAACTCCCGGATTACATCGAGAAGTGCCTGCACATCTACGACGCGGTGGACTACGCCGAGAACGCCTTCAACGTGCCGGTGATCGCGTACTCCGGCGAGAAAGACCCGCAGAAGGCCGCCGCCGACAACATCGAAAAGGCGCTGAAAGGCTTCAAAGAACCGCACACGTTCACGCACCTGATCGCGCCGGGGCTGGCCCACCAGCAGCCGGCCGAGTGGCAGAAGAAGATCGACGACGAGTTCCACGCACTCGATGGGAAGAAGCAACTCTACCCCGGACGAGTGCGATTCGTGACGCACACCCTCACATACCCGTCGTGCGACTGGCTGGAAATCACCGGGCTGGACAGGCATTACGAGCGCAGCGTCGCCGACGTGACGTGGGACGGCAAGCGGCTGACCGCCACGACCGCGAACGTCCGGTCCTTCACGGTGGAGACCGACACCAAGAAGTATCACCCGCGCGAGACGACCGTGGACGGCCAGACGGTGGCACTCACGCCAAAGTCGAGCAGCGCGTGGAAGTTCGAGAAGGTCGATGGCAAGTGGGTGAATGCCGAGTCGCGGAGGTACTGGCCGCCGACCAAGCGGCCGTTGCAGGCCGGACCCATCGACGATGCGTTCCGGAAGTCGTTCGCCGTCGTCCCGCCGTCGGGCGACCCGTGGCACGACGGCCCGGCCGCGTTCACGGCCGCCCGCCGCGAGCAGTTCGCCGCCCTCTGGGATAAGTGGTTCCGAGGGAAGATGCCGACCGTGTCGGCGGACAAGGCGGACAAGCAAGACGGCTCGCTCGTCCTCTTCGGCGACCCGCAGTCGAACCCGCTCATCGCCAAGTTTTTGCCGAAGCTTCCCATCAAGTGGACGAAGGACGAACTCGTGATGAACGGCGTGAAATACGACGCCAAGACCCACGTCCCCGTGCTGATCTACCCGCACCCGAAGGGGGGCAACTACGTCGTCATCAACTCCGGGCACACGTTCGGCGAGGCGGACCTGCGCGGCACGAACGCGCTGCTGTACCCGCGACTCGGCGACTGGGCGGTGCTGAAGCCGACGCCGACGAAGGACAACCCGGCGGCGTTCGAGGTGGTGGCCGCCGGCCTGTTCGACGAGTTCTGGCAGTTCCCCAAGAAGTGAACCGACTGTCCGTCGAAGAGACCCGGCGAGCCGCCAATCACTCAGGCGGCTCGCCAGATCGTCACCGCCCGTCGGTCACTTTCACCACCGTCACCTTCGGCTGGGTGCCCAGCACCATCAGCACCGGCAGCAGCGGGGCGAACGACTTCTCCTCGTGCCAACTGCTTTCGGCGATCTTGATGTGGCCGGGGCCGACGGACCCTTCGCCGAGGGTGCCGTCGAGTGCCACCCAGCGGCCGTCCGCCCACACCTCGAACCACATGTGCCACGCCAGCACCGACTGGTTCGCCCGGCGGTCGTGGATCGCCACCACGCCGATGGCCGTGCGACTGGGGATGTCGAGTGCCCGGCACATGCCCGCCGCCAGCACCGAGAACTCGGTGCAGTCGCCGCTCAGCGACTGGGCCACGTTGGAACACGTCGCCATCGCCTGCGAGAACTCGGCCGCCTTCATGTTGTCGTGGACGTACTTCTCCACCGCCTGCGCCTTCCGCCAGTCGCCGGCGGTCGCGGGGAGCCTGGCAATCGCGGCGGCGGCGTGCTTCTTGGTCGGCTCGTTGTCCCAGTCGATGAAGAAGCAGTCCGAGAGGAACTCCTTGCCGGGCCGCACGGCCGGTTCCGCCGGCTTCACCGGCTGCCGCACGGCCGTCACATGCAGCTCCAGCGTCCGCGCCTTGGCATCGACGTTCTTCACCTGCTGGCGGTCGTCGGACGGGAACGCCTTCTCCACCGGCACCTCGCCGCCGAGCGCCACCTTGTACACGGCCCCGGCTTTGGCCTGGATGCCGGTCATGTCGCGGTCGAGTTTGATCGACTGCGCCTCGGCCAGGTCGAGCCGCTTGGTCGGGGCCTTCAGGGCCGCCTCGCGGGTGGTGCGGTAGACCTCCAGCTTGCCGCCGAGGGTCGGCATGTCCGAGGTCATCTTCACCAGTTGGTACGTCTCCGGGTCGCAGTAGGCGGTGACGGACGGCAGCTTGAAGTCGGTGCCGGTGTCCATCTCGGACACGACGGGGATGAGCTTGCGGGCCTTCTCGCCGGGCTTGACGACGACATCTTCGATCGGCTTGGCGGTGGCGGTGAACTTGACCACCCGGTTCACCCGCGCCTCATACCACAGGTACTCCACCGTCTCGCCCGGCTTCGGCTTCTTGTCTTGAAGGATCTTCGCCTCCCGCGACACGCCCAGCACGCCCGCCGGCCACTTGATGACCTTCGTGTCCTTGATGCTCCCTTCGATGGACACTTCCAGCCCCTTGTCGGTGACTTTGCCCGTGAGCGTCATCGACTGGTCCTTGCCGATGGCCTGCGACATCTTGGTGACGATCACGTCGCCGCCGGCCGTCTCCAGAGTGGTGTCCTCCGACATCGTCTCCACCGCCTGGCCGAACCGCGCCACGGTCAGCTTCATCGTCTTCGTGGCGTAAATGACCTTCTTCTCGTTCTTCTCGAACTCGCGGACGACGACGTGGAAGTAGCCGACCTTGTACCCGCGACAGAACGCCGCGTCCCAGGTCTCGTACAGCACCTTGCCGTCCTTCGGGTCGGCGGGGTCGGGCTGCGGTTTCGGGTCGGCCGGCGCGGGCACCGGCTGCGGTAGCGGCTTCGCCCCCGGCACCGGGGCCGGATTCTCGGCCGGCATCGGCAGCGTGTCCGGGTTGGTCGCCTTCGAGCGAATGATCGAGATGTGCGGGATGCCGTCGGTGCGCGGCGTGGGCAGCAGTTCCGAGCCGGAAGCGTGAGCGACGGTCCCCGCCCCGCCCGGCCGGAACACGATCAGCCCCGGCCGATCCGGGTCGGTGCCGCGATTCACCACGAGCTTGCCGACCGAACCCGGCGGCACGATGGTCGGCGGCTGCGGGGTCTTCGGGCGGATGACGATGGTGCCCGGCGGGTCGGCGGGGGGCTTGGGAGGGAATTGCGCGACCGCCACGAACGCCAAGAGCGGGAGGAGTTGTCGTCGCATGGGGATCCCCAAGGGTTGAGCGCGGAGTTCGGCGGTGCCCTTTCGCTTTCTGTCGGCCGACCTCGCCGGTACGGTTGACCAAAATCGCCCGGCGGGTCGCGCGGCCGGCGAATCCCGTCGTCGTCCCGGACCCCGTCGCCGGCGGCCCGGTCGAATCCGCCGAAAAAGCACGCGATTCGTGCTAGGGTTGGCCCGACCGGGGTAGAATATTGCGTTCCGGCCCGCCCCGGCGAGCAATCGTCGGGTAAGGTACACGGCCGGGACGACCACCTTGAATCTCACCGTCGCACCATCATCCCGCCGGACTGCCCAAGGATCAACGGGATTCCCGCCCACTTGCGGAGAGGTTCCTTCGTGAATTCGGAAACGCTGTTCCCGCACCTGGCCGTCAATCGGTACGGCCGGTTCGTCCTGCCCGACGCCATCCGCCCCGGCGCGGGCGTGCCGATCCGCCCTCGTCAGGGGTACCGGACGGGCATTTACCGCGACCGCGCCGCCGGCCTGAAGCTGCCCATGCTGTCGGCGGCGGTGTCGGCCGAACACCTGTTCGACGCCTTCCTCGCCCTCATCGAACCGCTCGGCGAGGAGGTGACGGCCGTCCTCGAATCCAGCCACGGGCGGGACGCCGACGACTACCGCGAGTTCCGCCGCGACCGCATCGACACGCCGGTGCTGGCCAGCCACTTCTGCGACTTCGAGAAGCTGCTGACGCACGACGGCTGCACGGGCGTGGCGGTGCTGAACGCCTCGGTGCCGATGGAGGTGCAGTTCGACGAGCACAAGCTGCTGCACGTGTACGCCCCGGACCTGACGCCGTTCAAAGAGGCGCTGAAGGCGCTGGGCGTCCGCCGGCGGAAGGAGCTGGCGCTGATCTGCGAGGCGGAACACCTGCACCACACGACCGACGACTACGAGAACGAGTTCGACCGGCTGTGCCTGCGGGTGGGGGTCGGCGACTTCGAGTCGGTGTTCAGCGACGAGGGCGAGGGGGAATGCGAGGTGTGGTGAGCGGGGGAAACCGATTCGCCCAACTGACCTGTTGTCCCTCATCGGCGCGCGGCTACACTCTCCCTTCACAGGTGAATCGTGCGTTTCGCGTGTCCTTCTCCCCCAAGCCGTCTGAGCCAATGACCCGCTTCCAACTCGCCAAACTCGTCTCGTGGGCATCGCCCCTGAAAACGCGAAAGCGGTTGCAGAAGGTCGTCTTCATGCTCCAGGCGGCGGGTTGCCGGTTGGACACCGATTTCACCCTGCATCACTACGGCCCCTACTCCGAAGACCTCGCCCGGCTCACAGACGAGATGGTCCGTCAAGGGTTTCTAGAGGAGCAAGAAGAGGAAAACGGGCGGGGCAAGCAGTACTCGTACCGTCTTCCCGCCCCCGTCCAGCGTCAACTGGACGAACTGGAGAAGTCGGAGCGGGGACGTGAACTCGCTGAGGCTCTCGTCCCGTTCGAGTTGCAGGCAAAGGAACTGCTCGCCGCCGACTTGAAAACCCTGGAGTATGCCTCGACCATCTCGTTCTTCCGCTCCATCGGGGGCGACTGGGATGCGGCGGTGAAGTCGGCGGCCGCATTCAAGCACACCCCCGTCCCGGCGATGAAAACCGCGCTTCCGCTGGCGAAACAAATGGCAGGGTGACCGGTTTCGTCCCTGGTAGCGTGGTGCCCGCTATGGCAACGAAAATCTTCCGCGACCCGCTCTACAACTACATCGGCATCGACCGCGCCCGAGACGGTTGGCTGCTCGAACTGCTCGACACACCGGCCGTCCAGCGGATGCGGCGGATCCACCAACTCGGCGTGAGCTACCTGACCTACCCCGGTGCCGACCACAACCGACTGGCGCACAGCTTGGGCGTCGTTCACCTGATGCAACAGGCACTTCAGCATCTCGCCTCCAACGATCAGGGCGAGCACGTTGCCCGGGCCCGAGCCCCACTGCTGGCCGCCGCACTGATTCACGATGTCGGCCACGGCCCGTTCTCGCACTTGTTCGAACCGTGTCTCGGCATCGATCACGAAGTCTGGTCGCGGAAAATCATCCTCTGCGAGGACAGAGACGTTGCCGTCAACCACATCCTCAAGGCGGTCGATTCCACACTTCCAGGCATCGTCGGCGACCTGATTGAAACGGACAACGTGAGACAGCCGTCGTGGATGAAATACCTGTTGTCGAGTCAACTCGACATGGACCGCCTCGACTACCTCCGACGGGACAGTCTCTTCACCGGTGCCGGCTACGGCCACTTCGACTTCTTCCGACTCCTGAACACCCCGGTGTTGCTCAAGAACGACGACGGCGAGCGGGAAATCGTCTGGCCGGGGAAGGCCGCTCTGGCAATCGAAGAGTACATCTTCGCCCGCTATTACATGTACCAAAACGTGTACCTTCACAAGACGACGCGCGGGTTTGAAAAAATGCTGGAAGCGATGTGGCGTCGCGCCCGCCAGTTGCATGATGACGGTGCGAATGTCGCGCTCGTGCCTGCCATTCGGGACTTTTGGGCCGCCCAGGAACCGGCCGTGCAACAGTACCTTCGCCTGGAAGAGTTCACCGTCCTCCAGCAAATTCAGAACTGGACCGATCACCCGGACAAGTCGCTCGCCGACCTCGCCCGTCGGTTCCTGGGGCGGAACCGGTTCGTAATGATCGAGCCGCCAAGGATGGAAGCCTCGCTCACACCCAGTGTTGCCGCGTGGGAGGCGGCACTGCTGGATTTGGTGAAATCGAAAGTGGGATATGATCCGCCCGAGATGTATTTGCTCAGGGACGAGCTGAAAGCGAAATATAACCAGCCGTACTTCCCCGAAAAGGAAACCGACGAGCAGAGCGTCAAGAACGCCATTCGAATCCTGGTGGACGATAAACCCGTTGAGATATCTTCCCTCTTTGATCGGCTGAAGCCTATCACCCAGGAACCTGTCGGCCGTGTCCGGTACTATCTGCCGAAAGAACTCCACGGCGAAGCACAGAAACTCCGGGCCGGATGGCGTTGAACGTTCGGTAACTGTCGTCACGACCACGCCGCAAGCGACCGACGGAAAAGGCCCGGCGGGCCACTCCCCCTGAATGGGAGCGGTCCGCCGGGCCTTTTCCGTTGCCCCCCGTCGGCCCGTCACTTCTTCTTGCCGTACATGGCCAGGCCGAGCGAGTACTGCACCTCGGACGGTGCCCGCACGACGATCGACATGGTCGGGTAGTGGAACAGGATGCTCGACGGGCCGCCGCGGTCGGACCAGGCGTTCGGGTCCACCGACATCTTGATCGACTCGAGCAGCATCTCGGCGTTCTTCTGCGTCTGCAAGTAGTCCACGTACGGCCCCCAGGTGGCCCCGCCGTTGAACGGCCCGCCGGACTGGATCAGGTCGCGGATCTCGTAGGACCGCGTCATCATGTTCTTGCGGGCCTCCTCGACCGACACCACCTTGATGATCTTGTCGCGGATGACGAACGTCATGCCGACCGACTGGAGCATCGCCCGCAGGGCCGTCCGCGCCGACACCCCGCCCGGCACGTCCACCGGCCGCCGCATGTCCAGGCCCAGGTTGTCGAACGACTTCTGGTCGATGTACAGGTTCTTGCCGACGGCGTTGGACAGCGTCTGGATGACTTCCTCGAACGGCTGGCCCTTCATCGGCACCGTGATCTGCGTCTCCAGCGCCCGCAGCAGGGCTTCTTCCTCCGCGCCCAGCACGACGCGGGTCAGCTTTTCCCGCCGCGCCGTGATTTCCTTCCAATCCTTGGGGAACTCCATGTCGTTCACCATCGGCAGGGCGGCGGCGTCCGTCAGGTTCATGTTCTTGACGAACCGCCGGCTCATCTCGTCGGACAGGAATTTGGCCTCGGTCAGGTTGGCGCGGACCATGCCGATCTCGGCGAGCTGCGCGGCGGCGGGGTTGGTCGGGTACTTCTTCACCAGGCCGGCGACCCGCGCGCGGGCGTCGGACAGGCGGCCGTCCGCTTCGTCCTTGGCGATGGCGGCGACCGCCTCCTGCACCTCTTTCGCCTCGGCCTGCGCGGCTTCGAGGGCCTTGCGGTTCTGGTCGTTGCGGAGGATCAGTTTCGCGTCGAGGGTCGCCGGCTGTTTGGCCCCGACCTTGTTAACGCCGTTGATCGCGGCGGTGAGTTGGTCGTGCAGGGCGTCCTTCTTCGCCGACCCCAGATCGCCGCGGGCGTTGATGTCGATGCGGAGTTGAACCAGACCCCACGACGCCTTTTGCGGGTGCGTGCGGGCCAGCTTCTCCGCTTGCTCAACGGCGTCGCGGACCTGCGCGGCGGCCTCCTGCTCGGCGACCTGCCGGCGGACTTCGGCGCGGTCGAGCGGGCCGGGCGGTTGGGGGGGCAGCGGCTGGGCGAACCCGATCCCGGCACAAGCGAACAGGCCGAACACGACGATCCGAACCGAGATGGGGCCGCGCATGGGTACGTCCTCGGGAACTGGCTGCATCCTGACACATTAACGTACCCGATGCCGCCGCCGTTTGCCAGAACCCATCGGGGAAACCGCGTGCCGGCCGAACCCCGCCGCCGGAACAGCCGAAACCGTCGGTGCGGAATGGGAAGGTTGACGGGAAAAGACCGAACGCGACGTTTGCGATCCCGTTTGCCGCGAGTGGCCGCTTGGACGAAACTCCGCTCGACGGTGAGTGGGTTTGGGTGGAGGCCACACCGCTGCCAAACTCCCTGCCGGCGCGGGCCGTTCCCACGTTTTTCCCATTTCCGTCAGAGATTCGCCGGGCCGCTCCGTTCCCCTTCTGTCCCCGCGTCGTCGCACCGGAATCGCCCGCACACTCCCGTCCCGAGGAAATCGTCATGCTGCGCCAGATGTTCCAGGCCTTGCTCCGCGGCAGCCGCCGCGCGTCCACCCGGCCCGCTTCGCGCCGGCCGTTCCGCTTCGCGCCGGCCGTCCAATACCTGGAGCAGCGGGAGGTGCCGGCGGTGCTGGCCAGCTTCGACGCCGGCATTCTGGTCGTCGTCGGCGACGGCGCGGACGACGCCATCTCGGTCAACTTCGACGCGGCCGGCACGCTGCTGGTGAGTGGCGGGGCGGTGGCCATCGTCGGCGGTGTCCCGACGGCGGCGACGCTGACCCAGATCACGGTGTTCGGCTACGGCGGGAACGACACCATCGCCCTCGGCGAGGCGCACGGCGCGCTGCCGAAGGCGTTCCTCTTCGGCGGGGACGGGAACGACATCCTCATCGGCGGGTCCGGGGCCGACCACTTCTTCGGCCAGGCCGGGAACGACAGCATCGTCGGCAACGGGGGGGCGGACCTGCTCTACGGCGACGACGGGAACGACATCCTCGTCGGCAACACCGGCGGCGACCAGGCGTTCGGCAACGACGGCGACGACCTGACGGTCTGGAACAACGGCGACGGGTCCGACCTGTTCGAGGGCGGGACCGGCACCGACACCGTCCTGGTGAACGGCGGCACCGGCGACGAGGCGTTCACCGCCGCCGCGAACGGCACCCGCGTCCGGTTCGACCGCACTACCGCGGTCGCGTTCAGCCTGGACATCGGCACCAGCGAGAGCCTCGTCGTCAGCATGAACACCGGGAACGACACGTTCGCGGGCGGTGCCCTGGCCGGCCTCATCCTGCTGACGGTGGACGGCGGGGCCGGCAACGACACGATCGCCGGCGGCAACGGCAACGACACCCTGCAGGGCGGGGACGGCGACGACTTCATCGACGGCAACCAGGGGACCGACACCGCACTCCTGGGGGCCGGGACCGACACCTTCCAGTGGGATCCGGGCGACGGGTCGGACGTGATCGAGGGCGGCACCGGCACCGACACCCTGCTGTTCAACGGCAGCGGCGGGGCCGAAATCTTCGACGCCTCGGCGAGCGGTGCCCGGCTGCGGTTCACCCGCGACGTCGGCAACGTCGTCCTGGACGTCGACGACGTGGAGGTGCTGACGCTGAACGCCCTCGGCGGGGCCGACACCGTCACCGTCAACGACCTGTCGGCGACCGACGTGCAGGCCGTGAACATCGACCTGGGCGTGGGCACGAACGGCGACGGGGCGGCCGACGCCATCATCGTGAACGGCACCGCCGGGGACGACACCGTCGGCATCGTCGCCAGCGGCGGCTCGCTGATCCTGCAAACCACGCAGGTGACCCTCACCCTCATCCACACCGAACCGGCCAACGACAGCCTGATCGTGAACACCTTGGCCGGCCGGGACACCGTCAACGCCATCGGGTTGGGCAACGGCAACATCCAGTTCGCGGCCAACGGCGGGGCCGACGACGACGTGCTGGTCGGCAGCGCGACCGGAGGCGACATTCTCAACGGCGACGCCGGCGACGACATCCTCATCGGCGGCGGCGGCAACGACATCCTCAACGGCGGGGCCGGCACGGACTTCGCCGACGGCGGGCCGGGCAACGACGTGGCGGTCAACTGTGAGACCGTGGTCAACGTGCCGTGACCGACGACGGTGCCGTGCGGCGGGCCGGTGCCGCGGGGGCACCGGCCCGCGTCGTTGCGCGGGAGAAAACAGTCCTGGCGGTGAGGATCGTTTATCCCGCCGGTTTCGCGGTCGGTTCGGGCGACACCGCCCGTCGGGTCGATGTGCCTCGCACGCCGTACTTCTCCGCCGCGCGGAACAGCGCGTCCTCGAACTTCATCGCGGCCGCGGCGGTCTCGGCGTCCACCGTCAGCGCCGCCATCTCCGGTTCCCGGCTCAAGCCCAGCGCCTCGCGGAGCGTCAGCGCCAGGTAGTGCTTCTCGCGCGGCGTGAAGTAGGTGAAGGCCAGCCGCAGCGGCGGCAGCGCGGTCAGGAACTCGTCGGTCTCGTACTCGCCGAGAACGTCGTTCACCCCGAGCAGCAGGTTCTTCTGCCGCTGCACCTGCTCGCGGGCCAGGGCGAACACCCCGCCGAGGAAGTCGCCCAGCAGCGCCGGGTCGGCGAACTCGCGGAGGCGGGTCATCACCAGTTCGCCGTCCGCCGCGCCGACGGCCCACAGCGCCCCCAGCGTCGCGCCCCGCGTCAGCGGGGTCTGGCCGGCGTCGCCCGACACCCGCTTCAGCACGTCCACCAGCTCGTTGCGGTCCAGGCCGAGGGCCGCGTCGCAGCGGTCGAAGGTGTCCAGCAGCGCGCGGATGCCGGCCACCGTTTCGCGGTCCTTGCCGACCGTCTGGCCGAGGGATTCGAGCAGCCAGAGGGCGCGGGCGAACGTCTCGCCCAGCAGTCGGCCGAGGTCCGGACGGCCGGCGGTGCCGAGCGCCGTGTCGTACCGGTACAGCGACAGCAAGCGGCCGAGGGCGACGGCCACGCCGAAGAAGTCGCCGTCGGTGTGGATGAGTCGGCGGACGGTGGCGAGCAGGTCGTCCGACAGCGTTTCCAACCCGGCCAGTGCGGCGTCGAGCAGCAGCCGGCTGGCGGCGGCGGCGTCCCGGTCGGCGGTGCCGGCCGCTTCGAGCAGCCGCGCGGCGGTGGCCTCGGCGCTGGTCGCTCCGTACCGGCTGGCTTCGATGCAGTGGGCGTCGAAGTCCGGTGCCCAGGCGATCCGCCACGTCTCTTCCAGGTCGGCCGCGTTCGGCTCGTTCAACGTGCTGCCGTCGAGGACGTACCCGCCCAGGTCGAGCAGGCGGACGCGGTGCATCACCCGGCTCCGCTCGCGGCCGAACGGGTCGGTCAGCTTGACCGTGACGTGCTGCGTGTCGGTGCGGGTGACGAGTTTCAGCCGGTCCAGTTCGGCGCGGATGTCGGCGACCAGCGGCGGGAGCTGCGTGCCCTCGGCCAGCAGCCCGCGCTCGCCGCCCCGCAGGACGTGGTTGATGGCGTCCATAATCGGGTGCCGCAGCCCGACCATTTCGTCCTTCAGAATGGCCCCGCGCAGGCCGTCCACGAGGTCGGTGCGCCACACCTCGGCGTGCCCGCGCACGGCGGCCAGCGCGCGGGCCGTCACTTCCGCGCCGATCAGGTCGGCCGAGCTGACCTGCTGCTTCTTGTCGCGCAGGTGACTGACGACATCGCGGAGGAGGGTTTCGTGAACCCGCCTGGTTTTCTTGGCGGCCCGCGCCTTCCAGACGGCGTGGTAGAAGCCGGGGTTGGGCATCCCGGCGTCGTACCCGTGCAGCGCGTCCAGCCGGTCGAACGAGTACGGCGTCAGGGCGATGCCGCGGTCGAGGACGGTGCGGGCGGCGGGTGGTTCTTCGACGAGCCGCGACCGCGTGGGAGTGGCATCTTCAATTCCAGATGCCACTCCCTCGCGGTCGCGGCTCGTCAAGCGGTTCAGCAACCCCAGCGAGTGGAAGCCGCCCGTCACCACCAGCACGGGGCCGGCGAACTCGGCGACGGCCGCGCGGATGTGACCGGCCATGTGGTCCTCGCGGGCCACGTCCGGGGCGGGCGGGTCGCCGTCGGTCAGCCGCATGTGCCCGCACAGGGCGTGGCAGCGGTGCAGGTACTCCTCCAGTGTCAGATTCGCGTCCACCTCGCAGAGGGTGTCCCAGGCGTCGTTGAACGTGTCCACCCCCAGCCGCTCGCACACCGCCCGCATGTACGCGCCGCGCCGCTGGAAGTGCGTGTCGGCGTACCGGTTGGCGGCCTGCTTGTCGTCGAGGCCGACCAGGTCCGCCCACGGCAGATCGATGAACCGCACCGCCGCGCCGCGGGCGTTGCCGTGCCGCGCCGCCTGCCACTCCGGCGAGTGTTCGCACAGCGGGTAGTAGACGCCGCGCCGCTCGCCGGGCGGCGCGGTCATCCCCGGCGGCAGCGGGCCGGGTGCGGCGTTCGCGTACAGGACGAAACTGTAAATGGCGATGGGCGGGCGGTGCGGCAGGAACAGTTCGGCCATGCGGTCGTTGAAGTCGGACGGCCCTTCGATCAGCACCGCCGCCGGCGACAGGCGGTCGATCAGCTCGCACACCAGCCGCGCCGCCGTCGGGCTGTGGTGCCGCACGGGGAAGTAGACCACGCGGCCGGTGGTGTCGCACAGTCGCGTCAGTTCGGGTGGCAGGGTCAAGGGCGTCTCCGGGTGCCACGACATCCTACGCGCGTCCTCCGGGGTGGCAAAGGTGGGTTGCCGGGCGGGGCAGGGCCGGCAACCCACGACCTGTCGGCCGGGGTAGGTCTCGGGTCTTTCCTGGGCGTTCGCACGACGGCCGCCAATCCCGAACGAAAGTGAACCGGACGGCTGCGACCGGCCGAAGGAATACGGAATGGACCCGGAACTCCCCCCCGTCCACCGCGAGGAACCGTCATGCCCGTCTACGCCTACGTCCTGATCGGGATCGCCGCCCTCATTCTGCTGCTGGTCGCCTTCGTATCGCTGCGACCGGCCGCGTTCACGATTACCCGCTCTGCGACGATGGCCGCGCCGCCGGCGGCCGCGTTCGCCGAGGTGAACGACTTCCACAAGTGGGATGCGTGGTCGCCGTGGGCGAAGCTCGACCCGACCATGACGCAGACCTACGACGGCCCGGCGGCGGGCGTCGGAGCTACATACGCCTGGGCCGGGAAGGGCAAGGTCGGGGAGGGGCGGATGGCCATCACCGAGAGCAACCCCGACCGCCTGATCCGCATCCACCTGGAGTTCGTCAAGCCGATGAAGGCGGTCAACCCGACCGAGTTCACCTTCAAGCCCGACGGCACCGGCACGGCGGTGACGTGGACCATGACCGGCCGCAACGGGTTCGTGGGCAAACTGTTCTTCCTGCTGCTGAACATCGAGAAGATGGTGGGCAAGGATTTCGAGAAGGGGCTGGCGAGCATGAAAGCGGTCGTGGAAAGTAGCGGCCCCAGTCGGTTGGCGGCGTGACCGGTCACCAGTCGCCGGGGACGACCTCGCCGCCGGCACGGGTGCCCACGGCGTGGAACACGTCCGCTGCCACGGTGCCGCGGACGAACCGCACCGACCCGTCGGCCAGCGCCGCGTTCATCCCGCCGGTGTGCTTGCTGCCGTAGGCCGACCACCGGTCCCACGCCTGCGGGCCGAGGGTCGTCCACGAAATCTTCGGCGGCGGAATGGGCGGAAACGTCGGGGGCGGCGGGATGTACAACTGCGGGTGGGCATAGTTCATCGACCGGTAGGTGGCCAACAGGGTGCCCGCGCCGGGGTTCTGGCCGAAGGTGCCGGCCCACCCGGCGAGCGAGCCGATGGCGACGAACGGCGGGGACGGGACGGCCGGGTCGAGCGGG
>JAYTTN010000164.1:0-7999 GCA_043745295.1 Fimbriiglobus sp. | reverse complement strand
GACGGTTCTTTCCGACGACCGTCGCTCACGCTTCCGGCTCGGACAGGCCAGCCGATGCCACTCCCTGGCGGTCGCGGCTCGCCAGAACACCCCCTCCCCATTCACGGGGTGGGATCTTCTTCCCGCACCCCGACCGGGTCGGGGCGCTGCGGACGAAGCTCGACGCCTGGTGGCCGGCGAAGTGAGGCGATGTCATCGGGCTTGACGAAGCGCGTAGAATCGGAGTGGTTCCGCCTTGTCCTGCCCCCCACTTGCGCAACTGGTGTCAGCAGTTTAGGATCGAGGTTATGGTACGCCCGGAATGCCGCCAGTACATCGCCGCCATCCGCATCGTCTGTGGTGATCCACCGGAAGGCGCTCGGCTGAGAGTGGTTTCGCAGGCGCACGAATACGGCGTTTACTGGGAGGTTGCGGCGGACTTCGACCCGCACATTCGAGAAGCCTGCGAGTACGCGGTCAAGTGCGACGAACAGGCCCCGACGACCTGTGCGGCGGCTGGGTTGGAAGCGCCAGTCGTGGGTCGGAGGCGCTGAACGGACTTGCTTTTCCAACCGTTCGGGAAATGCCACCGCCACCTTCATCAAATCTTCTCATTCGTTCTGTCGGGAGTTCGTGCCGGGCTCCGGCGCATTGGTATAATGCACGAACGCTAGACACCACGAACGGGCGAGGCTCATGCCGGACGCTACCACAGCCCTGATCTCCGCAGGCGTATCGGCCGTCGTGTCGGCGACCGTCTCGTACTTCACCCGCCGCTCCAGCGAACGCACCGCCATCGAGGGGAAACTGCTGAAGTCCATCGAACTGGCGATGAGCTACTCCCACGTCGAGGACGCGGAATACTGTGCAGAGTGGCTGCATCCGCCCAAAAAACCGCCCGCCGATGCCCCTGCCGGCGAGCAGGAACGCTACGAAGCGGCGCACGAAAAATGGCTCCAGTACGACATGTACTGCTGCTTCGTGTTCAACATGCTGGAATCGGCATGGCGGTACTGCTGGTGGAAAAAGAACGTTGGGGACATCGTCGATCCCGACGAAATTATCGAGACGCACCGCTGCTGGTGGGAAAGCCAGAAGCGGAACCTTGTCGGCTACCCTCCCAAGTTTCGTCAGTACGTGCAATCCATCCTCGACGCGATCAACGCTAGGAAGGCAGGGCTGAAGTAACCCCATCAGGAGAAGCGATCATGACTCGATTCGCGCTCATCATCGAAGCGTCCAAAGTTCCCGGCGAAGACCCGCTTCCCGGCGCGGAGTTCGATGCGATCAACTACCGAAACTGGCTAATGTCGCCGTGGGGTGGCGACTGGAAGGACAAGGAGATTAGCGTCCTCCACACCCCGACCACCATCGAGGTAGGCCTCGAGATCATGCTCACCCTCAAGGTCGATTACGCTTTCGTGGCGTTTTCAGGGCACGGGTACCACGACGGCAGCCTGAATGAAACCAAGCTGTGCTTGAGGGACGGGGAACTGGGCGTCCGTTCCATCCTGCCGGAGGCTGACCGCACGACGGTGGTCATCGACGCCTGCCGCAAGGTGATGTACCAGCCATTCACCGAGTCGGTTGAGTTGGGCCACAAGGTCGCGCATCCGCTGAAGCTCGCCCGGCGAGACTTCCGAAAAGAGTTCGATGCTAGGGTGATGGCGGCCGAGAAGGGCGACATCTTCATCTACTCCTGTGACCTCGATGAAGGCGCGGGAGAAGACGAACACATAGGTGGATACTTCAGCAACGCGCTCGTCAACGTCGGCATGCGATACGGTAAGACCAACCCATCGACCGGCTCTTGGCTGGGGGTTGACATGGCCTTTTCGACGGCGTCGGCCATCACGCTCCGGCAGAACCGCCAGCAGCATGCGAAAATCGTTGCTGGGCGTCGTCGCGCCTACTTCCCGTTCGCGGTATGATTGGAAATATGAAGAGACAGATTAAGCGTTACTCCGCGAACACCTTCGCCATGTCCGCCACGGCATAGGTCACTCCAAGGGCGGAGCAGGAGGCGGGGGAAGAATCAATCTAAACACTCACCTTCGTGCCCGCAACCTCCTCCCGCCTCTCCCGACCGGTTCACTCGTTTCAGCCCGACCTCCCCACTGGTCGGCCGTGCCGCCAGAATCGCTACTGACTTTGCATTTTACCCATTCCCCCGGATAACTTATCCACACGGCCGATCCCGCACGCCGCCGGCGGCCGCACCTCGTTCCGTCGAGAAGGATCACCCTCATGCGTTCGCGCACGCTGCCCGGCTTGCTGCTGACGGTCGGCCTCGCGGCCCTGTTCGCCGCGTCCGGCGGTCACGGCCAAGTCCCGGTCCCACCCCCGCCGCCCCCGGCGGCCGCCCCGGAGCCGCCGAAGTTCCCCGACTTCAACACCGTCGTCAAAGGGGCGAAGGTGTTCGACGGCCTGTTCACCCTGCACCTGAAGGACGACCGGCTGCTCGCCGAGATCATGCCGTTCCAGTTCGACAAGCCGTTCCTCCTGCCCGTCGCGGTGGCCAAGGGGAGCGGCGTCGGCGGCACCACCCTGAACTTCGACGAGCAGTGGGTGATCGCCTTCAAGCGGGTCGGCGACAAGGTGTTCGTCATCCGCCGCAACGTGCGGTTCACCGCCAAGGCCGGCAGCCCGGCCGCCAAGGCCGTGGACACGACGTACTCCGACTCGGTGCTGTTGGCCCTGCCGATCCGCACGCTGAACCCCCTCAAGGGGTCGGTGGTGGTCGATTTCAACCAGATCTTCTTCAAGGACTTCGCCGACCTGGGCGTCGGCTCCCTGGACGCCGACCGCACGACGTGGGGCAAGATCAAGGCGTTCAAGAAGAACGTCGAGCTCCAGGTGCAGGCGACCTTCGCCGGCAACCGCACCGGCGGCATCGCCCCCAGCGGCAGCGACTCGGTCATCGACACCCGCGGCACCAGCCTCACCATTCAGTACGGCATCGTCGAGATGCCCGAGGCCGGCTACCAGACCCGCGCCGCCGACGACCGGGTGGGGCACTTCACCAGCGTGCTGAAGGACTTCAGCAAGGACGACGGCGACACGGCGTTCGTCCGGCACGTCAACCGGTGGCGGCTGGAGCGGGCCGACGGCAGCCCGTGGAAGGCCGGCGCGAAGCTGGTGCCGCCGAAGAAGAAGATCGTGTTCTGGATCGAGGACAGCGTGCCGGACGAGTTCCGCGCGGCCGTGCGGGAAGGCATCCTCGAGTGGAACAAGGCGTTCGAGAAGGTCGGCTTCCGCGACGCCATCGAGGTGCGCCAGCAGGAGGGCGAGGACTTCGACCCGGAGGACATCAGCTACGCCACCTTCCGCTGGATCACGTCCGAGACGGCCTACGCCATCGGGCCGAGCCGGGCCAACCCGTTCACCGGCGAGCTGCTCGACGCCGACATCCTGTTCGACGCCGCCATGGTGCGGGCGTACAAGGGCGAGTCGAAGGTCTACCGCGACGACAAGGGGCGGATGATCGACCCGATCTCGCCCATCCAGGCGGCCCGCTACGGCTGGGGCCTGCCGGCGCACCCGCTGGACGAGCTGCGGCGGACGATGGGCGGGTGGAACGACCGCACCGCCCCGGCCGACCCGGAGGCCGCGCTACGGCAGCGGCTGGCGGCCGTCCGCCACGGCTACTGCCAGTGCGCCGCGCACAAGTCGAGCGAACTCGGCCTGGCGATGACCGCCGCGCAGCTGGCCGAAGGCAAGGACGGCCCGGCGAAGGTGTCCGACGAGCTGCTGGTGCAGGCGGTGAAGGAGACGGTCATGCACGAGGTCGGGCACACCCTCGGCCTGCGGCACAACTTCAAGGCCAGCACCGTGCTGAAGAACGAGCAACTGCACGACACGGCCCTGACCGCCAAGCAGGGGCTGGTCGGCTCGGTCATGGATTACACCCCGGCGAACATCGCCCCGAAGGGCACCAAGCAGGGGTTCTACTTCACCCCGACCATCGGGGCCTACGACTACTGGGCAATTGAATACGCTTACACGCCGGACGGCAGCAAGGAGAACCTGGAGAAGATCGCCGGCCGGTGCGCCGAGCCGCAGCTCGTCTACGGCACCGACGAGGACTTGATGGGCACCGACGACCCGCTCGTCAACCAGTGGGACCTCGGCAGCGACCCGCTCAAGTTCGCCGTGGACCGCGTCAAGCTGTCGCAGGACCTGATCCCCGGCCTGGCCGAGCGGGTGGTGGAGAAGGGCGAGGGCTACCAGCGGGCGCGGCAGGCGTTCGCCGTCATGCTGAGCCAGTACGGCAACTCGGCGTTCATCGCCGCCAAGCACGTCGGCGGGTCGGCCATGTACCGCGACCACAAGGGCGACGCCAACGCCCGCGACCCGTTCGTGCCCACCCCGGCGGCCAAGCAGCGGGAGGCGCTGACGTTCGTCGCCGAGCAAATCCTGACCGACAAGCCGTTCGACTTCCCGCCGGAACTGCTGCGGAAGCTGGCCGCCGACCGCTGGGTTCACTGGGGCAACGAGCGGGCCATGCAGGCCGTCGAGTTCCCGGTGAACGACCGCGTGCTGGCCATCCACCGCGTGGCGCTGAACGAGCTGCTGGACGCCGGCACCCTGGCGAACGTGCAGAACTCGGCGCGGAGCGCCGGCAAGGACGACAAGCCGCTGACGGTGGCCGAGGTGTTCCGCGCGGTGTCCGACGCGGCGTTCGCCGACCTGCCGACCGACGGCAAGGCGTCGGCGGTGAAGACCTCCGTGGTGCGGCGGAACCTCCAGCGGGAGTACGTCGCCAAGCTGTCCGGCATGGTGCTGGGCCGGTCGGCCGGGTCGGGCAACCCGTTCGCCGCGAAGGCGGGCGGCGGCCGCCGCGGCCTGCCGGCCGACGCGAAGGCGCTGGCCCGCCTGCACCTGAAGGAAGCGGGCAAGCGGATCGACGAGGCGCTGAAGGCCGAGAAGGACGACACGGCGAAGGCGCACCTGGACGAGCTGAAGGAGCAGATCGCCAAGACGCTGGCCGCCACCGTGACCACCGGCGGGTGAGTCTTGCGAGCCGCGACCGCCAGGGAGTGGCACCACCGGCTCGGCGGCCACCCGGCGGAGGGTGGCGGCACGGTGCGGGGCGAGCCATCGACGGCACCGGCTTCGCCCGCTCCGCCACCTCACCCCAGCGCGCGAATCGCTTCGGCGGCCGTCTCGCATTCGTTTCGGCTGACGTTCAGGTGCGTGCAGGCCCGCACGGTGGTTTCGCCCAGCGCCGACATCAGCACCCCGCGCTCCTTCATTCGGCGAACCACGTCTTGCGGCGAGCCGAACGTCGCCCGGTCCACCTTGAACCAGACCAGGTTCGTTTCCACGCTTTCCGGCACCAGTTTCAAACCGGGCACCTGCCGCACGGCGGCCGCCAGCAGTGTCGCGTTGGCGTGGTCGTCGGCCAGCCGCTCGACGTGGTGGTCCATCGCGTGAACGCACGCCGCCGCCAGGAACCCGGCTTGCCGCATGGCCCCGCCGAACAGCTTGCGGTACCGGCGGGCCAGCGTCATCAACTCGCGCGGCCCGGCGAGCGCCGACCCGACCGGCGCGCCGAGGCCCTTGCTGAAGCAGACGCTCACGGTGTCGAAGTGCGCCGCCCACTTCGCGGCCGGGATGCCGGACGCGACGACGGCGTTCCACAGCCGCGCGCCGTCGAGGTGCAGAGCCAGCTTCTGACCGCGCGCCCAAGCCGAGATCGCTTCCACCGACGGGTACGGGTGGACGGTACCGCCGCCCCGGTTGTGCGTGTTCTCCAGCCAGATGAGTCTGGTCGGCGGGCTGTGGATGTCGTTCGGCCGGTGCAGGGTTTGAAACGGCTCCAGACCGAGAAGGCCGTTCGCCCCATTCAACGGCCGGACGGTCACGCCGCTGAGCGCCGCCGGCCCGCCGCCTTCCCACAGGACGACGTGGCTGGTCGCCTCGCACACCAGCTCCTCGCCCGGCCGGCAGTGCAGCCGCACGGCGATCTGGTTGGCCATCGTCCCCGACGGCACGAACAGCGCCGCCTCTTTGCCGAGGTACTCCGCCACCTTCGCCTCCAGGGCGTTGACGGTCGGGTCTTCGGCGTACACGTCGTCGCCGACCGGGGCGGCGAACATGGCGTCCCGCATGGCCGGCGTGGGGACGGTGACGGTGTCGGAGCGGAGGTCGATCATGGGTTTCCAAGAGATGTCGAAAAAGAGGGACGCGGAGGACGCGGATTTCAGCGCGGATGAAGAGGATCGGAATAGAAGGCCAACTTGAATTGGTCTTTCTTCGTCCCGGAGGGACCGTCGGACGTAGCCTGGGGCGGAAGCCCCAGGAAACCTTTCCGCTGAATGTGTGCCCGATCCTCTTCATCCGCGCTGAAATCCGCGTCCTCCGCGTCCTTCTTCTTGAACGGTCCTGCGTCATACGCCCTACCACCGGCCGCACCCGCGCGGTATCACACCCTCACTGTACTCTTCCTCCGGCAGGTGTGTTGCGATGGCCGACATTCGGGCGTTCCGCGGGTTCCGGTACGACTTGGGCCAGGTCGGCGCGCTGTCCGACGTGGTCTGCCCGCCCTACGACGTGATCGACGCCGCCCTCCAGCAGCAGCTTCTGGCGCAGAGTCCGTTCAACGCCGTCCGGCTGGAACTGACGCCGGACCTGCCCGGCGACGACGAGCAGGAGAACAAGTACGCCCGCGCCGCCCGCTCGCTGAAGCAGTGGACGTTCGACGACGTGCTGAAGCAGGACAGCGGCCGCAGCCTGTACGTGTACGAGCAGGAGTTCGCGGTCGAAGGGACGACGTACACCCGGCGGGGGTTCCTGGCCCGCGTGCGACTGGAACCGTTCGGCACCGGCCGGATTTTCCCGCACGAGCAGACGATGTCCGGCCCGAAGGCCGACCGGCTGAAGCTGTACCAGGCGACGGGGTTCAACATCTCGCCGGTGTTCGGCATCTACCCGGACGACGGCGGCGACGTGGCGACGGTGCTGGAGGCGCTCGCCCGCACCGCCCCGCCGACGACCGCCACCGACCACCTCGGCGTGGTCAACCGGCTGTGGGCCGTCAGCGACTCGCACACCATTGCCACGCTCATCGGCCTGCTCGGGCCGCAGCCGGTGTTCATCGCCGACGGCCACCACCGGTACGAGACCGGGCTGAAGTACCTCGACGAGCAGAAGACCGCCGGGAGTATCCCGGACGACGAACACCCGGCCAACTTCTGCCTGATGATGCTGGTCGGCATGAGCGACCCCGGCCTCATCATCCTGCCGACGCACCGGCTGGTGTCCGGGCTGCCGGGCGTCACGGCGGACAGGGTCGAAGCGGCGATCGCTCCGGCGTTCGACGTGGTCGGCCGGTTCGACTCCGCCGAGGCGTGCTGGGAACACGTCCAACTCGAAGACTCGCAATCGGTGTTGGGGTTTGGTACCGTGGCGGATGGCCAGTGGATCGCCGCGAAGTTGCGGGACATTGCCGCGATGAATGAAGTGGCCGGCGAACAATCCGAGACGTGGCGTGGGCTGGCGGTGAGTATACTTCACAAGCTGGTGCTCGAGAAACTGCTGCCGGGCGGAACTTGCCAGTACGTCCACCTGCTGAAGGAAGTGACGGACGCGGTGGCCGCGAAGGGGTGCGACCTGGCCTGCCTGGTGCCGCCGTGCGGGATGGGCCACGTGGAGGAGATCGCCGGCAACCGCGAGAAGATGCCGGCGAAGTCCACCTACTTCTACCCGAAGATCCTGACCGGCATGGTGCTGCACTCGCTGAAGAAGGAATAAGGCGAACGGCGCGGCGTTAGCCTGCCGGTGTAAACTCGATTGGAGACGTGAGTGGACCCAAAGCCCTTGGTACGCTTGGCGGAATCGCGGCCGGTGGATGTGCCCGCGCTGCCGGCCGATCTCGTTGCGTTTTACGCGACGAACGAGGGCGTCGGGTTGGAGAGCAGTGCGGATCGGATCGTGCGTCTTTGCCGCTTGGACGAAGTGAAGCGGATCAGCTGGCGGGATCTCCACAACTTCGGGAACGACGAGTGGCCGGGTTGGG
>JAYTTN010000163.1:0-2193 GCA_043745295.1 Fimbriiglobus sp. | reverse complement strand
GCCGAACCAGGCGCTGCAGCAGACCGGGGCCGCATGTAGGCTTTCTGGGATTCATAGCTCATCGAGCGGCCCCGGCTGCTGAGCTGTGTCGTTCGGCGGCAGCGGCAGAGCGGAGCAAAGTGCGCGGCGAGCGCTGGACGTGCGGCCGGCGGGGGGCGATGATCGGGATGCGGAGCGGGGGCGGGTCGCCGGTGTGTGGGAGACATGGCCGAACCAGGCGCTGCAGCCGACGGCGGGGGCACGAAGGTTTCGCGGGCGTTGACGGCTCATTCGCCCCCGCCGCGGCTGAGCTGGGTCGTTCGGCGGCGGAGGGCTTCCAAGCCGCGGAGGTTGTGCTTTGAGCGGCATGCTTCGTACGCGTGTCCCACCTGCCGTGCTGTGGACGTTGGCGGGGCTTGTGATCGCTGTCTGTGTCGGCTCGTGCGAACTCGCGTACCGGCCGTATAACGGCATCCGCGTGGGTAGCCTCCAATCAGAGGCTAGGTCCGCACTCCCGGTCGGATCATCCCGCGAACAGGTAGTGGCATGGCTCGACGCCCGCGGCCTACCGTACAAGCCCGTGTACGACAAGGTCGGGGAGTCGTTCCTCTGGTATCTGGTGCGAATGCCGAATGGCAGTTGGATGAAGCCAAACGCGGTACTCTGGATGACATTCAACTTCCACGGTGTCGAGCGGTTGTCGGAGATCAGTGCCGGGGAGGACTAGCCGGCTGGTGGCGGTCAAGACGCCGAACCAGTCGCTGCAGCAGACCGGGGCCGCATGTAGGCTTCTTGGGATTTATTGTCGCTGAGCGGCCCCGGCTGCTGAGCTGGGTCGTTCGGCGAAGAGGAGCCGCTGCTCCCGCCGGGCGACCCAGCTCAGCGGCGGAAGGTTCGCGACAATGAACTGCAGTTGCTCGACGAAGGACGCCACCCCCGCACAGGCCGGGGGCGGCGAACCGCAGGGGGCCTACTCCTACGGGACGGTCGTGGACGATCTGGCCGGCCTCGCCGGAACGGTCATCAGCGTCAGCAAGGACAAGCTGGTCGTGCGGTCGGGCGGCCCCCTCGGCGAGGTGACCGCGGAACTGGAGCCGGCGTTCGACGGCCTGTTCGACGGGATCAAGGAGAAGGAGCGCGTCTTCTGCGCGATCCGGGTGATGCAGAAGTCGGGCGAGCGGGCGATCAAGGGCGTGTGCTTCTGGGTGCTGGACTTCGGCACCTACCAGAAGGAGCTGTCGGCCTTCTTCGACTCGGGCAAGCCGGCGGCCGAGGTCGGGGCCGGCCTCGCCGCCATCCAGGCGGCCATGCGGGTCCATCTGGACGGCCTGCTCCCGCCGGTGTGCATCATCGCCGCGGTCAAGGCGTCGATGTCGCCGGGGTTCCTGAACAAGTCGCGGGAGCTGATCCAGCAGGGGTACTTCCCGGTCGGGTTCGAGTGCGTCCCCGGGCTGGTGGGCAGCCAGACCGGATTCGTGAACGTCGTGTTCCGGTTCAAGAACATCGTCGGGCACGAGCGGACGATCGTGGTGCCGGTCAACCTGAGCACCTGGCGGGCGGCGGCGGTCAAGGCGGCGGTAAACTACGCGGTGGCCGCGGACGAGGTGATCGAGGTGGACGCCCTGCGGTGGTGTAGCCCCAGGTGCTTGGCCTGTCGCATCGCGTGCCGTGTGGCGCAGGCGGCGTGCGTGGCCGTGTGCCCGGGGTCCGGCCCGCTGGCCATCCTGTGCGTCGCGGGCTGCATCGAGGTCGGTGAGGAGTGCTATCGTCGTTGCTAGCTCGGGCCGCGTCGTTCGCGGGTGCAGCGCCAGACGCCGAACCAGGCGCTGCGGCAGACCGGGGCCGCATGTTCGCTTCCCGCGGGTCATTGTCGCTCCGGCGGCCCCGGCTGCTGAGCTGTGTCGTTCGGCAAAACCCGGAACCATCGGGCTTGGCGCGCCGAACGTGGGTGACATCGCGGTGTCAGTGGCGGGGCGGAGTGTCGTGGGCCGTTGGTGCGGCGTGGGTTTGGTGTGGTCTCCCGGTGTGGCGTGAGGCACGCCGAACCAGGCGCTGCAGCCGACCGGCGGGGCACGACGGTTTTTTACCCGATCAGTTCAGCTAGCCCCGCCGGCAGCTGAGCTGGGTCGTTCGGCGATGGAGGACGTGGTGTGCCGTTGCTTTGGACGCCTCGAACGATTCCTGAACTAGCGGCTGTCAAGCGCCTGCCGCCCG
>JAYTTN010000162.1:0-8032 GCA_043745295.1 Fimbriiglobus sp. | reverse complement strand
CCGTTCTCGGTGATGACGCCCGGCGCGGGCGGCTCGGGGGCGCGGCAGTCGAACGACTCCTGCTTGCCGACGTGTTCCTCGGCGAAGTGGTAGAACTTGGCGGCCGGGAAGTGCTTGGTCAGCTCGTCCTGGATGACCTGGCGGAAGCGGTACATGCCGGCGGCGAAGAACTCGATCACCACCGTGTCGGCGAAGCGGTCCACGACCAATCCGCTCAGGCCGTCGGCCTCGGAATGCACGACCCGGTAGGCGTCGGTGACGGCGTCCAGCTTGAGGATGTCGCGGCGCAGCTCCATTGCGCGGCCGATGCGGTCGGCGAAGAAGCCGGCGTCGATCTCCTGCGTCCGGTCCTCGGTGAGGATGCGGAGGCCGATCCGCGAGTGGCCGTTGAAGAAGCCACGGCCGCACCACTGGCCGTTCTTGTCGAGCACGTCCACGACCGCGCCGGGCGGCAGCCGGTCGTCCGGCCAGACGACCATCTTCTGGAAGATCCACGGGTGCGCGGACTTCCGCTCGATGCGGAGGGCGACGGCGGGCAGGCGGGAAGCCATGACGGAAGGCACCAAATAGAGGGATGCGAAGGCAGTGTGTTAGCCCGCCGCGCGAGCAAGGGCCGTGGGGCGGGGCTGTCTGAGGTAGGTATTTCGGTCGGCTTTGGTCGGAGACCCCACCCCCCGTCCCCCTCCCCATGAATGGAGAGGGGGTGTACAAGCGGGAAGCGTTGCCGCGAAACCGCGTTGGTGCCAGAAATCCACGGCCGAACATCGACTGCGATGTCCTGTTGAACACCCCCTCTCCGGGACGGGGAGGGGGCCGGGGGGTGGGGTCTTCGTTCCATGTGGATCCCAATACCCCCCGACAGGGGCCGGGGGTGAGGGCGTTTATGCTACCCCACCTGCCGGCGGTCGAAGTGCGGGTTCTGGATGACGCCGAAGGTGTTGCCGAACGGGTCGCTCAGGTCGGCCACGCGGACGCCGTCGCCCACGTCCTCGATGGCGTCGTGCAGCGTCGCGCCGAGTTCGACCAGCCGGTGGACCTCGCGCTCGATGTCGTGCGTGCCCCAGTACGCCACCGTCCCGCCAGGGCCGGGGGTGCCGTCGGGGATCAGGCCGAGTTCGAACCCGCCGACCTCGAAGCCGACGTAGAAGGGCTGGTCGAAGTGCGGCGCGTGACCGACCACCTGGGCGTACCACGCCTTCCCGTCGGCGATGTCGGGGACGTGGTAGCAGACGGTGCGGAGTCCGAGCAGCATGGCGAACCCTCCGGGGAGCGAGGACGGCAACTGCTGTTATACGGGACGAGCGGCGGCACTACGAGTCGGCGCGGTAGCGGCCGGTGATGAGCAGGCCGTCGGGCAGCTCCTTGCGGCGCACCGTCTCGACGAGGGCGGCCACGCCCTCGATGCCGCGGACGGTCTCGAACGCCACGTACAGGTACTTGCACGGCGGGAAACGGGGCGTCCGCAGCGCCAGCCCGCCGGCGGAGACGTTCACGGAGGTGCCGGCGACCGGGGCGTCCACCCGGCCGTCGGAGTGCAACGGGAACAGGGACAGGGGGAACTCGGCCGTCACGCGGGCGTGCTGCCGCCGCTCGCGGATGGTGTTCAGTTGCTGGCGGATCGCCTCCATCAACTGGACGACGGCCTTCTCCGCCGTCCGCGCGAACTCGGCCGGCGGTTTGCCGAACAGTCTGCCCGTGAGTTGGATGTCCGGGTGCCGACCGCCCGGTTCGGGGAATTGGATGCCGACCTCGAATCCGGCGGGGGTTTTCTTGCCGAACCCGAACAGTCCGGCGGCGGGGGCCAGCTCGCGGAACACCACATGGCGTTCGTCCAGCACCTCGGCCGCGATGCCGAACTCCTCGCGGATGAGGGACATTTTCACGACGGCCAGGCGGGGGTCGATGGCCGACGGGAAGCGACACGTCCACGCGCCGGCCGCGTCCCGCAAGATCGCGTCCGGGGTGACGTGCGCGGCCGGATCGAAGCCGGCGGCGGTGAGGACGGCCTGGGCCAACTCCTCGGCGGTGACGGCCGGGATGGTGGCCGACTGCCCCCGCAACCGCGCGACCGCGTAGACGGGCCAGACCTCCGTCAACCGAATGCCCGCCGGCGGCGGCGGGGCGGCGGTGAGCGGGACGCAATCGTCGTCGTCTTCGCGAGCGGTGACCGGCGCGGGCTGAATCCTGCTCACCCCGACGAGACGGGGCATCCCCGTGAGGTGCGACGTGCCCGTCACCTGCTTGGTGGAGTCGTGGGCGAACGGCCGCAGGGTCGGCGGGTTCGTCAGCGGCGGTTGCGGCCGCGGGGTGGGGGCAGCCAGCCCGCCGGACGGCACCGACCGCGGGGCGAAGGTGGTGATCGTCGAGAGGCGCGGCGCGGCGGCGCGGATCAGCGCGTCGATGAAGTCGCGGCAGCAGTGAAATCGCTCGTCGGGGTTCTTCGCCAGCGCCACGCCCACCGGCCGCCGCTCCGCCTCCGGGAGTGCCGACAGGTCCGGCGGCACCGACATGTGCTGCATCATCATCTGCTGGGCGGTGCGGCCGACGAACGGGAACGCGCCGGTCAGCAGTTCGCAGTAAACGAGGGCCAGGCTGTACTGGTCGGAGCGGGTGTGGACTTTGCCGCGCAGGACTTCCGGCGCGGCGTACTTCGGCGTCAGGCCGCGGTTCTTCCCGCCCTCCGTCCCGCCGTCCAACTTGCTGACGAGGCCGTAGTCGCCGACTTGCAGGTGGCCGGCGGTGAGGAACAGGTTGGCCGGTTTCACGTCCAGGTGCTGGAGGCCGTACTGCTCGCCGATCACGTCCAGCGCCTCGGCCGCCTCCCGCAGGTAGCCGAGCAGCTCGTCGCGGGGGATGCCGGTTCGCCCCTGGGTCAGGCACTCGTTGAACCGGTCGCCGATGTGCCTGTCGGCCAGCCCCATCACCATCACCAGTTCGTCGGCCACCAGCTCGACCCGCTCCAGGCAAAGCAGGAACGGGTGGCGGATCGCCTTCACCTGCTGGAACGCCTCATACTCCTGCCGCAATAGGGATGCGTCCCGCCGCTGGCCGTCGTCCGCTCCGGCGACGAACTTGATGGCCTTCAGCAGGCCGCCGGGGGCCTCGCACTTCCACACTTCTCCGTACCCGCCGCGACCGAGCGGTTCGAGTAGGACGTAGCCGGGCAACGGCTCGCTGCCGGCCGTTTTCGCGTAGGCGGCTACCGCCGTCGCTTCGGGTGGTCGCATGACCGGCATGGGGGATCCCGGTTCGTCGGCCACGGGCGTCGGCCGCGTGCGCAAGCATAGGTCGGATTTTCCGCCACCGCCGGCCGGAAGCTGCGATTTCCGCCCGGCCGGGAATCGGCGGGCGGGAGGTGAAAAGCGGGGGCCGGAGGCTCACCCGGTCGGGTCGGCGGCGGCGCGGGGCAGGCGATCCGCCGGCGGCGGCGTCACCAGCCGGGGCGGCGGGGCGGTCGGCAGCGGCGTCCGGTGCGGCTCCGAAACGGCGACGACCGTTGTCGAGTAGCGGACCACGTCCACCCCCGGCAGCTCGCGGCGAAGGAACATCAGCATCCGGTAATCGCCGTCGTCGAGGGCGACGGTGCGGAGGTGCCGCAGGGTGTCTCGCATGGCCCACCAGTCGAGGCCCGAATCGCGACAGTCGCGGAGGACCAGCTCCCGCACCGGCTGGCGGGGGACGGCGAGCGCGCCGTACCGCTGCCACTCGCCGGCGCGGCAGGCGACGCGGAACGGGAAGCCGCGGCGGAACGTCACCTTTTCCGCGCCGGTGTACGCCACGCCGAGACCGGCCCCGGCGGTGAATTCGGCCCGCACCAGGTTCGGGCACGCCTCTTCCGCCCACAGCGGGACGCCGGTCGGCGAGTAGCGGAACCGCTCCTCCGTCCACTTCAGTTCCAGCGAGTCGTCGGCCTCCCGCGCGCACTGGAGGCGGATGAACGCCGCGCGCTCGGGGTCGCCGTGTTCGTCCAGCCAGTCGGCCGCCACCAGCCGCGGCAGGTCGGCGTCGGCGTGCGCGACGATGCCGGCGAGCAGGGCGGTCCAGTCCGGGTGGGTGTAGGGGGACATGAGAAACCAGGAGTCAGGAGGCGGGAGTCAGGAGGCAGGAGGCAGGAGGCGGTGAGCGGGAGGCAGGTTCGACAGCAAGCGACATCTTCCGGCGGACCGGTGAGTTATTGCTTCCTGTCTCCTGACTGTTTCCTGTCCCCTGACTCCCGGCTACACCCGCTCGACGGTGTACGCGACGGTGTAGTTGCCGTAGTCGCGGCTGCGGACGCCGTACCGCTCGGTGCCCTCGAACAGCCGCTCGGAGCCGTCGAACAGGGCCACCCGCACCAGCGCCCGCTCGGCCGGCCGCACCGCACCCGCGTGGACCGCCGCCACGCTCAGCCGCGAGTCGCCGGTGTACACGTCGGTGCCCCAGCAGTGGTCGCTGTCGTCCTCGCCGACGATCTCGAACAGCATCACCTTGCCGACGTCCGCCGAACCGTAGTCGGTCAGGTTGCCGGGGTCGGGTCGCACGCCGAACAGGTCGCCGCGGAGCGACCGCAGCCGGCTCCGCACGGCCAGCGCGCCGTCCAGGTCGCCCGTCCGCAGGCACTCGGCCTGCACCGCCTTCAGCCGGCCGAACAGGTCGCGGAGCAGCGGCGAGAGTTGCCCGGCCGCGTCGCGCTGGGCGGCGGCCGCGTCGGTGTCGGCCCGCGCGCGGATGGCGGCCACCTCGCGGTCGGCCTGGTCGCGCACCGCCGCCACCGCCCGCTCGGACTGGCGGCGGACATCGGCCACGGCCGCCTCCGCCTCGCCGATGATGCGGCGGGCTTCCGGCGGCAGGTCGTCGGACAGCAGGAGGTCGTCGTCGAGTTGCATGGCGGGGGCGGTCCTTTGGCGGGCTTGGTCGATGCCGATGCCGAAATCGGTCACGGTGCCGAGCAGTCGGGTGAAGCCGGTCAGGAGGTTCATGGGCGACGGCACCGGTTCGTGGGTCGCCGGGATGACCGGAGGCAACGACGGCGACGGGTGGATGGGCCGCGGGAGCCGGGGCGTTCCAGGGAGAACGGCACCGGAATGGCGGTGATTGAGCATCGAAGACGAGATTACCAAAACATTGTACCGGCGCGGTGAAGGGGGAGCGCGATTTCCGGGTATGATTGTGGTCAGTACCGCTCCGAGGTCGCCCGATGACAGCCATCGCCCCCACTCCGACCCCCACCCTCACCGCGTCCGCCGACGGCAAGGCGGTCGTCCTGTACGACGGCGCGTGCCCATTCTGCCGGGGCGGAGTGGCGGTGCTGAAGAAGCTCGACTGGCTGCACCAGCTCCATTACCAGGACGCGCGCCGGCCGGCCGAATACCCGCCGGCCGAGGTCGAACTGCAACCCAAGCGGCTGCTGGAGGAGATGCACGTCGTCACGCCGGATCGCAAGGCCGCCCACGCCGGCTTCGCGGCCTTCCGCTGGATGGCGTGGCGGCTGCCCGCCACGATGCTGCTGGCCCCGTTCCTGTACCTCCCCGGCGTGCCGTGGCTGGGCAACAAGGCGTACCTGTGGGTCGCCCGGAACCGCTTCAAATTGATCCCGTGCAAGGACGGCAACTGCGCCGTGACGCCGGCGAAGGGGTAAGAAGTGGTTTTGCCGCGACACGGAGGGGAGCGCGTCACGTTCTCGCTCCCCTCCGTGTCGCGGCAAATCGGCTGATGTTCACCCCACGTCGCGGGCCAGCCGGGCGAGGGCGCACAGCTCCAGCACCACGCCGGCGGTCGGGGCCGGATCCCACCGCACGACGTGCGCCCGCAGGTCCAGCCCCTCGGCCACGCTGCCGATCCGCTCGCCGAGTCGCGTCAGGCCGACCGACTCGGCCCGCCGGTGCAACTCCCGCCACCGCTTCGCCGCGTCCGGCCCCGCCCGCCGCAACCCGACCAGGAACACGTCCTCCGATTCGGCGTGCAGTTGGCGGAACACCTCCTGAATCGGCGACACCACCGCGTCCGCCGCTGCCAGTTCCATCCCGCCCTTCGCCTCGTCCTTCGGGCCGTCGATCCACGGCTGCACGGCGAACCGCGCGCCGGCTTTCTCGAACACGCAGCACACGGGACTGACGAGCAACCCGCCCGGCACTCGTCGCACCGTGCCCGCGACGAACTTCAGCGACGCCGCTTCGTCGTTCAGCGTGGTCAGCAATCGTTCGGCCCCGGTGCGGCCGCGCGTCGTGAACGGGTGCCGCAGGTACGCCACCCCGCCGGCCGCGTCGGTCAGCTTGGCCAGGACCGTTTGCGACGGCACGTCGAACCCGGCGTCCGCGACTTCCGCCACCGGCATGACGTGGAAGTCCTCGGCGGCACGGCGAGGGCGGAGCGCGGCCGGCGGCAGCGCGGCCAACCGGGCGGCGACCTCGGCGAACGACTCCACCGCGACGGGCGGCTTCAGCGATTCCCACTCGAACGCCTGCGGCTGCACGCTCGCCTTCACCCGGCCGAAGGTGAGCCGCCCGGCGGCCGTCCGCCGACCGCCGTCGGTGAGCAGTTGGCCGGCCCCGACGGCGGCGAACGTGCCTTCCTTCGCCGTGTGCCGGGCCAGTTCGGGGAACGGTTTCGGCTCCAGTTTGGTTTCCGGCTTGGGGTCGGGGAACTCCTTCGAGATGACCGCCATGCCGCCGGTGTCGGCGTCGATCAGGTACGCGACCAGTTCGACCTCGTGCCGGCCGACCGTCACCCCGCAGCCGAGGCCGATGAGCCGGCATTTGCCGAGGGTGCCGCTGGTCTCCTGACCGGTGCCGCGAATGAGTTGTTGGGGCAGCTCGCCGGTGTCGTGGCCGATGGCGTCCCGGCGGACGACGAGTTCGCCGACCAGTTCGACCACCCGATCCGGGGCGAACAGGGCGTCGTTCCCGGCGTACCGCTGCCGCTGTTCGATCAACTCCCCGACGGTGTCGGCCGGCCACGTCAGCCCCTCGGCGCGGAGCCGCGCTTCGAGCCGCGTCAGCCGGTCGGCCCACGGCTGCGTGGCCCCGGAGAAGCCGGACTCGACCAACTCGCCCATCAAGGCGTCCACCTCGGTCAGCACCTCGGCCGGCACCGCCGGGGCGCGGCCGCCGATGTTCACGACGCCGAACGACTGCTCCGGCGGCAGCAACCGGAAGGCCCACACCGCCAGCGGGACGTGCTTGCACGGGGCCGGGTCGGCGCAGTCGCAGTGCGTGTACCGGGGGTCGCCGGGCACCATGAAGCGGACGACGGCGGCCGGCTGGTGGAACCGCACCGTCGGCTTGGACGACCGCACCGCCTCGGCCAGGATGCCCTTGTTGAACAGCCCCTTGATGTGCGCGAAGGCCTGGCCGCGCGGGTCGTACACCGCCTTCAACTGCTCGTCGGTGATGTCGCCGGGGTTCCACGGGCCGGCGGGCACCGGGGCGGGCGGCGCGTCGGAGGCGAGCGCGACGGCGGCCTGCGTCCCGTGCTGGCGCTGGTACTGCAACACCGTGCGGAGGAGGTGCCGACAGAGGGCGACGGCGGCCGAACACGAACACGTCCCGTTCGCCAGCGTCGCGCCGGCGGCCAACCGGCTCGTCGGCCCGTCCGACCACGTCACCGACAGGTCGCCGGTCGGCGATTCCGCCACCGTCCCGCCGACCCGGCCTTCTTCCAGCTCCTTCAGAGCGCGGTTCACCGTGCCCCGGTTGGTCAGGGCGGCGAGGTCGTCGGCGGTCAGGGCCAGCAAGTCGGCGCGCATGGGTTCAATGTCTTTTGGGGTGGCCGACTCTCGCCGAGGGTGAGCGTCAGTTGTGTTGGTAGGTTACAGGCGGCGGATGCGGTCCAGAAGGCGTCCTACTGGCCGAGTTCGCCGCGGAACAGGGCGCGCGGGTGGCACACCGCGGCCGCGATTCCGGGCTGCCAACGACGGTCTGTCGTTGTCGCGCGAAGATGTCGGGCAAGTCGCTTGGGGTGAGCGTCAATTGTGTCGGTGGGATTTAGGCGGCGGTGGCGTTCCAGTAGGCGTCTCACTGGCCGCGTTCGCTGCGGAACAGCGCGCGGAGGTGGC
>JAYTTN010000161.1:0-8072 GCA_043745295.1 Fimbriiglobus sp. | reverse complement strand
GACGGCCGGGTCTCAAAGTCTCACCCCCGTAGCCCAACCGGGAGGGGCGAATGTCAGGCGAGTGTGCTGTGGGGGAGGGACGAGCACCGACGGCCTTCCGCCACCGGTCGAGGTGACGGAAGTAGGTGGCCCGGCTGCCCCACCCGGCGGCCGCGAACGCGGCCACCCGCGCCTCCTCGGTGCGCAGTTCCGGATCGGCTTGCACCGCCTCCACCCGCCACACCCGGCCCGCCTTCCATTGCCCCATCAGAACCGCCCGCCAGCCGATCCCGGCCGCCTTCATCTCCGCCGCCTTCACATATAATCGCATCGACGGGGCCGGGATGACCGGCAGCCACCGCCCGAAGAAGGCGTGGACCTCGCGGTCGGTGAACCAGTCCGCGACCCGGTCGTGGACTTCGCCCGCCGACGGCTCGAACGACAGCACGCAGCCGCGGTCGAACAGGGCGGCCACGTGCGGGTTGGTCGCCGACAAATGGTTCGCCAGCACGGCCACCTTGGACGCCGTGTCGAACGCGGGCGGCAGGTCCATCTCACCGAGCAGTTTGGTGGTGGACTGCCAGACCAGCCGCTTGGTCGACTCGGTGGTACACAGGCACTTCATCAGCCGCACTTTCTGCGCGTCGGCGTGGAAGCTGTCCTCGTCGTCGATCACCACCGGCCGGTCGCGGTGGCGGTACAGCTCGGCGTAGGTCTTGAGCGCCGTGGCGTGCCCCTCGACCATCAGGTGGTCGCGGCCGGCCAGGGTCTCGCGGATCAGGCGGCTCTTCCCGAGACCGGGGGTTCCGACGAGGAACAGCAGGTGGAACTTGCCGTAGCGGAAGCCGAGCAGCCACGGCCGGAGATCGGCGTAGGTGCGGATGCGGATCGCGTTCGGGGTCGTGTGGGACCGACGGGTGGGCATGGGTGTCTCGCAGCGAATGGGGGCCGGAGCCGCGCGCGGAACGCGGCACGGCCGCTCGTACTCGTCGCCGCACCCCCAAACGTTTCAGCGGGCTCCCCCTCACCGGCTTGCAATTACCCACAACTTTCGGTCGTTCCCCAATCGCTTTCGGCCCAGGCCCCTCTACCTGGCCCGCGCGAAGGATCCGACGCCGGGCAACATGGTGGTGTGGCGCGGTCTCACCCGACTCGCCGACATCCTCCGCGGTCACGAACTGAGGGCGGAAGGTTGTGGGGAATTGAAAGCCTCACCGGACCCTTCGGGTGGCGCGGGCGGCTCCGGGATCCCGAGCCGGGTCAGGATGTCCGCAACGCAGGCTTCGGCGTTCGGAACCAGCCGACGGGCGTTCAATGATCGCTTCGCCCGTTCGTCGAGCGTGTCGGCGGCCAGTAGCCCTTCGGCCTCGACCGGCGGGAGGAAGGCGGCGATGTGGCCTCGCGCGGTCAAATAGTCGGCGACCGCGCGGTCGCCAGCGTCGGTGAACGGGGACGAGACGTGGAGGCGACGGCCACCGCCGGGGCCGCCCCGAGGGCGTCGAACCGACGGAGTTGCCGAACCTGGTAGTCAGTGCCGCGCCCCCGAACCCCTCCGCGACGGAGACCGTTCGGCCCGCGTGACGCGGGCGGGGAAACCGACCGGCGGGCGGGAAGTGTAACCGTCGCTCAGCGCCGGTGGAGGTGGAAACGTCGAGGGGCGGCCGGTAGCTGCCTTTCGGAATTCGCGTCAATGCGGTACGTCCAAGTGAACCGTCCGCCGCGTTACTACCTGGACCCGGCGGGCTTGGCGACCAGCCACATCCCGGCGATCGTCGCCCGGAACTCGGGGTCGTCGGTCGTGATGCCGATGTAGTCGAGCCGGTCGCTCTCCTTCAACTTCACGAGGATCGGGTCGGCCCATTTCGCCGGCGGTATCTCCACGGACTTCTCGGCCAGGACTGTGTCCTTCCCGAACAGGGCGATCTCGAACTTCGTCTTCCGGGTGGGCCGGTCTCCCGCCAGTTGGATTCTCAACTCGTGAACCGCCTTGTCGGCGAAGACGCTCGGGAAGACGGCCCCGCCGCGGCCGAACGGCTCCCCCTTCTCGGCGTCCTTCGCCGCCAAGTGCCACGCGGGTGCGCCGGCCTTGCCGGCCTTGAGGGCGGCGAACATTTTCGCCTTCGACGATTCTCGCCGCAGGACATCGCACAACCACCACCGCCCGGACAGGTCGATGGGGGCGAGGGGGTCGGGCTTGGCGGCCGGCGGGGCGACCGGCTCGGCTCCGGCCGAGGGGCACAGCCGCATCCGCGTGACCAGGAGCTTCGCGTCCGCCGGCCACTCGTTCTCTCGCTTCGGGATCGCGGAGAAGGCGAGGCGCGCCATCTGCGCGCCCCTGGCGGAATTGTCGAGGGGAATCCGGAACGTCCTGAGTTCGTTGTATGGGACATCGATCGGCGTCTTGTTCCATCCGGTGTACAGGTACCGCCTGCCGTCGGCGGTGTGGGGTTGGACGAGGACCGGAAGCGTCGCCTTGCCGCCGGGCGGCACGCCCTCCACGAGCGCCGTGCATTCCAGGACGAGCGTCCTCTTGGCCGATTCGGGCGCGAGCGCCACCACGCCCGTGGAGAAGAAGTCTTTCGCGACGCCCTCGGGGCGGGCGATCTCGATGCCGAGCGGGGTGTTGGTCGCAGCGAAACTCCCGGCCCCGAACTTCCACTCGTCCATCAGGTTGATCGCCGGGCGGTCGGCCGCAAACAGTTGGCGCAGGCGGCCTTGCACCGTCGAGGCGAAGACCTGCTGCTGCTCGACATTGCCGCGATCGATCTCGAAGGCCATCGGGCTATCCGACCCCTGTGCGATCCCGTACTGGAACCACGTCCGCAGTGACAGGTCCGTCTTCGCCTCGCCGCCCGGCGCGGTGGCGAAGATCGCCCCGGCCGCGAACGTCCGCCCGCTTCCCGCCTCCACTACCACCTTGAGGCCCTTGGTGAGGATGGCCGTCATGTCCTCCTCCACGTCGCCCGCCTCCTCGCCGATCCGCGCGGACCAGATCGTCAGCGGCGTTCCCCGCTCCTCCGAAAACCCGAATCGGTTCCCGCGGTTCCTCAGCACCAGCAGCGTCGTCGCGGACGGGGCGGGACCCGACTTCGCCTTGCCCGGCGGCGGATCCGCGGGAGCCTTCTCGGGCACCACCGCGCGGCACATGTCCATCATCATGACGACGGGCAGGTTCCGGAGCGCGCAGTACCGCTGCATTTCTTGGATCGACATCCCGCCCTCGCCCTTCTCGTCGGCGGGGGTCAGGAAGTACGTGTCGCGGTCGCGGACGTCCGGCGACCGCTTTTCCCCGTGGCCGCCGAAGCTGACGAAACCGAACGGGGCCTGCGTCGCCGCCTTGCGGTCGAGGAAGTGGTCTTCCATCCACGCCCGCCACACCTTTTCCAACCCCTCCGCGTCGTCGACCGGGCGGACGTCTTTCGTCACGTCGGTCAGCTTGTCCTTCGCGGTCTTGAGGGACTCCTTGCCCGTGACGAACGTGATCCGGTAGCCTTGCCCGGCCATCGCCTTGGCGAAGGCGATCCCGTTGGCCACCGGGTACTTGAGGTCGCGGAGTTTCGGGTACTTGTCGAATGCCACCACCAGAACCACCGGTGCGGACAAGGACTGCGCCGGGTTCGGGTTGTAGCGCGGCGGGTCCGCGGCGTCCAGGCGGGCTGGCCCCGCCAGGGGGCCGGCGAACAGCACGGCGAACAGGGCGACGGCGGTTCGAGACGAGGGCGTATGGAACATGACGGCTCCCGATAGGAAGGGGGGAAGGGGTCGGCGTCAGGGTTGGCGGTCGTTCCCCTTTTGCACACCGGGGTTGGTGCTGGTGACCTGGTCGAAGGGCCGCGGGACGAGGCGCGCGTCCTCCGGCAGCCCCCACGCGCGGCGGAACTTGGCCAGGTACGACTCGATCTCCTCGGCGTTCTTCGTCGGCTCCCGATAGAGGAGGGACAGCGAGTCGAGGTCCTGGAGGTCCACCTCGACCTCCGGCTCGGGTTCGTCGCCGCGGACCGGCCAGTCCTGCCGCGACAGGACCAGGATGATCAGGACGAACCCCGCCTGCTTGCCGTTCACCTGCTTGCAATTCGCGACGAACCGGTCCCCGCGACGCTCCAGCTGGTGAATTCGCGCGGCCTGGTACGGCCCGCACTTCACGAACCACGCCGTCTTGTAATCCGTTGCGGGGAACGACTGATCCTTGATGTACCATGTGTCGTTCCGGTACAGGATTGCGGTATCGACGCTCGCGCGACCCGAGCCGTCCGTCGAAACCCGGAACCGGTACTCGGCGTCGCCGACTCCGGAACCCGCTCGGGCGATGTCGCCACCGGGAAGCGTGCCGTCCGGTGGCGATGGGGTTCGGAATGAGACGAGTACGGCGACGGCGAGGGCGACGGCGGCGACCGCCAGGGCGATTCCAGCGGCCACGTAGTACGGCCTCGACTGGTGCCGAGGGCACCGCCGGATTCCCGCCGCGTTGGGAAGCCGCACCCCGTCCGGGGTCGTGTCTTCCGCAACGACCGTGCGGGGGGGATCCAGCGGAAGCGACGGAGCGTCTTCCGGAAGCGGCACGCCCTTGAGGATCGCCTCCAATCTGGCGGCGAAGCGAGCGGTCATCGGCGGCGGTGCCGTCGCGGCCAGCACGTTGACGAGCAGCGGGTCGTCGGGCCGGATGTCAACCGGATCATCGGGACTGGACATGGTGTCACCTGAGGTTTTGGGTCGTTCGCACACGGGCGGACCGCAGACGGTTCATTCGGCTTTTTTCGGGCGCGGGCGGCTGATCAACTCCGCGAGATACGGCGAGCGGGATCGGATTTCCTCGCGGAGCCGATCTCGGGCGCGCTTCAACCGCGATCTCACCGCCTCCTCGGTGACGAGTCCCATGATCTCGGCGATGTCGCGCGTGGACAACTCAAGTTCGCACTTCAGCACGATCACCTCGCGGTCGAGGGGGCCCATCGCGGCCATCGCGGCGTGGCACACCGCCAGTTCCTCGTTCGAGCTGGCCTCGTCTTCCGGGGTCCAGTTCACCTGTCGCTCGGCGGCAGCCTCACCGGTGGCGACGACACGAGGGTCGCGGGGCGTTTGGAGGCATTTGTACCGCAGGGTGCCGTACAGCCAGCAGCGGAGGCCGGACGGCGACTTGTCGAAAAGGCCCTTCCGTTTGGCCAGGAACGTGATCACCGTGTCCTGGAGCGCGTTCTCGGCATCAACGCCGTTGCCCAGGAGCCGATAGGCGTACCGCAGAAGCGGGGCCTGAAGCCCCCGGATGATACCGTCGAGGTCTTCCGACGCATCGGCCGGCGGTATCGGATTCTCCGCGGTATTCGTCATCGCATCCTCCCGTGTGGAGCGGCCGCCAACGAGAACTCCCGCGCCGGTCGCGTCCGTTTCCGGAATTCCCGTTTTTCCGCTGAACGACCGAATTCCTCGAACTCATCGCGGAATCGGCAGTTCGATGAGTCGGTCACATGTCACAACGTTCCGTCGCGATTAATTCTTGCGCGGAGGTCGTCGTTGTGGCAAGGTACGAGAAATGGATCAGAACGAAAACACGGACAGACTCGTCTCACTTTCCAACGGGGCGGAGGTGCCTTTCGCGGACGCCGTCCGCCAGTTCGGCATGCTCGTGTCGTTTCTGGAGGATACCGCCCAGGAGTGGGACATGGTATATCTCCTGCGACGGGCGTGCCTCGGTCAAGCCATCGACGCCGACCACGCGCGGGCGCTGACCGGCGAGCGATTGCTCCGACCGGACGGGACGGTCGAACCCGTGCTGAGGGAGATCGTGCTGTCCTCCGTGCGGGGCCAGGGGCGGCTGCTCCACCTCGACTCCCCGTTCACGGAGACGCTCGACCGGGTGATGGCCGAGTACATCCAATCGCGGGAGTACGTCCGGTGTTCTCTGCCGCTCCGGGAAGCGGAAGCCTTTCTCGCCTCCGATCCCGTCGAGCGAAGCGTCCGGCGGGTGCTGAAGGCGACCGCGCCCGAGTCGAACTGGACGGATCGACGGGACGACAACGACGGCCCGACAAGGTGATGCGCGATTCGCCATCGGCCATCGTCGCGGCTCGTCGCGGCGACGGGACGGCTTGCGTCCGTTCGTTCCTCATTGCTCGATCGGGGTCCGGGAATTCCCAGCAGTGCGTGACCCGCGTCCGTTTCGTGACCGGCCCCTTCCAGGACGCACTCCCAAGCCCCGAATAAGTTCCTTGCACGGCCGGTGGAATGACCCTCGCCGCCAGCTTCACCGTCGAACACCGTCACTTGCTTTTCCAACTGCGCCCCGAAACCCGGCCGTCTATGCTACGCCAAGGGGAATGTCCGCTTTCCGCGGACGGAAGCGGGCGTTTCCCGCTCGCGCGGCCCGCCCGAACGTCGCCGACAAGGGCGACTGGCACTCGGTTCAACTCGCCCGCGGACACAGGCCCGACGACGGCTGGCGCGACTCCGACCGCCTCGGGAGTGACGATTTGCTGTCGGCGGCGGAGCTGCTGGACCAGGCCCACACGTGGGTCGTGCGGCAACTCGCGGCGGACGCCAAGAGCCGACGTTACGCGGAGGCAGTTGTGCCCTGAACCCGCCGGGCGGGGCTTCGGTCCCGCCCGTCTTGTTTGGGTCAAGCGTCCCGATCCGCACCGCGTTTCGGCGTCACGTCCCTCACCGTCAGCTTGGTGACGAACGGCTTGCCGTCGTCGAGGTCGAAATCCCGCGTCCCCTGCCGGAGCTTCCGAAGGCGGTGGTCGTTCAGGCGGTCGAAGAGCGGGCGCAGGTTCCGCCCCTCGGCCGTCACCCGCCACACCGTCTCCAGGCCGAACTCGACCCAGAACGTCCCCGGCGCGAACTCCGAGCGGACGCCGATCGCGTAATACTGGAACGACAGGACGGGTTCGGTGCCGCCCCGCTCGATATCGAGGGCGGCGCAGGCGTTCGCCCTCACCCACCCGCACGATCCCACGTCCTGTTGGCCGTCCGCTTCCAGTTCGACCGTTTCCGGCTCCGGCGTGGGCCGGCGCGTGCCGAGGATGTCCTCGAGCGTCTTAGCGGCCATGGCTCGCCTCGCGTTCGGGTTGTCGTTGAAGGACGGCGGTCACGCCGTCGCGGGCGGCCTCGTAGGTCCGCCGCAGGCGGTCGAGCAGCCGCCGGGCCAGGGTCGCGTGCGACGGATTCGGCTTCGGCGTCATCAGTTCGGTCGCGCTGCCGCGGCGGTCGGTCCGCCGCACGGCGTCTTTCAACTCGGCGGCGGGCAGGTCGGAGTAGATCGTTGCCGACTCGCGGCCCCGGCTGAGGCTGACGTAGACCTGCTCCGCGTTCATCGCCCCGCGCGATTCGCCTCCCATCGCCACCAGCACGCGGTCCACGGTTTTCCCCTGACTAGCGTGGCTGGTACTCACGTACCCGTGCGTCAGGTGGCCGAAGTCGGGGTCCAGCACCCAGCCGTTGTTCAATGTAACGTGGCCGTCGCCGGAAATGCCGGCGACGGCGTACTGGTTTCCGTTGTCGAGGCGGTGCCGGCCGGTCGCGTCGCGGCCGTGCCCGGTGACGCGGATGCGGTCGCCGACGGCGAGGCCGATCCGGTCGCGGCGGTAGACGCCGAAATGTCGCGGGTCGGGGAGAGCGTGTCCCACGCGCCAGTCAGATACTCCAACGCGTTGACCCGCTCGAAAAGCTCCTGTAGTGCGGTGGAATTGCAGCACTTCGGTGCCGTCGTACTGCCGGACGTCCGCCTTCTGAGCGTCCGTCCAACCCACGTCCCGAAGTACCTCGACCACGCGCTCGTCCCCACTCAACACACCCCGCTCCTTCAGTTTCATCCGCAGCGCCGCCGTGATCCGGTCCCCTTCGGCGTGCGTCGGTGCCACGATCAGTACCCGATCCCGGTCGAGTTGTCCCGGCCTTTTCGTGTCGAGGGCGGCCAGGTAGTCGGCGACGATCGCCGCCGGTCCGTCCGCCTGCCGCAACCAGCCGAGGTCGGCCAGGCGGTCGAACGCCTCGGCCGGCCGGCCCGCCGCCAGGTCGGCGACGACGGCCTTGTAGCCTCGGTGCGTCTGCCGCCAGATCTCGCTGAGCCGGCCCACGGGCAAGCCGCCGAACGATTGCAG
>JAYTTN010000160.1:0-29359 GCA_043745295.1 Fimbriiglobus sp. | reverse complement strand
GGGGGGGGGGGGGGGGGGGGGGGGCGGCACGTCCGGCGGCTTCGGCGGGGCGGCGACCAGCTTCGGCAGCAGTAGTGCCGGCGGCGCGGGCGGCGGCGGGTTCGGCGCGGCGGGCGGCGGCAACGCTCGCGGAGCGGGCGGCCTCGGCGGGGCGGGCACCGCCAGCCAGTCCGGGCAGGTGGTGTCGCAGGGCGTGCCCGGCATCTCCTACACCGCCACGATCAAGTTCGCCACGCCGACGATCACCCCGGTCCAGTTCCAGAACGACCTGCAAGCGGTCGTCAGCCGCTCGTCGGCGCTGAGCAACCCGGCCGGCGTCCAACTGACGACCGGGCCGAACGGCGCGGTCACCCTCCGCGGCCAAGTGCGGGACGAGGACGAGGCCCGCCTGGTCGAGGGCCTGCTCCGCCTCACCCCCGGCGTCCGCGACGTGACCAACGACTTGAAGTTTCCCAAGGAGTGACCGGCGGCGCGCCGCGCGGAAATCCCGACGCGCCGGCCCGTTCGGGCCGGCGTTTCCGATTCCCTCCGCCCAAAGCCTTAGAATGACGGGAGACCACTCGTTCCGAGGTGACGTTCCCGATGGCCGGCCAGAACCCCTACATCACGAAGGCCCGCGTGTCGCTGCCGACCCGCCCGTTCACGGTCACGTTCGTCGTCGAGGAGACGGGGGAGACGAAAGGGATCGCGGTCGATCCCGCCGCCATCCCCTACGGCCGCACCGGCGAACCCGGCAGCCTGATGGATTACCTGTTCGCCGCCGGCCTGGAGATCGACCACGCCTGCGGCGGCGTGTGCGCGTGCGCGACCTGCCACGTGTACGTGTCCGGCGGGCGGACGAGTTGCCCGGCCGCGACCGACGACGAGGAGGACCAGCTCGACACCGCCCGCGGGGTGACGCCGGAGTCGCGGCTGAGCTGCCAGTGCGTGCCGGACGGCACCGCCGACGTGACGGTCGTCGTCCCGGCGTGGAACAAGAATTTCGCCCGCGAAGGCCACGGGTGACGTGATGCGGTGGCGGATTTGTTAGCCCGCCGCGCGAGCAAGGGGCGAACCGCTTGAGGGGTTGGTCCCTTGCTCGCGCGGCGGGCTAACAAGAGAGCCGGTCACGTCTTGCCGCTGCCGCCGAGCAGGTAGCCGAGGATGGCGTGGGCCGAGTCGTCGAGCGGTTCCAATCGCGTGACGGCGACCCGCTCCTCGACGATGATCTTGCCCAGCGCGGGGAAGAACGCCGCCGGCCGCTCGGCCCGCACCAGCACCCCGGTGGCGTCCCACTCGACCGCCAGGACGCCCTCGGCATCGATCAACCGGCGGGCCAGGTCACGGGGCCGGTCGAGGTCGATCCGCACGGCCGTCGGGTAGTGGTCGAGCAGGTCGCGGATCTGCGACAGGGTGCCGACCGCCGCGATCCGCCCCCGCGCCATGATGGCGACGTGTTCGGTCAGCTTCTCCAGCGCCTCCAACTCGTGGCTCGACACCAGCAGGCACTTCCCCTGCGCGGCCAGGGCTTGGAAGAGTTCGAGCAACTCCTGCCGGCCGATGGGGTCGATGCCCGACAGCGGTTCGTCCAGGATCAGCAGTTCGGGGTCGTGCAGCAGCGCCTGGGCCAGCTTCACCCGCTGGCGCATGCCCTTCGAGTAGCCCCGGAGCGCGCGGTCGGCGCGGTCGCCCATGCCGACGCGCTCCAGCACCGCCTCGGTGCGCCGCCGCGCCTCCGCGCCGGGGTAGCCGAACAGCAGCGCCATCTCGCGGACGAACTGCCGGCCGGTCATATCCTCGTAAAAGGCGTCGTGGTCGGGGCAGTAGCCGACGAGCCGGCGGGTCTGCCAGTCGCCGGCGGTCTGACCCCGCACTTTCACGGTGCCGACGGTGGGCGGAATTTGGCCGGTGGCCAGCCGGATGAGCGTGGATTTGCCGGCCCCGTTCGCGCCGACCAGCCCGGTGATGCCGGCGTTCAGTTCGAGCGTCACCTGGTTCAGGGCCAGCACCGGCCCGTACCACTTGGACACCTGCTCGAAGAGCAGCAGCGGCGGGACGGCGGACATGCGGGGGTTCCGGAGTGGGGAGGCGACTTGGACGCCATGCTTGTCGGGTGAAATCGACTGATTCGCAGGTGATCCAGGTTGTAGGTCGCGGTCGAGTTCCCCGCAGGGGAACGAGGCCCGACAGCCGGCCACCTGTCCGACGAAGGTGTCGGGCCTCTCCGACCTTCGGTCGGCTCGACCGCGACCTACTCAAACGTCGCCGGGCTAACCAGCGGATCGGCAGGAGCGAGGTCGAAGGGCGACGGCTCGTCCGCCAGGACGGACACCTCACACCCCTCCGGCAGCGACACCGGCTCCTTCGGCTTGAACACGCCGTTCTGGTAGACGGCGGGGATGGTGAGCATCGGGATCCTCCGGGCGGTTCGCTCGTCAGTATCATACCCCTACGGGCTTTGGCAGTGACCCTGGGATTGTACGCCCGGCGGACGGTTTCTCCGAACGCGGGCGGAAGCGGGTACTAGCGTTGTTCGCCCGGTGCGTTGCCGAATCGAATCGTCTTTTGGCGTGAAGTGAAAGCTGCGGGCTGGTAACATGCGGTCTTTCTCGGAGAAGACTGGCCCGTGTGGGAACAGATTTGCGAGTGGCGAAATCGGGGCCGCCAGGCAGCTTCCCGGCAATGAATCGGTGCGGCGAGCGAACTCCCAGTACCGATTTGTCCCACCGGGTTGACCCGGTCGCGTACAATCGAGTCTCACGGACGGGCCGACACCCGCGGAGGGCGGATTCCGAATGCCGGTTCCCACATCCCAGCGATCCACCCGCGAGTGGCTGCTGCTGTTCATCGCGCTGGCCATTGTCGCCGTCGTGGTGGTGCCGCTGTGGCAGCTCACGACCACGGCCGAGAGCCGCTCCGAATTCTTCTCGAAGTGGACCCCGCGGCGGGTCGGCAAGCTGCTCCTCGGCCCCGAACAGGCACTGTGTTACTTGTGCGCCGTTTGGGCGGGGCTGATACTCGGTCGGCGGTACTCCGAAGTCCGCCACCAGCGCGCCGCCTTCCACTACGAACTGCTGCCGACCGACGAGGGCGCGCGCATCCTGCCCGAGGACGCCCGCCCGCTGGCCCGCAAGGTGGATCAGGTGATCGACCGCCGCGGGCCGAGCATCCTGGCGAACATGGTGCGGCTGGGCCTGGGCAAGTACGCGGTGAGCAAGTCCGGGCCGGACGTGGCCGAGGTGGTGCGGAACCAAGCCGACGTGGAAGCGTCGCGGTTCGTCGCCACCATGAACACCGTGAACTACCTCGCCTGGGCCATTCCCGCCGTCGGCTTTTTGGGTACCGTGAGAGGCCTGGCCTCGGCGATGGGGATGTCGCGGGCGAAGGACCAGGACTCCACGGAATACCTGGACAAGTACATCAGCCAAGTCACCGACCACCTCGGCACCGCCTTCGACTGCACGTTCGTCGCCCTGGCTCTCAGCCTCGTGCTGATGTATGCCGTCCACTCGGTCCAGCGGAGCGAGGAGACGCTGGTGATCGACTGCCAGGACTATTGCCAGGAACATCTGCTGCTGCGGCTGTACGACCCGCAGCCGGCCGACGGCGGGATGGTGCCGCTGCGGTAGTCGCGTTCTTGCGAAGGCCCGATCCGAGCCGGAAGATGCCACTCCCTTGCGGTCGCGGCTCGCAAGGCAATCCGTCCGGCTGGTGGAGGCTTCATGTTCGGATTCCTCGGCACGCGCAAGGCCGCCGGCGCGGACGCCCCCCGCACGCGGCTGGTCGGCCTCGACCTGACCGCCACCCGCGCCCGCGCGGTGGCGTCCGGGGACGGCCGCACCCGCCCGCTGGTGCTGGACGGCGACGCCCACGAGCTGCCGCTGTTCCTGAACCTGGACCACAAGCCGCCGGTCGTCGGGTCCGCCGCCGTCGCCGTCATCCGCCGGCTGCCGCACGTCGTCTGCTCGAACTTCCTGCCGCTGCTCGGCCTGGCGCACGAGTGGCGGGTCGGCAAGAAGACGATGACGCCGGAGTCGGCCCTGCAAGCGGCGCTGGACGTCGTCCGCCCGGCGGTCGCCGCCGAGACCGCCACCGCCGGTCTGGCGCTGCCGAGTTACCTGACCCCCGTGCAAGTGAAGAAGGTGCAGGAACTGACGGCCGCCGCGCGGCTGCCGGTGCGCGGGTCGGCCGTCGCCCCGCTCGCCGTCGTCGCCCACCGCGCCGCCTCGGTCGTCGGCCCGCGGCCGGGCGATCCGGCCGCCGTGCTGGTGCTGGACGCCGACGAGTACGCCCTCAGTGGGGCCGTCCTCGCCGTCACCCCGACCGATGTCCGCGTCGTGTCGGTCGCGCACTGGCCGCACCTGTCGGTGCGGCTGTGGAAGGAGCGGCTGATCGACGGCATGTCCGACCGCTGCGTCCGCCTGTGCCGCCGCGACCCGCGCGACTCGGCCGCCGCCGAGCAGGTCATTTACGACCAACTGGACGAGGCGCTGGACAAGATCCGCCAGGGGCAGAAGGCGACGCTGACGGTGCGGGCCGAACACTGGTTCCAAGACCTCGTGCATCAGCCGGACGAGATGGAAGGGTACTGCACCCACCTCGTGGCCGCCGCCGTGGAGGGGATCAAACAACTCCTCATCGATGGCCGATTGGCGGTGCCCGTCCGCGCGGTCTGGCTGACGCACACCGCCGGCCGACTGCCCGGCCTCGCCGCCCGCATTTACCGCACGACGCCGGAACACACGAGCGTCAGCATCCTGCCGGTGAACGCGGCGGCGGAGGCGGCGGCGGCCCTGGTTCCCCGCTGGCTGGCCGGGTCGCTGCCGCGCGGCCACCTGGATTCGGCCGTGCCGTTCGAGCGGCCGCTGACCCCGGCCGCCCCGCCCGCCGTCGCGGGCATCGGCAGCACCAGTGCGAGCGGTCAACGGCCCGCGCTGCCGCGGAAGTGACGGATTTGCGAGCCGCGACCGCAAGGGAGTGGCATCTTCGTTCGTGAGGGTTGCCCATGCGGATTCGTCACAAGCCGCCGACGCTGGTCAGCATGTGGATGCTGGACGTGTTCTGCTGCGCCCTCGGGTGCATGATCCTGCTGTGGGTGCTGGAATCCCTCAGCAGCGCCGAGCAGACGAAGAAGGCGAAGTCGGCGCTCGTGGACCTGTCCGCCACCCGCGCCGCGCTGGCCGACACGCGGAAAGACCTCGCCGACACCACGGCCAACCTGAACGCGGTCGTCGAAGACCTGCGCGGGCAACTGGCCGCCGTCACCGCCGACCGCGACGACACCAAGAGCCGGCTGCTGGCCGCCAACGCCGACGCCGCGAATACCAAGAAGCTTCTCGGCATCGCCACCTCGGACATCCTCGACGCTAAAAAGAAGCTGGCCGCCGCCAACGACGACGCGACCGCCGTGCGGGACGAACTGGCCAAGGCCGAGTCGCGCGCCGAAGCGCTGGACGACGCGATGCGGAAGAAGGACAAGGCCGCCGTCGAACTGACCAAGCGGGCGGCGGCGGTGGCGAGCGCGGCCGAGGACTTGCAGAAGCTGCTCCGCGAGAAGGAGCAGGACCTGCAAGCCCTGACCGCCAAGAGCCGGGACACCGACAGGCAGTTGTCCGACCTGGACGCCAAGTACCGGGCGCTGACGAAGGAGGCGGCCGACACGAAGGCGACCGCCGCCGACCTCGCCGCCGCGCGGACCGCCGAAGCGACGCTGAAGAAGGAGGTCGCCGACGCGCGGACGCAGATCGTGGACCTGCAGGGGCAGAAGCAGAAGATCGCCGACAAGTTCGACCGCCTGAAGATCGACAGCGACAACAAGTTCGCCGGCATCGCCCTGACCGGCAAGAACGTCGTCTTCCTGGTGGACATCTCCGGCAGCATGAGGCTGAAGAACGACGACACCGAGGACCCGGAGAAGTGGGGGGGCGTCGTCGAGACCATCGGCAAGGTGATGCGGAGCGTGCCGGACCTGGAGCAGTACCAACTCGTCATCTTCTCGGAGAAGGCGAGTTGGCCCGTCGGCAACGGCAAGTGGCTGCCGTACAAGGGCGAGGCGTCGGTGAAGGACACGCTCGCCACCTTGAACAAGACCGTGCCGAACGGCGGGACGAATTTGTACGAGGGGTTCGACTTCGCCTTCAAACTGCGCGGGGACGGCCTGGACACCATCTACCTCTTCTCCGACGGCCTGCCGTCCATCGGCGAGCCGCTGACGGCCGATCAGGAGCGCACCCTGACCGGGTCGAAGCGGACGGACCTGCTGTCGCGGCACCTGCGGAACAAGATGCTGGAATGGAACCGCCCCCGCGACACCAAGCGGGTGCGGATCAACGCCATCGGCTTCTACTACGACAGCCCGGAGGTCGGCGCGTTCCTGTGGGCGATGGCCCGCGAGCACGACGGCAGCTTCGTCGGCATGTCCCGGCCGTGAGGAGGATCCACCATGAGAATCGCCACCGCTGCGCCGGCCGCGGATGATTGGGATGACGACGAGCCACGCCGCGGAGCGGATTCCGCGGCGAGGTCAGAGGCCGCCATGCGCGAACTTCTTGAAGCCATGGTCACGGCGAAATTTGGGCTCCCACCGACCGACATTTCGGCGCGGCTTCAATCGCTGACTGCCGAGGAGCTAAAGTCCTTGTCGGTCTCGCTCCTCACCGCTGCCAGTTGGGATGAGTTGCTGAACTCCATGTGATGGCAGGGACCGCTCGGTGGAGGTGTTCACGAGAATGAGCCTGACACTCGAAGACTCGACCACCTACCAGTGGCTCCTGAAGAAGGGCTATACCGAAGGGCGTTCCCTCGCGGAGGCCGTTTGCTTGGCCCTGGCAGAGGCACGAGGGGAGGTCCGTGGGCGGGTGTGGACGCTTCTGCGACAGGGCACCAAGAAGTTCGGCGAACCGCACGACGCCAGCGTCCGGCGGCTGGCGGCCGTCACGAACTTGGATCACCTGGACCGCATCGCCGATCGCATCTTCGACGCCGTGTCGTGGGACGACCTGCTCGGCACCCCGTGACTTCACCGCCACGCGCCGCGGAACATCGTCCGGCGGTCGGCGGGGAAGTCGGCGAACAGCAACTCGTGCGGGTCGGCGGCGTCGGCGTTCGGCAGCGGCACGGCCACCAGGTCGGCGCTCTTGCCCGCTTCCAGGGTGCCGCACTCGTCGCCCCAGCCGAGCGCCTCGGCCCCGAACCGCGTCACCATTTTCAGCAGCACGTCGCCGGGCAGGTCCGGCTCGCGGGCGCGGACGAACCGGGCCTCCGCCAGGATGTCGAGGTCCGGGTTCGACGCCAAACTGTCGGTGCCCAGGCAGACCCGCACGTCCCGGTCGAGGAAGGCGCGGAACGGGTGCGGCGGGTGGCCGAACGCGGCGTGCGTGCGGGGGCAGTACGCCAGCGCGCTGGAGCCGCGGAACCGCGCGGCCGGCGGCAGGTAATTGCCGTGGACGAACAGGGCCGGCTGGTACGTGTCGTGTTCCCGCATGACCTGCTGGAAGCCGGCCGCGAAGCGGGCGTCCGCCCAGACGCCGAGCCGCTTCAGGAAGGCCACGAACGGCCCCGTCCGGTGGTGCAGCAACTCGGTCTCGGCCGGCGACTCGGCCAGGTGGACGGCGAGCGGCAGCTCCCCCGCCCGGCACAGGTCGGCGGCCGCGGCGAACAGGTGCGGGCCGACGCTGTACGGGGCGTGCGGACTCAGCCCCGGCCGGCAGGTGTCGGTCGCCGGGTGTCCGGCCACCCACTCCGCCGCCGCCGCCGCCGCTTCCTCGCTCCGCGCTTTCGACAGGCCGATCATCTCGCGGAACACCACGGCCCGTAGCGGCGCGGCGGCGAGGGCGTCCCAACTCCCGCCGTCGGCCGCGACGTCGCCGATCAGGGTGGTGCCAAACCGCACCGCTTCCGCCAACCCGGCGGCGATGTCGGCGGCCACCTGCTCCGGGCTGCGGCCGCGGCGGTAGGCGATGACGGCGAGCAGCCAGTCGGTGAAGCGGGCCGGATCGGTCGGCGGGATGACGCCCCGCGCGCCGGACAGGTCGAGGTGGGTGTGGGCGTTGACGAGGCCGGGGATGAGGGCGACGTTGCCGAGGTCGTCGTCGGCCGCGCGGACGCCGTGCGGTTCGACGGCGGCGACGCGACCGCGGCGGACGGTGACGGTGCCCCGCGACAGCGGCGGCCCGGCGACGGGAAAAATCCACCGGGCGGTGAGGGTGTAGTCTGGCATGTCGGCAGTGTACACCGGGCCGGGTCGCTGCGCAACCGGCTCGTCACCCAGTTGCCATCGCCCGCTTCATCATCAGCACCAGCGCGAACGCCACGCCGAGGGCGATCAGCAGCAGGACACTGACCGTGGTCAGCGGGTTCAGCCGGGTGGCGTCGCGCGCGGCCGGCTTCTTCTTCGCCACCGCCTTCTTGCCCTTCGCCTTCACCGAGGACACCGCCACCGGCGTCCGCTCGTGCGGGTCGGCGTCCAAGGTCATCGCGGCGAACGGCGACTCCTCGGCCGGCGGCCGGCGCGTCACGGCCGATAGCGGTTGCAGGATGGAAGTCGCCGGCGAGTAGGCCACGTCCGGCAGGTTCAACTCGATCTGTTCCCCGGCCCCGGCTTCGCTGAACCGGGCCAGCCGCAGCGCGACCGCTTCCGCCGTCGGGCGGCCGGCCGGTTCCTTCGCCAGCATGGCCGCGAGCAGCGCGGCGACCGGGGGCGGCACCTCCGGGCGGAAGTACGCGACCGGCGGCGCGGGCTGCGTGCGGTGGCCGTAGCCCGCCTCGCGCGGGGTGGCGGCGGGGAACGGCGGGTGACCGGCCAGCATGTGGAACAGCACGCAGCCGAGGGAATAGATGTCGGCGGCGGGGGTAGCCAACTCCGGGTCGGCGAACTGTTCCGGCGCGCGGTACTCGAAGTCGTCGGCGCGGGCGTCCCCTTCCGCCGCGAACCGCCCCAGCTCGAACCCGGACACCTTCACCGGCGGGCGGTCGGCGACCCCGTTGCGGCTCGGCTGCCCGATCAGGATGGCACTCGGCGACACCCGCCCGTGGGCCATCCCTTTCTCGTGCGCGTGCTGCAACCCGAGCGCCGCCTGCCGGATCACGTCGCCGGCCTGCCCGACGGCCAGCCGGCCGCTCTGCCGAAGCACCGCCCCGACCGAAGCCCCGTCCAGGTACTCCTTGACGAAGTACATGCGGTCGCCGGCCTGGTTCACGTCCAGCAGCGTCACGAGGTTCGGGTGGGTGAGCTTCGCGGCGGTGCGCGCCTCGGCGCGGATGGCCTCGCGCACCGCGTCGTTCGCCGTCAGTTCCGGCGACAGCATCTTGATCGCCACCAGCCGGTTCATCGTCCGGTGCCGCGCCTTGAACACCCGGCCGGTGGCGCTCTTGCCCAGGTGGTCGAGGATGACGTACTGGCCGACGGCGAACCCGTCGCTCCGCCCGACCAGCAGCCGCTCGGCCTGGAACCGCGTCAGCGCCGCGCCGGCGACCAGCTCCTCGGCCACCTCGCGGGCCGACCGCGCGAACGGCGACACGTCGGCCAGCGCGCGGTCCAGCCGCGCGTCCGCGAGGACGCCGGACGCCCGCAGCCCGGCCAGGAACGCCGGGCGGTCGATGGTGACTTTGTCGGCGACGGTCATGACGGCATCCGGTTCGCGTCGGGGTGCGGGAAGTCGGCCTCATGGATACAAGACGAGGCAGGCGGCGGGTCGGAACGTCACGACCGGGTAACAGCCCATCTTCGTAGGGGCACCCCTTGTGGGTGCCCTCCGAATCAAGGGCACCCACAAGGGGTGCCCCTACGAAGGAAAGGCCAAGATCCAATTTCCCTCGCGTTCGTCCGAACGGTTCGCTAAACTTAGAACACGATCCCGCCCGGATCGCCCGCCGGTTCCGCCCGCCTGTCCCCGCTTCCGCTTCTCCCGAGGTCTCCCATGACCGCCCGCCGGTTATTCCCCGTCGCCGTCCTGGCGCACGCGGTTCTCGTCTCGCCGCTGTTTTCCGCCCCGCCCACCGACGCCGCCGAGCGCGCCGCCATCATCGGCCAGCCGACCGAACTGGTGGTGACGGCCCCGGCCGGGCCGCTGGTCGGGCCGCGCGACGTGACCCAACTGGTGGTGACCGGCAAATACGCCAACGGGCAGGTACGGGATTTGACCCCGTTCGCCGACGTGAAGACCGCGCCGGCCGACGTTCTCACCGTTTCCGACGGGCTGTTCGTTCGCGGCAGGAAGAATGGCACCGCCACCGTCACCGTCTCCGCCGGCGGCAAGTCGGCCTCGGTTCCGGTCACGGTGACGGACTTCGACGCCGTCAAGCCGGTCAGCTTCCGGCACGACGTGATCGCCGCGCTGAACGTCGGCGGGTGCAACATGGGCGCGTGCCACGGCACCCCCAGCGGGAAGAACGGGTTCAAGCTCAGCCTCCGCGGGTTCGACCCGGCCGCCGACTTCACCCAACTGACCCGCGACCAGTTCGGCCGACGGTCCGACGCGCACGACCCCGCCGCCTCGCTGATGCTGTTGAAATCCCTCGGCCGCGTGCCCCACGAGGGCGGTGCGCGGCTCGCCGCCAACAGCGTCCCGGCCGAAGCCATCACCCAGTGGCTCGCCCAGGGGTTGCGGGACGACGCGAAGGAGCTGCCGGCGGTGAAGAAGATCGACATCCTGCCCGGCTCGCGCGTGCTGCTGACGCCGAGCAAGTGGCAGCAACTTGCGGTCGTCTCCACGCTCACCAACGACACCACCCGCGACGTGACCCGGCTGACCAACTTCAGCAGTTCGGACCCGGCCGTCGCCGACGTGAACATGAACGGGCTGGTCGAGTTCAAACGGCCCGGCGAAGTGGCCATCCTCTGCCGCTACCTGGAGGAGTTGGTCAGCGTCCGGCTGACGTACCTCGAACCCCGCGACGGGTTCGTCTGGCCGAAGCCGACTGAAAACAACTTCGTCGATACGCACATGTTCGCCAAGCTGAAGCAGATGACCATCCTGCCCAGCGACCTGTGCGCGGATCACGAGTTCGTCCGCCGCTCGTTCCTGGACGCCGTCGGCCGGATGCCGACCCCCGCCGAAACCGCCGCGTTCACGGCCGACAAGGACGCGAAGAAGCGGGACAAGCTGGTGGACAAGCTGATGACCCTGCCGGAGTTCGCCGACTTCTGGGCGCTCAAGTGGGCCGACGTGCTGCGGTCCAGCCGCAAGACGATCCAACTGAAAGGGGCGACCGGGTTCCAGGCCTGGCTGCGGGACAAGTTCGCCACCAACGAGCCGTTCGACGCGATGGTGAAGGAGCTGCTCACCGCCACCGGCAACACGTACAGCAACCCGCCGGCCAACTACTACCGCATCGCCAAGGATCCGATGTCGCTGGCGGAAAGCACCGCGCAACTGTTCCTCGGCGTGCGGATGCAGTGCGCCAAGTGCCACAACCACCCGTTCGAGCGGTGGACGCAGGACGACTACTACGGGCTGTCGGCGGTGTTCGCCCGCGTGAAGACGAAGCCGGAAGGGGCGGTCGGGACGGCCAAGCCGAACCCGGCTACGTCCGCCGAAGTGGTGATCGCCCTGCGCGACGGCGAGGTGACGCAGCCGCGCACCGGCAAGGTGATGAAGCCCCGCTTCCCCGGTTCGGGTGAAGCCGACGTGCCGAAGGACGCCGACCGCCGCGCCGCCTTCGCCGACTGGCTGACCAAGCCGGGCAACGGCTTCTTCGCCAAGAGCGTCGCCAACCGGGTCTGGTTCCACCTGATGGGCAAGGGCATCGTGGACCCGGTGGACGACTTCCGCGAGTCGAACCCCGCCGCCAACGACGCCCTGCTGGACGCCCTGGCCAAGGACTTCGCCGACAACAAGTTCGACCTCCGCCGGCTGGTCGGCACGATACTCAAGTCGCGGACGTACCAGCTCTCGGCGGTGCCGAACGAGACGAACAAGGACGACGCCAAGTACTTCAGCCACGCCGTCACGAAGCTGCTGCCGGCCGAGGTGCTGCTGGACGCGCTGTGCGACTTCACCGGCCTGCCGGAGAAGTACGCCGGCCTGCCCAGCGGCACGCGGGCCATCCAACTGCCGGACGGCGAGGTGAACCACCCGTTCCTGAAGACGTTCGGCCAGCCGGCCCGCGAACTGGCCTGCGAGTGCGAACGGGAGAGCGACGGCAACCTGGCGCAGGCGCTGCAACTGATCAACGGCCCGACGGTGAACGAGAAAGTGAAGAACCCCGGCAACCGCCTCGCCGGGCTGCTGGCCGCGACCCCGAAGAAGACCGAGGCGGAAATCCTGAACGACCTGTACATGGTCGCGCTGTCGCGGCTGCCGGACGCCGAGGAGTCGAAGGCGGCGCTCGGCCACGTCGCCAAGGGCACCGACAAGCGGAAGGCGTGGGAGGACGTGGTCTGGGCCATCCTGAACACCCGCGAGTTCCTGTTCCGGCACTGAGCGGGGTGGGTGTGAGGATTCCCGGCCTGTCGGCCGGCGACGATGGCAACCTCACTCCCCATCGTCGCCGGCCGACAGGCCGGCGGTTTGAACGTCCCGGCACCGCTTGCTCTAACCGAACCCAACGCCTTTGCTTGACGCGAGGTCTCCATGCGAACGTTCATGCTCACCTGGAATCCGGCTCAGGATCGCCCTGGCGACCTGTCCGAGGCCGAAGCCGCGATTGCCGAAGGACGTGCATGGCGAGACGACTGGAGCACGGGCGTTCGCAAAGACGTGCCAATCGGGTCGCGCGTCTTTCTGGTCCGCCAAGGAGTTGACCCGCGCGGAGTGGTGGCCTCTGGCTACACACTCACCGAGCCAAAGCTGATTGCAGGCCGAGAAGGGAGTTCCCACTTCTGCGACGTGGCGTTCGCCGCTGCGTTGAACGCCGAGTTGGGGCACCTGATCCGGGGTGCGTGAAGCGCACCTCTGGCCGAACTCGTTCACACGTCGTTGCTAGTTAACGTGCCGTGGGGCATCGCTGGTGGCGGACGAGAGTTCGCAACGGGTGAGGCGGCGCAATTGGAGGTGGCTTGGTCCGCGACCCTCCGAAGGCTTGGCATCGCCGAACTTCGACGCGACGCCTGACACCTCACCGGATGAACTTGCCGATCAGGGCCACGCCGAGGGCCGACCAGCACCCATCAGCGTGGTCAGCGGTGGGGCAAGGATCGGTTGCCCGGCAACACGCTCCCGGTTACGATCAACACATGCCGCGCGAGTTCCTCGACATCGTCCCGCCCGACTTCACCTGCCGACCACGCGGGCGGACGGGGCCGACCCCACGAAACTGCTACGGCAGATCGGTCAGCACGGCCAGTCGCTCGCCGGGATGCCGCCGGTGCTGCTGTATCGTGGGAGCGACGGGGCGCTGGTGATCTATGACGGGGTGACACGGGCCACCCGCGCGGCCAAGTTGTGTCCCGGCAGCGTCATCCCGGCCGAGGTGACGGGAACGCTCCGGTTCCCGGTCGGCCACTACCCCACCGTCCAGGAGAAACTGCCATGAACGGGACCGAACGGGACGGCTTGTTGGAGTCGCTGGCGGAACTGCGCCGCGCGCAGCCGTCGCCGCGCCTCGGCCAACTCATCGCCTCGCTCGCCCTGGTCGCGCGCGGGGATGCCGCCGGCGCGGTGTGGGAGGTGGAGGACGGGGAACTGGCCGAGGCCATCCGCTGGCAACTCGGGCAACTCGGACGCGCGGTGGCAGACAAGGCCGCGTAACCGGCCACCTCACCGGATGAATTTGCCAATCAGCGTCTTGCCGACGGCGACCAGCACCATCAGCGTGACCAGACGGAGCATGTCATGGCTGCTGACTCGCGCCAGCGGGCGGTCGAGCACCTGCTCCTCGCTCAGGTCGCCCACCGGCGACGATGGTGAACTTCGATCCCCATCGTCGCCGACCGAAAGCCGGGGTTCGACCTTGCGGATCTCTCCGCACGGCATTTGGTCACAAAAACCGCGGCCCGCTCCCTGCGGTCGCGGCGAAGAGAACTTCTCTTCGCCGCGACCGCAGGAGCGGGCCGTGTTCTCATTCCCCTTTCCCGTCGGGCGCGGTACGATCTTCCCCGGCATCATTCCACGCCGAGGGCCGACCGTGCGCCGCATCGCCGTCATCGGGTTCCTGCTCGCCGCCACGCGCCTGCTGGCCACCGACCCCGCGCCCCGCCTCGACGCCGACGGCATTCCGCTGCCGGCCGAGGCGCTCCGCCGCTTCGGGTCGGCGCGGTTCCTGACGGACATGGTGTCGCAGGTCGCCTTTAGCCCCGACGGGAAGGCGGTATTCGTCAGCGGCTACTTCCAGCCGACCGCAGGCAACACCACCGTCGTCACCGTCGCCGCCTGGGAACTCGCCACCGGCAAGCGGTTGTGGAACGTGGAGGAAACGAAGTGGTACTTCGAGAACTTGGTCGCCGACCCGGACGGCAAGCACCTGTGGGCGACCGGTTTCGGTCGTGCGCCTCAGCTCAACCAACCCCTGCTGCGAGTCAAACTGTCGGCCCGGACCGGCCAGGTGATCGAGGCGAAGGAACTGTTCGCCCGGCGGGGGACGAGCGACCTGCACCCGACCGGCCTGCTCGCCTGGGAGCGGTACGACGATGCCGCCGGCGACATCTCGATGCCGATCACGACGCCCGCCGGCACCGAGCTGGCTCGTCTGGAACCGGACGGGTACTGGCCGCGGACGATCCGGTTCGCCCCGGACGGGAAGACCGTCTTCGTCTGCGGCGACAAATTCCAGGGCGGCGGACAACGACTTCACGCGGTGGATGCGACCACGGGCAAGGTCAACTGGGCGATCGACTGCGGGCAAACGGATCGGCTGATCGCGTCGCCGGACGGGAAGACCGTGGTGGCGCAGTGCCGGGGCGGGCCGGTCGCCGACCCCCGCCTCGCGGCGAAGGTGACCGGCTCGACCCTGTACGCCTGGGACTCCGCCACGGGCAAGGAGGTGGGCAAGGTGCCGATGGACTGGCTGCCCTACGGCATGTCCACCCACCCGACGAGTTCGCGGTCGGACGGGGTGCGGTTCGCCCCGGACGGCAAGACCGTCCTGACGATGAGCCTCGGCTCGAAGACCGTCCCCATCGACGCCGCGACGTGGAAGGCCGGCGACCCCCGCGACGACCGCGCCGCGTACTCGACCTTCACCCCGGACGGGAAGTCCTACGTCTTCGCGTCCGGGCGAAACCTGCAACTGTTCGCCGCCGCCACCCACAAGCCGCTGCCGCAGTCCCCGCCGGTGCTGGGGTACAACCGGAACTACTCGACCCAAGTGGCGCTGGAGGTCTCCCGTGACGAATCGACGCTCACCCGCACCGGGCGCGGGCCGGAGGTGGTGACGTGGGCGGTGGAAACCGGCAAGGAGGTGACGCGCGAAACGCCCGACCCCTCCGTTCTTTCCCCCGACGGCAAGTTCCGGCTCCGGCCGGCAACGGAAACCGGTTGGGAGGTGGCGTCGGTGGATGGCAACACCGTCGTCGCCCTGGGCCAATCGCGTCCGACGGATCGCTGCCGGTTCTCCGCCGACGGGAAGTTCGTCGTGGTCGCCGCGCTGAACGGTGTCCGCATCTGGGACGCGCGCAAGGGCGGTGATCCGGCCCTCGTCCCTCCCCAGGGGCGCGGGGCGGGCGTGATCGACAACCTGCGGTTCGACCCGACCCAGCCCCGCGCGGCGGTCATCGAAGCCAGACCGTTGGAGCAGCGGGGGAAAGCCGAGATCGTCGGTTTTTACGACCTTGCGGCCGCCAAGCGAGCCGGGGAGATCGGCATTCCAGGACAGATCGAGAGCTGGCAGTTCACCCCGGCTGGTCGGCTCCTCGTCCTCTCGACATTCGCCCAGCGACCCGGCAAGAGCGTGCTGACGGCCCTCCCGTCCGGTGCGTCCGATGCGGTGCAACTCGAACTCGACTCGGCCGGCCGGTCGCTGGCCGTCTCGCCCGACGAGCGGACGGTGGCCGTCGGCGGCGTCACCGGCATTCACCTGTACGACCTCCGCACCGGCGCACGGCGGCACACGTTCGCCGGCCTCACCCGGCCGCCGGAGGCACTGGCGTTCAGCCCGACCGGGCGATACCTGGCGTCCGAGTCGGCCGACGGGCCGGTGCTGCTGTGGGATGTGCGCGGCGAACTGTCGGCACTGCCCGAACCGGCGGCGGCGCAGCTGTGGGCGGACCTGGAATCCGACGACGCGGCGAAGGCGTTCCAGGCGGTGCGAACGGTCGCCGCGCACCCGGCGAAGCTGTTGCCACTCTTGAAGGCGAAAGTGGTGGACCGGAAACAGCCGTCCGCCGACGAGATCGCCGCGCGGGTCGCCAAACTGGGCGCGAAGGAGTTCGCCGAACGCGACGCCGCCGAGAAGGAGTTGCGGGCGATGGGCACGGTCGCGCACCCGGCGTTGAAGGCCGCTCTCGCCGGCACCCCGACGCCCGAACTGAGTACGCGGGCGACGCGGCTGCTGGCCGTCGCCGTCACCCCGCCGGCTCGGCTCGCGTCCCGACTGGTGGAAGCGGTCGAGTGGGCCGGCGGCAAAGACCTGCTGACCGCGTGGGCCGCGAGCGACTGGCCGGAGTTAACGGCCGCGGCCGCCATCGCCCGGAAGCGGCTGCAATAGCGCGGTCACTTCCGGTACAATCCCCTCATGGCCGCGACAGTCCTCATCATCGACGACGAAGAGGCCGTGGCGTGGGCGCTGCGGAAGGCGTGCGAACGCCAGGGCTACCGCGCGGTGGTGTGCGCCACCGCCGAGGACGGCCTGGCGGCCGCCGCCGCCCACCCGCCGGACGCCGTGTTCCTCGACATCCGCCTGCCGGGCATGGACGGCCTGACGGCGCTAGGCAAGCTGCGCGCGTGCGCCCCGAACGCCGGCGTCATCGTCATCACCGCGCACGGCAACTTGAGTACGGCGGTGAAGGCCGTGGCCGGCGGCGCGTTCGACTACCTGGCCAAGCCGTTCGACCTGGATCAGGCCATCGACGCGGTGAAGCGGGCGCTGGGCCGGAACGCGGCGGCGACCCCGGCTGCCGAGAAGGGCGACGAGGACGAGTTGATCGGCGGCAGCGCGGCCATGCAGACGGTGTTCAAGCGGATCGCGCTGGTGGCCCCGACGACGGCGTGCGTCCTCATCACGGGCGAGAGCGGCACCGGCAAGGAGCTGGTCGCCCGCGCCGTCCACGCCCACAGCGGCCGGAAAGCCAAGGTGTTCTTGCCGGTCCACGTCGCCGCGCTGAACCCGAACCTCGTCGAGAGCGAACTGTTCGGCCACGTGAAGGGGGCGTTCACCGGGGCCGACCGCACCCGGCCGGGGCTGCTCGCGCTGGCCGACGGCGGCACCGTGTTCCTGGACGAACTCGGCGACATCCCGCTGACGGTACAGGCGAAGTTGCTCCGCGTCCTGGAACGCCAGGAGGTGCTGCCGGTCGGCGGCGTCGAGGCGCAGAAGGTGAACGTGCGGATCGTGTCCGCCACCAACGCCGACCTGGCCGAAGAGGTGACGGCCGGGCGGTTCCGGCACGACCTGTTCTTCCGCCTGAACGTGTACGCGATCCACCTGCCGGCGCTGCGGGACCGCACCGCCGACATCCCCCATCTGGCCGCGCACTTCCTGCGGACGTTCGCGCCGAACTCGCCCGGCCCGCTGCCGCCGGAGACGGTCGCCGCGCTGCGACTGCGGGCGTGGCCGGGGAACATCCGCGAGCTGAAGAACGCGATGGAGTACGCGGCCATCGTCGCGCGGGGCGGGCCGATCCGCCCGGAACACCTGCCGGAGCCGTCGGCCGTCAGCGGCGGGGCGACCGTGGCCGAGAAACTGGCCGGCGTCGTCCGCGAGTGGGCGCGGGAGCAGGTGCGGCTGGCCGCCGGCACCGAACCGGCCGACCTGTACCCGAAGCTGCTGGCCGAGGTCGAGCCGGCGGTGCTGCGGGAGGTGCTGGAGCAGTTGTCGGGCAACCGGCTGGTGGCCGGCCGGTGGCTGGGGCTGGCCCGCGCCACCGTCCGCAAGCTGATCCGCAAGTACCACCTGGAGCCGGACGCCGCCGACGACGCCGACGAGGACGGCGGCTGACGCCGATCCTACCCCCTGCTCACACCCGACCCCACCGCCCGAGGCCGCGCGATGCCCCGTCCGAACGTCTGGTCCCTAGCCACCCTCCCGAAGGATTTGACCGCCGGCGTCGTCGTCTTCCTCGTGGCCCTGCCGCTGTGCATGGGCGTCGCGGTGGCGTCCAAGGCGGACCCCATCGCCGGGCTGCTGGCCGGCGTCATCGGCGGCCTCGTCGTCGGGCTGGTCAGCGGCTCGCACACCAGCGTCAGCGGGCCGGCGGCCGGGCTGACGGCGGTGGTGGCGGTGCAGATCACCGCCCTCGGGTTCCCCGGCTTCCTCGCCGCGCTGCTGCTGGCCGGTGGCTTTCAGATCGGGTTCGGCCTGTTCCGCCTCGGATTCATCGCCCAGTATTTCCCCGGCGCGGTCATCAAGGGGCTGCTCGCGGCCATCGGCCTGATCCTCATCCTGAAGCAGATCCCGCACCTCCTCGGCAAGGACGACGACCCGGAGGGGGACATGAGTTTCGCCCAGCCGGACAAGAAGAACACCCTGACCGAGTTGGTCGAGTCGGTGGCGGACCTCCTCGACGGGTCGGCCGTGGAGGGGGCGATCCTGGTCGGCCTCGCGTCGATCGCGTTCCTCTTCGTGTGGGATCGGGTGACGGTGCTGAAGAAGTCGGCGGTGCCGGCCCCGCTACTGGTGGTGGTGCTGGGCATCGGGCTGAAGTTCCTGCTGGATCGCGTCGGCGGGTATTGGGTGATCGGACCGACGCACCTCGTGAACGTGCCCGTGGCCGCGTCCCTTGCGGACGTGGGCGGGTTCTTCCGCTTCCCCGACTTCGCCGCGCTGCTGACGTCCCCGGTCTGGTTCGCCGCCGTCACCCTGGCCCTGGTGGCGTCGCTCGAGACGCTGCTGAACCTGGAGGCGGTCGACAAGCTGGACCCGAAGAAGCGGGTGTCGCCGACGAACCGCGAGCTGGTGGCGCAGGGGGTCGGCAACGTGACCGCCGGGCTGCTCGGCGCGCTCCCGGTCACGTCGGTCATCGTCCGCAGTTCGGTGAACCTGAACGCCGGGGCCGAGACGAAGCGGTCGGCCGTGATCCACGCCCTGCTCCTGGCCGGGTGCGTGGTGCTGCTGCCGCACGTGCTGAACACCATCCCCATCGCCAGCCTGGCGGCCATCCTGCTGATGACGGGGCTGAAGCTGATCAACCGGAAGATCGTCCGGGAGATGTGGAAGGAGGGGCCGAACCAGTTCCTGCCGTTCGCCACGACGGTGCTGGCCATCGCGTTCACCGACCTGCTCATCGGCGTGCTGATCGGCCTCGGCGCGAGCGTGCTGTTCATCCTGGCCAGCAACGTCCGCCGGCCGCTGCGGCGGGTGGTCGAGAAGCACGTCGGCGGGGAGGTGCTGCGGATCGTCCTGCCGAACCAGGTGAGCTTCCTGAACCGGGCCAAGCTGGTCGGCGTGCTGGACGGGATTCCGCGCGGGTCGAAGGTGCTGCTGGACGCCCGCGACACCGACTACATCGATCCGGACATCCTCGACCTGCTGCACGAGTACGACGCGGACATCGCCCCGGCCCGCGGGGTGGAGGTGGACCTGCTCGGCTTCCGCGAAAAGTACCAGATCCAGGACCGCATCACCTACGTGGACTACTCGACGCGGGAAGTGCAGGCGAGCTTCACCCCGGCGGCCGTGCTGCGGGTGCTGACCGACGGGAACGAGCGGTTCCGCACCGGCCAGCCGCTGCCCCGCGACCGGCCCCGCCAGTTGGGCCGCGCCGCCGCCGGCCAGCACCCGCTGGCGGTGGTGCTGAGCTGCATCGACTCGCGGACGCCGACCGAGCTGATCTTCGACCTCGGCCTGGGCGACATCTTCACCGTCCGCATCGCCGGCAACGTGGCCAAGGAGAAGGTGCTGGGCAGCATGGAGTTCGCCTGCGCGATGGCCGGGGCCAAGCTGATCCTGGTGCTGGGGCACAAGCAGTGCGGGGCGGTGAAGGCGGCGGTGGACCTGTTCGCCGCCGGCACCACCGCCCTGGCCGCCACCGGGTGCGGCAACCTGGACGTGCTGGTGACGGAGATCCAGAAGTCCATCGGGCTGCCCGACCCGACCCGCATCACCGCCATGACCGGCGACGAGCGGCAGGAGTTCGTCCAACTGGTGGCGAACCGGAACGTCCTCCGCACCCTCGGCCACATTCGCCAGAACAGCGACATCCTGCGGCAACTGGAGGCCGACGGGAAGATCGCCGTCGTCGGCGCGATGTACGACATCGGCACCGGCGAGGTCGAGTTCCTCACCCGGCCGCCGACCGACGGGTGAGAGCGGTCGCGGGTCACAGTTCGACCGGTTCCACCCGGCCGGTGGCCAGGTCGTACACGCCGCCGGCGACCGCCAGTTTCCCATTTTTGATCAGCCGTGCGATGACCGGCGACCCCTCGGCGAGCAGGGCGGCCTGGAGGCGGACGTTCTCCGTCACGGCCGCCACCGCGTCCCCTTTCGCCGCCTTCACGGCCGGGCGGAGGTGTTGGAACAGCACGCTGATCTGCCCCGGCACCTCGTCCCCTTTGGCCGCCGCCGTCACCGCCCCGCACCGCGTGTGGCCGAGGACGTACAGCACCTTCGCGCCGAGGATGGCGGTGCCGAATTCCAGGCTGCCGACGCACTCCGGGGTGGCCACGTTGCCGGCCACGCGGGTGACGAACAGGTCGCCGAACCCCTGGTCGAACAGGATCTCGATCGGCACCCGGCTGTCGGCGCAGCCGAGGAAGGCGGCGACCGGCTTCTGCTCCGGGGCCACCGCCTTCAGCCGCGCCAAGTCCCGCCGCGGGGCGTCCGGTTTGCCGTCGGCGAACCGCGCGTTCCCGTCGCGCAGCCACTTCAGCGCCTCGGCCGGGGTCATGTCCGGCGGCGGCGGGGCCGGGTCGGCGGCGGCCGCACGGCCGGCGGCCGCGGCGAATAGGCCGGCGTAGCCGCACAGCAGAGTCCGGCGGGTCGGGGTGGTCGGGATGAGCATGAGCGTTACCTCCGTTCGGGTCGAGGGTTTGGTCACTCGCCGGCGAGGTGCCGGGCGAGGTGATGGTAGAGGGGGATACCGACGAGCAAGTTGAACGGGAACGTCACCCCGAGGGCGCAGGTGATGGAGAGCGTCGGGTTGGCGTCCGGCAGGGTCATCCGGACGGCCGGCGGGGCGGCGATGTACGAGGCGCTGCCGGCCATCGCGCCGAGGACGGCGGCCCCGCCCACGGACAGGCCGGCCAGGTGCCCGAGCCACACCCCGAGCGCGCCGTGCACGAGTGGGGCGACGACGGCGAAGGCGATCAAGAACCCGCCGGCCGCCCGCAGGTCGCCCAGCCGTTCGCCGGCGACGGTGCCCATGTGTAGCAGGAACAGGCACAACATGCCGCGGAACACCGGCCCCTTGGTGTCGTAGAACAGGGCCACGTCGGCCCAGTTCTTCTCCCCGGTGACGGCCCCCACCGCCAGCCCGCCGACGAGCAGCAGCAGCCCCCGCGAGGTGAGGATCTCGTGCGCCGCCGCCGCCAGCGACCGGCCGCCGCCGGACGCCATCAGGCCGACCGCCAGGGCGATGTTGATGCCGGGGCTTTCGAGCAGGGTGACGAGGGTCGGCATGAACCCCTCCGGCACCGTCCCCTGGGCGGTGGCGAACCCGAGGGCGGCGATGAACGTGACCGCCGACACCGACCCGTAGTGGGCGGCGATGCCGGCCGCGTCGGCCACCGACAGCCGGCCGAACCGGCGGAGAGCAAAGTACGAAGTGAGCGGCGTGACGCAGCCGATCAGCAGGGTGACGCCGGCCGGGGCGGCGATCTCGCCGGCCGACGCCTGCGACAGTTCGACGCCGCCCTTCAGCCCGATGGCGAACAGCAGGTACGCGGCGATGGTGGCGAACGCATCCTTCGGCACCGACAGGTCGCCGCGGAGGATGCGGGCCCCCAGCCCCAAGGCGAACGCCAGCACCGGTGGGGAGAGGAGGTTGTCCGCAAGGACGCCGGCGGCCGTCATGTGAGCCTCGTCTGGGAAAAAACGAAACGAGGCCGGACGACCCCTTCCCGATGAAGAGATCGTCCGGCCTCTCGTCCCGCCGGCGCGCAAGAGCGTCCGGGCGGGCGTAGTGGTTTGTCCGAAGACCCGGTCGCCACGGCCGGTGCGTCGCACCCTCCGCTTCGCCCGAATCCTCGTCGAAATCTATAACTGATCGCAGCGGAATGTCAAGAGCCGTCCGGCAATTCGCCGCGGAAAACCGGCCGCTCCTCCAGGGTGAACACGATCACCCGCTCGCCGGTGACGGTGCTGATGTCGGTGTGCAGGCTGCGGACGCCGACGCCGAGGATCCGCCGCAGGTCGGCCTCCAACATGTCCCGCCCGCGCTCGATCAACTCCTGCCGGAGTTGTTTGATCAGGTCGCGGCCGCGGGAGGGGTCGGCGGTCTGGGCGAGCTGGATCTCTGCCTGCGTGAGCACCTTCTTCAGCCGGACGAGAACGAGGTCGTCGATCAGGTACGTCCTCGATTCCAGTGGCCCGCGGCCGAGGTACTCCTTCTCGAAACGTACTACCGCCTGACTGATCTCCGCTTCCGCCTCGCCCCGTGTCTTCATGGCCGATGACCCCGCCGCGTGAAGTGACTCGGCCGGCATTGTAGCGGCCCGGACGACCTGCGGTGAGTCACACCCGCACCACCTCCGCCGGCGGTAGCGCCGACAGCCCGGTGTCGGCGACGAACAGGCCGCCGGCGTTCGGGCACCGCGCCCGCAGCTCCGGGGCCATGCCCTCGGCGGCGGTCGTGAGGAGCAACTTCACCGCGCCGCCCTCCCCGAACAGGAGCGGGCACGTCACGCGGGGCGAGCCGGGGGTGAGCCACTCGTCCAGCACCTCGCCGGTGTGCAGCCGGAACCGCACCGCGCGGCCGGCGGCGGCGTACTCCGGGTTGTAGAAGGCGACGATGACGGTGCCGTCGCCGGCGTCCACCATGCCGTCGGGGGAGTCGGGCCGGTGCCGCAAGTCCAAGGCGATGCCGCGCTCGATCAGCGTCCGCTTCTCCACGTCCAGTTCGTACTCGGCGACCACCTTGCGCGGCGTGTCGATGTCGTACAGCGTCCGCCCGCCGTCCGCGAACACCTTGCCGTTCGAGCAGGTCATGCCGCCCGCCAGCACTGACAGCCGCCTGTCATCCACCGTGTACAGGTACAGGTGCGCGATGGCGGCCTCGCGGTCGAACTCGGTGTCCTTCGTGCCGAACACGACGGCCTTCCCGCCCGGCACGATCTCGCCGTCGTTGATGACGGTGCGCGGGTTCGTGTCCGAGATGGTGGCGAGCGGCTGCCACGCTCCGGTATCCAAGTTGAAGAGGCCGAGCGTCTTCTCGCAGCCGACCATCACCGCGCCGCGCGAGTCGGTCGGGAACGCGAAGCCCGGCCGGCCTGGCAAGGTGTGAGGAGGCGCGGGCGACGATCCGGAGCGCGTGTGCAAGTTGCCGGACTTCGCGTCCGGTGCGGTCTGGATGTTCACCCAGATGAACTCGCCGGACCCCGGCAGCACGCGCGGGCCTTCGGGCAAGTAGCGGTCGATTTCGCGCGGCGGGGTGAACCACAGGCGGGCGGGCGTGACCATAATTGGAAGGACTCCGGGTGTGAAACAAGTTTAGCCCGTCCGCGCGGTGGAGTGGCCATGAGCGACGACGAGCGGCCGCTGATCGGTTCCGGGGCCGGACTGGCCGGGGTCCGCCGCGCGGTGGCGCGGGTCGCGCCGACCGACGCCACGGTGCTGATCCTCGGCGAGACCGGCACCGGGAAGGAGGTGGTGGCGCGGGCCATTCACGCCGAGAGTCGGCGGCGGGCGGCGGCGTTCGTGCCGGTCAGTTGCGTGGCGCTCGCGCCGGGGCTGATCGCCAGCGAGCTGTTCGGCCACGAGGCGGGGGCGTTCACCGGCGCGGGCAAGCGGCGGCTCGGCCGGTTCGAGCAGGCGAGCGGCGGGACGCTGTTCCTCGACGAGATCGGCGAGCTGTCGGCCGACACGCAGGCGATGCTGCTGCGGGCGCTGCAAGAGCGGGTCATCGAGCGGGTGGGCGGCGACGCGGTGCCGGTGGACGTGCGGGTCGTGGCGGCGACGAACCGCGATCTGTCCGCCGAGGTGACGGCCGGCCGCTTCCGCGCCGACCTGTTTTACCGGCTGAACGTGTTCCCGATCGCCGTGCCGCCGCTGCGGGACCGCCGCTCCGACATCCCGGAGCTGGCCGAACACTTCGTCCGGCACTTCGCCGCCAAGCACGGCCGCGCGGTGTCGCGGATCGGGGCCGCGGTGCTGCGACACCTCACCGCCCACGACTGGCCGGGGAACGTCCGCGAACTCCAGAACCTGCTCGAACGGGCCGTCATCCTGAGCGACGGCGACGGGCTGGCGTTCGACGCCGGGTGGCTGGTCGGGGCGTCGGCGGCGGAGTCGGCCGGCACCTGGGCGGCGCAGGAGCGGCAGCGCATCCGGGACGCGCTGCGGGCGGCCGGCGGGCGGGTGTACGGGCCGGGCGGGGCGGCCCACCGGCTCGGCCTGAACCCGACCACCCTGTACGGAAAGATGCGGAAGCACGGTATCGCCCGCACCGACGCGGGGTGATCGCATTTCGACGGCCGACCGCATTTCGCCGTCGCGCGGCAGGCGATTCCCGGCATTTCAAGGCGTTTTCGCGCCGGCACGCCGCGTGCGATGGGTGGGGCGAGTCCGTTCCTTCTCACCACAAGGCGGTGCCCCGTGGCCCACGTCGTGACCCAGCCGTGCGTCGATTGCAAGTACACCGACTGCGTCGTCGTCTGCCCGTGCGAGTGCTTCTACGGCGACGAGCGGATGCTGTACATCGACCCGGACGACTGCATCGACTGCGAGGCGTGCGTGTCGGAGTGCCCCGTGTCGGCGATCTACCGGGACGAGAACGTTCCGGCGGTGTGGCGCGAATACGTCGCGCTGAACGCGGAGCGGGTTGCCGCGCTGAAACCGGCGGGCGCGCGGGTGACGGAGAAGCAGCCGTGCGGGTGACGGGAAAGCAGGCGGCCACCCGACCCCCGACCGCCAGGGAGCGTCGGTTTCCGGCTGGAAAAGGCGCTCCTTCGCGGTCGCGGCTCGTCCGGAACGCCGATTCTTCCAAGGACTTCAACTCCAACTGCGTTACTCGTAGGCCGGGTGCGATGAACCACTGGACTGTGCAGACGGGTTGTGTCGGAAAAATCGAGGACATTTTCCAATTCGTTGTTGTTTTCCTTGCAGGGACCAATAACCATGGGGAGCGATACTTTCCTGAGCAATTACCGCAATCGAGTGTTGCGATCCGGACCCGTGGCATTCTCGTGACCGTCCGCTGAGCGGTCGGTTCGCTCGGTCAACATCCCCCGCAATTTTGGAGACCGCATGAGTACCCTCGCCCGTTCGCTCTGCCGCTCTCTGTTTGTCGCCCTTGCCGTCCTGACACTGACGGACCAGCCGCTCCAAGCGGCTCTGATCGTCACCGCCGGCACCGCCACCGCCGGCGCGGGCACCACCGGCAACGTCCTCCAGGTGACGCTCACGAACACCGGGCCGTCCGCCGTCACGGTCGGCGGCTTCTCGTTCGAGGTGTCCACGGCCAATCCGGGCATCACCTTCACGACCGCCACCACCGCCACGACCTCCCCCTATATCTTCAGTAGCTTCTCGTCCTTCGGGCCGGCCATCGACACCTCGACGGGCATTTCGCTGCTCGCCTCGGACCTGTTTTCCGTCGCCGGCAGTGGCACGACGCTCGGCTCCGGCGCGACAGTCGGCCTGGGCCGGGTGCTGTTCAACGTCGCGCCGGGCACACCCAACGGCGTGAACACCGTCTTCGTGACCGCCTTCCCGACGACGAGCTTCTCGGACGCGCTCGGGAACAACCTCGCCTTCACCTCGGCCAACGGGTCGATCACCGTGACCGGGGCGGTCACGGCGGTGCCGGAGCCGGCGACGCTGGTCGTGTTCGCCCTGGCCGGCGGCACCGCCTGGGTCGCCCGTCGCCGTCGTTCCGGTCACGTCGTCAACCCGTCCTGAATCGTGCCGATCAGGTTTCGCAGTCGTCCTTCGCCCGCATGTCACTCCCACTCCCGTACCTGAAGGGTCTCCCCATGTCCGTCGCCAAGAACTGGAAGAAGCTGGTGTCGTCGCTGTTCGGCCCGAGTGTCCCGCGCCGCCGGGTGGGTGCCGGACAGCAGCTCCGGGTGGAGTCGCTGGAGGACCGGACGACGCCGACGACCTTGACGCCGCCGGCGACGTGGACGCCCCTGCCGACCGCGCCCGGCGGCCTCGGGGTCATGATGCTGATGACGGACGGCACGGTCCTGGCCGAGAACCACAGCAACTACCACGGCTGGATGAAGCTGACCCCCGACGCGACCGGCAGTTACACGAGTGGGACGTGGACGACGGTGGCGTCGATGAGTCTCAACCGGCTGTACTTCGGCTCGAACGTGCTGCCGGACGGCCGGATGTTCGTCCTCGGTGGGGAGTATACGGGTGCCGCCAGCGGTAACAGCCTCACTGCCAACTGGACGAACACCGGCGAGATCTACAACCCGCTGACCAACACCTGGGCCGGGATCCCCAACTTCCCCCAGTCGCAGTTCGGCGACGACCCGACGGTCCTGCTGCCCAACGGCAAGATCCTGGCCGGCTACCTGTCCGGGCCGCAGACCTACTTGTACGACCCCGCCGCGAACTCCTGGGCGGCGACCGGGACCAAGCTGAGCAACGACCGGAGCGACGAGGAGACGTTCGTCCTGCTGCCGGGCGGCAAAGTTCTCACCACGGAGATCTTCACCGGCAACCCGGAACACGGCCAGATCTACGACTCGGCGACGGGCACCTGGAGCCTGGCCGGCACCATCCCGGTTGACCTGAGTACCCCCGGCACCGGGTTCGAGATGGGGCCGGCCGGCCTCCTGCCGGACGGCCGCGTCATCTACGTCGGGGCCGACGGCACGGTGGGGGCGAACCCGCTCTTGGGTGCCCCGACGGCCCTCTACACCCCCAGCACGAACACCTGGGCGGCCGGCCCGCAGATCCCGTTCCAGTTCGCCGGATCCGACGACGCGCCGGGGGCGGTCCTGCCGAACGGCCACTTCATCTTCACGGCCGACATCGCCCGGCCCGGCTCCGGTAACTACTTCAAGCCGCCGACCCACCTGTTCGACTTCGACCCGTCGCTGAACACCATCGCCGACATCACGTCCACCCTGCCCGCCACCCTCCAGTCCGCGATGTCGACCAGCTCGGCGTACACCGGACGGATGCTGGTCCTGCCGACCGGCCAAGTGCTGTTCACCCCCAACGGCGGCACCGGCTGGGTGTACACCCCGGACGGCGGGCCGCTGGCGGCCTGGCGGCCGACCGTCTCCGCGATCACCGCGAACGGCGGCGGCACCTACACCATCACCGGCACGCAGCTCACCGGTCTGTCGGCCGGGGCCAGCTACGGCGACGACAACGAGATGGACTCCAACTACCCGATCGTGCAGTTGACTAGCGGCGGCACCGTCTACTACGCCCGCTCGCACGACTGGACGCCCGGCGTGGCGACCGGCAACGCCGTCGTCACCAGCCAGTTCGACCTGCCCGCCGGCATCCCGAACGGCACTTACCAACTGCGCGTCATCGCCAGCGGCATCTCGTCCCTGCCGACCAGCTTCATCGTCGGCGACACGACCGGGCCGATTACCTCGGGGGTGTCGGTCAGCCCCAGCCCGACGAACGCCCCGCCGACCACCGCCTTCACGATCAGCGACGCCACCACCGGTAACAGCAACGTGACGGCCGCCGAGTACTTCCTCGACGGCACCGGCACGAACGGCTCCGGCACCGCGATCGCGGCCGCCTTCGGCACCGTCACCGTGACCGGGTCGTTCACCGTGGCCGGCTTCGCCGGCCTTACCGAGGGGACGCACACGGTGAACGTCCACGGCAAGGACGCGGCCGGCAACTGGGGCGGCTTCGCCACCGCCTCGTTCGTCAAGGACACGGTCGCGCCGACGGTGAGCAACGTCACCTCCTCGACGGCCAACGGCACCTACGGGACGGGGGCCGTCATCTCGATCCAGGTGACGTTCAGCGAGGCGGTGACGGTGACCGGTACGCCGACGCTGGCCCTGAACAGCGGCGGCAGCGCCAGCTACACGAGCGGCAGCGGGTCGAACACCCTGACGTTCACCTACACCGTCGCCGCCGGGGAGAACACCCCCGACCTCGACTACACGACCACCACCGCGCTCCTCGGCACGATCAAGGACGCGGCCGCCAACGCCGCCACCCTGACCCTGCCCGCGCCCGCCGCGACCGGGTCGCTGGGCTTCAACAAGAACATCGTCATCGACGCCGTCGCCCCGGTGGTGCAGCACTATTACGTGCTGTTCGGGACCGGCGGCAAGTACGACCTGATCGGCTCGACCCGGTTCGACCTGCCGTGGGAGATCACCGGCATCCAGGTGGTGTTCAGCAAGGCCATCGCCGCCGGGGGCGCGAACAGCCTGACCGGCCTGACCACGACCGGCTTCGGCGGGCTGGGCACCAACACCCTGACGTGGACGTTCGGCCCGATCAACCTGGGCGTCTTCTCGACCGCCCTGCTCGGGGCGGGGGCCGACGCCCTCAAGGACGCCGCCGGCAACGCCCTGAGCGCGGGCAGCGGCTACCTCCAGCCGTTCAAGGTGCTGTACGGCGACGTGAACGACGACGGCGTCGTGTCCAGTGCCGACATGGTGCTGGCGTCCCGCATCTCGGCCGGACTCGACCCGTACAGCCTGTTCGCCGACATGGACGGGAACGGCGTCGTCGGGCGCGACGACGTGCTGAAGATCCGCAGCCGCATCGGCACCCGCCTGTAAGTGACAACCGCCCGCTGCCTGCGGGCGCGACCTCGCGTCGCGCCCGCAGGCAGCTCTCCCCTCCACGACGAGGAGTGCCGACGCGGCACGGGATCGTGCGCGGCACGAGCGGCGAGCGCGATTTCCCGACCGGTTGCACCCGCGACGACGCGCGAGCACTCGCGTTCGCGTGCGTCGAGCCGTTCGACAACCCGATCCGGTTGCACTCGTCGCTGGGGTACGTATCCCCGGTCGAGCACGAACGCCGGCACAACCCGCCCCTCCGTTAACTCCGCGTCCACTTTTCGTGGGGAAGCCCACTTCGCACAGCCAGGCGATGGGCCATCGGTCCCGATTGCCGGCGATGAAGGGGAAAGTCAGGTCAGGTGGCTGGCGAAGTAGGCGGCGGCTTTTTTTAGGATGTCGCGTTCGGCCTTGAGGCGTTGGACCTCGGCGCGGAGGCGGTGCAGCTCCTCGTCGGGCGGGGCGAG
>JAYTTN010000159.1:0-29430 GCA_043745295.1 Fimbriiglobus sp. | reverse complement strand
ACATTGCAGTCGATGTTCCGCCGAGGAGTTCGGCCCCCAACGGGTTTCCCGGCCGCGCTTCCCGCTCGAACACCCCCTCTCCGGAACGGGGAGGGGGGCCGGGGGGTGGGGTCTCGAAAACTCGGGAAAAACCGAATACCTACCCCTGACAGCCCCCGGCCCCTCTCCCTCGGACGTTCCGCGCTTCGCGGGAACTTGGGAGAGGGGAGACAGACCAAGAGGGCAACCCGCAAGGGGTGCCCCTACAGAGGTGGTGGGGGCACCCCACATGGCTGTCCTCTTCCAACCCACATGATGTGGTCGGGCGAGTGCGGCCGCCGGTCCTTGTCGCGGACCACGTCCTTCAGGGCATAGCTGCGGACGCCGGCGCGAACCGGCACGACGTGGGCCGGATCCCACGGCCGCCAGTTCGTGGACGCGACCGGGACGGGCGGCCGTGGCACCCCGGGCGAGTTGAAGCAACGGCGTCATGACGGCCGGGTACTGGCCGCCGCGTTGCAACCCCCGCACCAGGGCCAGGTAACAGCGTTGCAGCCGCGGTAGGCAAAGGCCATGCGGGGCAGTGTCGCAGAACCGGAAACTCGTGTAGAGACCAATGGCTGGGGAGAGGTGGAAGAACCGGTCGCTTCGCCGAGGTTCTCACGCGGGGGACATCACCACCGGGTGCGTGTATGAGTAGAATTCGACCCGCCAGACGCCTGATCGCCTCGCCGTCACTGCGGGGCGGTGACGCCGGGCGGCAGCACGCCGGTCGGCTTCGGCTTGTTCAGCTTGAACAGCAGCGGCATCAGCACCAGCATCGCGATCAGCCCGCAGGCGACGGCCAGCCCCAGCGCGTGCCCGGACCCGTACCGCAGCACCGGCCAGAAGGCGGCGAACCAGGCGACGAACAGCAGCGCGTTCAGCCCCAGCGCGGCGAACACCGCCCCTCGGCTGGGCGCGTAAACCGTGAACGGGAACGCGCCGTCCAGGTGCCGGCTGCCGCGGTCCTCGTCGAACTGGTGGTTCGCCGCGCCGCCCGCGGAGGCGTAGGTGTTCGGCCGTGTCGGGTCGAGGTTGGCGTGGAATCGCGCCTTGCGGCCGTCGCCGTCGTCGAGGATCAGGGCGACCGTCAGGTAGCTCGTGGTGTTCAGCTCGAACTTGGCCCCGGATTCGTCCGCGAACTGGGCCGGCTTGGTCCCCTCCTTCCGCTTGAAGGCGACCGTCTTCTCCTCGCCCTCGGCCGTCGGCCGTCCCTGTTCGTCCCGCTTCGGGTGCCGCCGCACCGCCTCGAACGCCGTCACCTCTTTCGCCCCGACGGGGTTGAAGTCGAAGAAGGTGCCGTACTTGTTCTCCGAGTCGGCCCGCGTGTTCACGTAGGTCCACAGCAGGACGAATCCGCCGACGAGCAGCCCGGCCACCAGCGCACGGACGGGCAGCTTGTTCGCCGGCTCGCTGTACAGGTACGATTGGAGGAAGCGGGTGGTGCCCCAGAACACCAGGGCGAGGGCGGAGACGAGCGTCGCGAACGTGAGGGCGAGGACCACGGTGGGAACTCCGGGACGGCGGCGTGGGATCGGGTCAAGATACGATTCCGGCAGTCGATGCGGCGAGTTGCGGGTTCGGCCCTCACCCCCGTCCCGCGAATGGAAAGGGCGGCCGAGCGGGAATCGCGGCGGGGAAACGCGGGGGCGGGCGCGGTACAATCCTGGAACCTCGTTCCCCGACCGCCGAGGACGCCGCCGTGACCGCCCCCCGCACGACCCCGTTCGACGCGTTCCTCAGCTACGCCAGCGCCGACAAGGCCGTCGCCGACGCCGCTTGCGGGGTGATGGAGGCGCGGGGCGTCCGCTGCTGGATCGCGCCCCGCGACATCACCCCCGGCGAGGACTGGTCGGCCGGCATCATGCGGGGGCTGGGGCGGTGCCGCGTCATGGTGCTGGTCTTCTCCGGCAAGGCGGACAAGTCCCCGCAGGTGCGGCGGGAAGTCGAACGGGCGGTGAGCAAGGGGCTGACGGTCATCCCGTTCCGCATCGAGAACGTGACGCCGACCGACGGGATGGAATATTTCCTGAGCGTCCCGCACTGGCTCGACGCCTACGTCCCGCCGCTCGACGACCACTTGGATCGACTGGCCGACACGGTCGCCGCGCTGCTGGCCTCGCTCCCGCCGCCGGCATTGCCGCCGGGCAAGGGCGTTCGCGGTCTCGTCCGCACGGCCGGCCGGGCGATGCTCGCCCGCGACACCCGCGCGCGGGTGCTGGTCTTCCTGTTTCTCGCCGTCCTGCTGTCCGTCGGCTTTTACTACGCCGCCGGGTTGATGCTGAAGGATCCGAAGGCGAACGAGGACACCATCGCCGCGAAGGCCGAGGCCGAGCAACTGGCCGAGCGGGTGGCCGCGCTCGACCGGGGCCAGGGGTTCGGCGAGAAGATCGACGCCGTCGGGGTAACGGTGCGGGCCGCAGCGGCGGCCTTCGAGCAGAAGAAGTTCGCCGACGCGCTCGATGGCCACCGCGCGGCCGGCACCCAGGCTCGTGACCTGCTCTCGCACGGGGATCAGCGGAAGGCGGCGGAGGCGGCGCGGGCCACCGCCGACAAGGCGCGGGTGGATGGGGCCGAGGCGAAGGCGACCGACCAGCCGGGGTGGGCCGGCGCGGTGGAATTGGCCGAACTGGCCGCCGCCGACTTCCGGGCCGGCGACTATGTGCAGGCCTCGGCACGGTGGGGGAAAGCCGCCGCCGGCTTCCGCCGCGCCGCCGGGGAAAAGAACCTGACGGCGGCGAAGACGAAGTTAGCGGCCGAGTTGGCGCGGGTGAACGTGCCCCACCTGGAGAAACTGACGCCGGCCCTGTGGCTGCCGGTCCACGCCAAGAAGGCGGAAGCGGTGGCCGCCGAGAACGCCGACCCCGCGCGGGCCGCCACGAAGTACGACGAGGCGCACGCGCTGGCCCGCGCCGCCACCCTCCCGATGCGGCGGTACGCCGCGTTTTGGCTGGGCGTCCACTGCCGGTTCCGGCACCGGTACCACCAAGTGAGTGCGTACTTCAAGACCCGACTGAGTGACGAGACGAGGGACTTCTTCGAAGAGGAACTCGGTCGATTCGACGCCACCGCGGCTCGCGCCCTGGCGTTACCGGTCAGCGCCTATGCTCCCCTCGACATTCCACGGGGCGAGCGGACGGACGGGCGGCTCGCCTCGCTCGATCGCTACATCAAGGAGCAACTCCTCGACGCGGTGACGGAACGGCACGAGCCGGATGTCGGCTGTAGTTACCGCGCCGGACTGGGTGCGGCGTCGGCGAAGTTGGCCGTGGTGTTTCTCGGCCGTCATCCCGGTTTGCCGACCATCCTCGGATCCCCGGCCGCCGCGACGGCCGCCGCCGAGATGCGCGGGGCCAACTGGCCCGAATTGACGGTCGCCCCGTTCAACGCCCTGCGGGAATCCCTGTTCGCCCTCGCGCCGGATGCGGAGGAGTCGGACGAGGCGCGAAAGAAGCGGTTGGAGAAAGGGCGCGCGCGACTTCTGGACTTGGTCGAGGCGGCGTTCGATCCGCTCCTCGCGTCCGACGCCGGGATTCCGAAGCTGGTCCCGACGCCCCGTGCCGCCAGTCGGGTGGTGTCTCCGTTGGAAGTGTGGGTGTACCGCCTGCGAGGCGGCTGCCGATTCGACGGCGACGATTCAACCCGCCCAGTGGCCGTCGTGGATTTGAACGGTCGTGGGCTCAAGGACAGCAGCTACGCTGAGGTGGGGGCCGTCGCGGACGTTCGGGCGCTCCGGATCGACCGCACGGACACCACCGCTGCCGGACTGAAGCACCTCGCCGAGTGGACCGCCCTGGAGGAACTGCACGCCCGCTCCACGCGGTTGACAGACGACGACGGCCCGGCCCTCGTCCCGTTCAAGAAGCTGCGGGTGTTGCTCGTCGGCGGCACGAAGGTCGGCGACAAGTTCGCGGCGGCGCTGGCCGACCTGAAGGAACTCCGCGAACTGGACCTGAGTCAGACCGCCGTCACCGACGATGCCCTGACGCACCTGGCCAAACTGCCGAACCTCGTCGGGGTGAACCTGCGGGGCACGAAAGTCACCGCCGACGCGGTGGCGAAGTTCAAGAAGGGATCACCCAAACTCGAAGTGGTGTGGTAACGCCCGGAGGCCCGTCACCTCCCCCCGGTTCCGCCTCGCGCCGGTGGCGTATACCATCCACTCGTGTCCCGTGCCGCCGGTGAGGGTCCGCCGTGCCGTCCCACCCCTCGCGTCGAGACCTGCTGCTGTCGGCGGCCGCGGTCCCACTGCTGGCCCGCGTCGGCCGCGCTGCTGACGTCCCCGAACTGGCCGTCGCCGTCTTCCGCGAGGAAGTGACCTGCCCCGTCGGGCACCCGCTGATGGGCGGCGGCATCGCCCCGGCGAAGGAAGTCCTCGACCCGCTGTTCGTCAACGGGTTCGTCCTCACCGGCGTCGGCAAGCCGGTGGTGTTCGCGGCCGTGGACTGGTGCGAACTGCGGAACGGGGCTTACGACCGCTGGCGGGCGGCGCTGGCCGAAGCCGCCGGCACCGACCCGGTTCGCGTCATGCTCTGCTGCCTGCACCAGCACGACACGCCCATCGCCGACCTGGAAGCCGAGGAACTGCTGCGGAAGAACAAGTGCGCCGGGTCGATCTGCGATCCGGACTTCCACGAGAAGACGGTGCGGCGGGTGGCGGCGGCGGTGAAGAAGGCGACCGCGAAGTTCACCCCCGTCACGCACGTCGGCACCGGCTCAGGGGAGGTGACTGAAGTGGCGTCCAACCGCCGCTACACGGACGACGGCGGCAAGGCCCGGTACGACCGCATGAGCGCCAGCCGCGACCCGAAGGTCCGCGCCGCCGAGGTCGGCACCATCGACCCGCAGCTCCGCACCCTCAGCCTGTGGAACGGCGACACGCCGCTACTGGCGATCCACGCTTACGCCACGCACCCGATGAGCTTCTACGGCAAGGGCGGGGTGTCGGCCGACTTCGTGGGGATGGCCCGCAAGGCGATGCAGGCGGCGACGCCGGACGTGACGCAGATGTATGTGTCGGGGTGCAGCGGCAACGTGACAGCCGGCAAGTACAACGACGGCGCGGCCGACAACCGGCCGGTGCTGGCGGAGCGGATTCGCACGGCGATGGCCGCCGCGTGGAAGGGGACGAAGCGGGTGCCGATCACCGAGGCCGCGTTCCGGTCGGTGCCGGTCAAGTTCGCCGCGCGGTCGTCGGCGGAGTTCACCGAGGACGCGCTGTCCGAGCGGCTGACCACCGACGCGAAGCCGTTCGGCCAGTGCCTCGCGGCGCTGGCGCTGAGTTGGCGGAAGCGGGTGGCGGCGGGGGTGCCGGTCGATCTGCCGGTGCTGGACTTCGGCGGCGCGGCGCTGGCGATCCTGCCGGCCGAGGCGTATGTCGAGTTTCAGTTGTACGCGCAGGAACAGCGGAAGGACCGGTTCGTCCTGGTGGCCGGGTACGGCGAGTGCGGCCCCGGCTACATTCCCATCGAGCGCAGCTGGACCGAGAAGGACGGCAACCTGTCCGACTGGTGCTGGATCGATCCCGGCAGCGAGAAGGTGCTGAAAGACGCCATCCGGAAGGCCCTCGCCCGTTAGCCCGCCTGATGCGGCTGCCGAACGTGTTCACGGCGTTCGCCGACATCGCCCTCGCCGGGTGCGCGGCCGGCGTCGTCGCGGGTCGCCCGCTGGCGTTCGCGCTGCTGCTCCTCGCCGCCGGCTGCCTGTACCTCGGCGGCATGGTCTGGAACGACGTGTTCGACATCGACGAGGACCGCAAGGCGCGGCCGTTCCGTCCCCTGCCGAGTGGCCAGATTCGGATGCGGACGGCGGTGCTGCTCGCCGTCGCGCTCACGGCCGCCGGGGTCGGCTTCGCCCTGCTCGCCGACGGCCCGACGAGCGCCACGGCCCTGATCGCCGGTGCCCTCGCGGCGCTGATCGTCCTGTACGACGGCGTGCTGAAACACTATTGGGTTGGGCCGGTGGCGATGGGCGGGTGCCGGTTCCTGAACGTGCTGATGGGCGGCTACGCCTTCTTCCCCGACGGCACCCCGGAGCTGCTGCCGTGGCACCTCGCGGCCGTCGTCGGCGCGTACATCACGGGCGTGACGTGGTTCGCCCGCACCGAGGAAGGGGCGAGCCAGAAGCGGCACCTGATCGGGGCGGCGGCGGTGATGCTGGTGGCGGTCGGGCTGGCGGTGGCGGTGCCGGTCCACTTCAAACCGGGCACGGTCCCCTGGTACTTCCCGTACTGCGTGGCGGCGTTCGGCTTCTTCGTCGCCGGGCCGGTGGTGGCGGCCATCCGCCAGCCGGTGCCGAAGCGGGTGCAGGCCGGGGTGAAGCGGGGCATCTTCGGGCTGGTGATCCTGGACGCCGCGCTCGCCACCGCCTTCGTCGGCTGGCCGGGCCTGCTGATCGTGCTGCTGCTGCTGCCGGGGATGTGGCTGGGGAAGCGGGTCTACTCGACGTGAACCCATGTTCTCGTCGCCGGGAGCGTGCGACCGGCCCGGGTTTGCCGGTCGCACGCTCCCGGCGACGAGGATCGCTTAGCGGATCACGCCGTCGATGCCCAACACCACGGCCGAGGCGGTGTTGTCGCCGAACGTCTTGAAGTCCTTGAACGTCCAGACCACCTTCTTGTCGCGGGTCACTTCAATGAGCTGCGGATTCTTGTCGGTGCCGTGACAGTTGCCGATGATGACGTTGCCGCCGGGCAGCACTTGCAGCGTCGTCACCCACGCCAGCGTGACGCCGGGCAGCTCCTTCTGGTCCACCTGCCAGACGATCTCGCCCTTCGGCGTGACTTCGACGACGCGGTTGTTGTTGCCGCCGGCGATGAGCGTGTTGCCGGACTTCAGTCGCACCGCCCCGTACAACTCGACGCCGTGGCCCTCCGGCCCGTGCCCGCCGCTCCGCTTGCGATTGTTCAGGTCGAGCTTGTACTCCCACACCACCTTGCCGGTGCCGTCGTACTCCTTCACCGCGCCTTCCCCCTCGTGGCAGACGAGGTAGTTGCCGCTCGCCAGCTTCCGCACCATGCGGGTGTCGCGGTGGGCGTCCGGCTTGGCCACGGTCAGCGGGATTTCTTTGACGATCTTGCCGTCCTTGCTCACCTCGACGATCCGCGTGTTGCCGCTCTCGGCGATCATGGTGTCGCCGTTCGCCAGCCGCTGGAAGGCGTGGACCTCGACGCGGCCCTTGTACCCGTCCTTCGGTTTGGACTCGTACTTCCAGACGATCTCCTTCTTCTTCGGCTCGATCTCGACGGTGGTGGTCGGCGACGTGTGCGTGAGGATGTTGCCGTTGGCCAGGACGTGCAGGTCGTGAACGTCGTGTTTGTTGGCGAACTCCCACTCGACCTCGCCCTTCGCGTTGACGATGGCGAGTTTGCCGGTGCCCCGGTCGGCGGCGAGGACCTTGTACGCCGGCGGGTCGGCGGCGAGGACGGGCGCGGCGAGGAGCAGCAGGAACGCGAGCGGACGCATGGCGGAGCCTCGGAGGGGAAGAGGGTCAGCATACGAACCGCTCACCCCACCTCGGCCGCTCGCTGGGCCACGATGTCCAGCAGCAGCGGGTGCCGGCCGAGCGGTTCGGCCAGCGCGAACCGCACGTCGGGGAACCGCGTGGCCAGCCCGTCGCGGGCCTCGGTCAGGTCGTCCCGCACGTGGACGCCCGGCGACAGGAAGTACGGCAGCATCACGACCGTCTTCGCCCCGGCCACGACGCACGCCACCCCGCCGGCGGTGATGCCCGGCTCGGTCAGTTCCAGGTACGAACACTGCACGACGCCGTACCCGCCGCGGGCGCGCATGCCGGCGGCGACGTGGTCCAGGTCGGCGTTCGCCTCGGCGCGGCGGCTGCCGTGGGCGATGAGCAGGAGGGCGGTCATGGGGGCGGCTCGGAGGGGGCGGACTCGCCATTGGTAGGCGCGGCCGGCGGGTCGGCGTCCGGGGCCTTTCGCGGGACGATGACGACGGCCGCCGTCACCAGCAGGATCGCCAGTCCGGTCCGCCTGATGCGGCGTGACGGAGTACACCAGGTGCCCGCATGAGGCCGGCGTCACGAATGCACTCGACCCCACGGACTGACGGCGGTGGTTGACGCGCGCGGGCGGAGTTGCGAAACTCTTTCTGCCCGCCCGCCCGTGCCCCTCTCCCACCTCCGAGACCCTCCCCATGCGGCTCGTCGCATTCGCCCTGTTCGCCGGTGCCCTGGCCGCCGTCGCCGTCGCGCAGGCCCCACAGCCCCGCCCGCTCGCTCACCCGGACACCGTGTACGCGGTCGCCTTCAGCCCGGACGGCAAGACCGTCGCCACCGGCTGCTTCGACAAGGCCGCCCGCATCTGGGACGTGACCACCGGCAAGGAGCTGCGGACCATCGCCGGAAAGGCCGGCCACCAGAACCTGGTGGTGAGTGTGGCGTACTCGGCCGACGGCAGCCAACTGGCGACCACCTCCACCGACAACTTCGCCAAGGTGTGGGACCTGCCGACCGGCAAGCCGACCGAGGAACGGCTGCACGCGCAGGGCGTCAGCCGGATCGCCGTGTCGCCCGACGGCAAGACGTTCGCCGCCGCCGGGGGGATGTCCCCGATGCTGCTGTGGGACGCCGCCGACGCGAAGAAGAACAAGCCGCTGGGCACGCACAACGGGTCCGTCGTCGGCATGCAGTATTCCGCCAACGGGGCGACGCTGTACACCCTCGGCACCGACAACGTGCTGAAGTACTGGACCGCCGCCGACGGCAAGGAGGTCGGCGGAATTGGCGTCGGCGGCAAGGCGAAAGCCCTGTGGGTGAACCCGGCCACCGGCGTGCCGACGACCGTCGCCGAGGACGGCAGCCTCCGCCAGTGGCCGGTTGTGCCGCCGGCCGCACCGAAGCCGCTCGCCGCGCCGCCGGCGAAGCCGCGCCAGGCGGTCGTCGGGGCCGACGGCACGCAACTGTTCGTCGCGCTGGAGGACCAGGCGGTGCGGGTCTGGAACACCGCCACCGGCGAGGTAAAGGCCGTGCTGGAAAAGCTGCCGCCGGGAGCCTTTTCCCTCGCCCTGCACCCGACCAACGGCACCGTCGCGGCCGCGAGTGCCGGCGGCAAGGTGGTACTCGCCGGTGCGGACGGCAAGCCGCGCGGGGAGCTGGCGCTCAAGGTGCCGCCGTCGGCCGTCGCCTTCCACCCGACCGAGCCGAAGCTGATCGTCGTGACCGCCCTCGGCGTCGTCGAGACGTGGCCGCTGCCGAAGCCGGACGAGAAGGCCCCGAAAGACCCGAAGGAGCCGAAGCCGCTGAGCAGCCGGCCGACGGCGAAGCAGGCGATCCGCGCCGCCGTCCTGCCGCAGGCGAATCAGGTCGTCGTCGTCGATGAGGCCGGGGCCGTGGCCGTGTGGGACACCACCGACGGCAAGGAGGCGAAGAAAATCCGCGACTTGGGCAAGGTCGGCACGCCGCCGAATACGATCGCCGTCAGCAAGGACGGGACGACGGTGGCCGCGAGCGGGCAGAAGGTGGTAAAGGTCTGGACGCTGGCCGACGGCAAGGAGATTCCCTTCCCCGAGCAGCCGGCACAGGTCGAGGAGTTGGCGTTCAACGCGGACAAGACGCGGCTGGCGGTGTCCGCCGGCAACGGTGCCGCGACCGTGCATTCCCTGCCCGGCGGCCACGCCGAGCAGTTCGTCGCGCACGGCGGACGGATCGCCGGGCTGGCATTCCACCCGTCGCAGCCGATCCTGTACACGGCCGGCGCGGACGGCGTCTTGAAGGCCACGCCGCTGGCAATGACGAAGTTCGTCGCGGACGCGGCGCGGTTCGGCGGCCCGCTGACCGGCTACGCCAACGGGGCCAGCCTGCTGACGGCCGGTACCGGCGAGGGCGCGGTCAAGGTGAACGCCGCCAGCCTGGCCACCGAGGCCACGTTCGGCAAGTCGAAGGCCGTCACCGCTGTTGCCGCGAACAAGGCCAACACGTTCGTGGCGGTCGCGGACGCGGACGGCACCGTCACGGTGTTCAGCGCCGCCAACCCGGCCGAGGCGAGCAGCTTCAAAGCGCCGGCGAAGGTGACGGACTTGGCCTTCCACCCGACGCTGCCCCACCTCGCCGGGGTGCTGGCCGACGGCCGCGCGACGACGTGGCTGACGCAGTTCGACCCGGCCGAGACGAAGCCGGAGGACAAGCGGTTCGGAACCGTCCTCCAGGAAATCGCGCACCCGAAGGCGGCTGCGGTGGCGTACACGCCGGACGGGGCCACCCTACTGACGGCCGGCGACCTCGCGCTGCGGAGCTGGAAGGCGATCGGCGACGCCGCGCGGCACACCCTGCAACACCCGAACATGGTGAACGCCGCCGCGTTCGACAAGACCGGGACGCTACTGGCCACCGCCGGGCAGGACGGCATCGTGCGGGTGTTCGACCTGACCAAGCCGGCCGGCACCGCCCCGAAGGCGATCAACGCCCACGTGCCGGTGGCCCCGGCCACCCCGCAGCCGGTGTACGCGGTGCTGTTCTCGGCCGACGGCAAGCAGGTCATCTCGTGCAGTTTCGACAAGTCGATCAAGATTCACGACGCGACCGCCGGCACGCTGGTGAAGGAGATCAAGCCGGCGGCGGACAAGGTGCCCGGCCACTCGGACGCGGTGTACGCGCTGGCGCTGTCGCCCGACGGAAAGGTGCTGGCGTCCGGGTCGGCCGACCGCACCGTGAAGCTGTGGAACCCGACCACGGGTGAACTCATCCGCGAGTTCAAGAACACCGTCGATCCGAAGCTCAAGGACGTGGCCCACCCCGGCTACGTCCAAGGGCTGAAGTTCACGCCGGACGGCACGAGGCTGGTGACGGTCGGCACCGCCCCGCGGAACAAGGGCTACCTCGCGGTCTGGGCCGTGGCCGACGGCAAACAACTGAGCGGGCAGGAACTGGATTTGGGGCCGCTCCACGCGGTGGACGTGCGGGCCGACGGGTTGATCGTGCTGGGGTGCGCGTCGAAGGTGCGGAGCCAGAGCGCGGCCGACGCCATACTGCTGCCGCTGCCGAAGTGACGGGGGGGTGGACGTTTGTGGCGGGTTCCCGGTTCGCGGAATCCTCGCATTTTTCGACTTTCTTCTTGCGGCACTCCTCACGCCCTGCTAACACTAAGACTACTCGCAATCGACGGCGGATATTCACCAATCTCTCTCACCCGCACACCCACTCCCGGTGTGGTCGGGCGGTCTGTATCCGTCGTCGGTGGTCGGGCCGAGTGTGGTGCCGGCCCCTCAGACGGCGTCCGCTCGCACGGACGCGCGCCACGGATCATTTCATCGTCTCTCCTTTCCCGGAGGATGCGTCATGCGACTCGCGCAGTCGTTTCGGAAGCGTGCGTTCACGCTCATCGAGCTGTTGGTGGTCATCGCCATCATCGCCATCCTGATCGGCCTGCTGCTGCCGGCCGTGCAGAAGGTGCGGGAGGCGGCCGCCCGCACCCAGTGCATCAACAACCTGAAGCAGTGGGGCCTGGCCCTGCACAACTACCACGACGCCGTCGGCACCCTGCCCAACGGCAACTCGCCGTTCAACATCGGGGCCACCTACTACTACAACAAGCCGCCGTACGAAGGCTCGTGGTCGTGGTGCGCCCAGGTGCTGCCGTACATCGAACAGGACAACATGTACCGCACGGCGAAGACGTACGCGACGACCGTCAACAACTACTCGTGGTCCAACCCGATGTGCGCCACCAAGGTTAAGCAGTTCTCCTGTCCGGCCGACTCTCGCGGCGGCCAGTCCGCCCCCGGCGCGCTCTTCGGCATCTCCCAGGACCAGGCGATCACCAGCTACCTGGGCAACTCCGGCACGACCTCGACCTCCTTCGACGGGGTCATGTACCTGAACTCGAAGGTGACGCTCGTCCAGATCACCGACGGCACCAGCAACACCCTGCTGGTCGGTGAGCGGCCGCCGAGCAGCGACCTGGACTTCGGCTGGGCGTTCGCCGCCTACGGGTACGACGGCCGCGGCAACGGCGACTGCCTGATGACCTCGAACGACCTGGCCATCGGCAACTACTTCATGTCCGCCGGCAACGCCTTCCCGCCCTCGTCGTACCAGTGCAACAGCACGAGCGCGGCCACCAAGATCGGCCTCCAGCCGGGCCAGCCGAAGTACTTCTGCGACGGCTCCCACTACTGGAGTTTCCACACGGCCGGATCGCAGTTCCTGATGGGCGACGGCTCGTGCCGCATGATCTCGTACAGCAACAACGGCATCCTCCCGGCCCTCAGCACGCGGGCCGGCGGCGAAGTGTTCAGCCTCAACTGAGCCTCGACCGCCACGACCCGCGGCGGCCGACTCTCCCCGGCCGCCGCGGGTTTTTGTCGTCCATTCCGCCCACTCAATCCCGTCACGGAACACCCTCATGAAAACCGTGTTGACTCTACTCCTCGTGGCTGCCACTTCCGCTCTGACCGGTTGCTCGTCGGACCCCATCTCCGACGGCAAGGTGGTCAACCCCGCCGCGCCGCAGGACTCCGGCATGAGCGACGGGGCGGCCGCGAAGAACAAGGGCAAGGGTCAGGAAGTCGGACCCCGAGGTCTCCCCGTCGTCAAGGAAAAGGAGAAGGGGAAGTGAGCTGAGCCGCGCCGGATTCGCCGCCTCCATCATCACCCGGCCGCGAACCGAAACAGGATTTCCGCCGCCTTCTCGACTTCGGCCAATTCGACCCATTCGTCCTTGGTGTGCGCCTGGGCGATGTCGCCGGGGCCGAACACCACCGCCGGCACGCCCGCCGCTTGCACGCTGCTGGCGTCCGTCCCGTAGGGCACGCCTACCACCCGGTGCGACCGGTTCACGCCATCGATCGCGCCGCCGAGGCGGGTGACGAACGCCTCGCCGCCGGTCGGGGCGAGCGACGGACAGGCCAAGTACGGCGGCAGGGACGCGACCGGGAAGTCGATGCCGGGGAACGTCCGCAGGAACGCATCCAAATCCGCCACCGCGCTGGCCGCCGATTCGCCCGGCAGCAACCGGCGGTCGATGTCGATCATACACCGGTCGGGCACCGTGTTCGGCGACACCCCGCCGGCGATCATGCCCACGCTCAGCGTCGGCGACCCGAGCCACTCGTCCCGCTGTGACTGCTGAAGTCGCCTGGCGAACTCTTCCACCCCCGCCAGCACCTTCGCCATCCGATAGACCGCGCTCACCCCTTTCTCCGGCGTCGAGCTGTGGCACGCCACGCCGGTCGTCTCCAGTTGCCACCGCACAACGCCCTTGTGCGCCCGCACGATGTCCAGCCCGGTCGGCTCGGCGACGACGGCGAAGTCGGCCGTCACCCCGGATGTCATCAGGTGCTGGATGCCGAGGAACGTGTGTTCCTCGTCCACCGTGAACGCCAGCGTGACGGCGGCGGACCCGGCCGGTTTCTCCCGCACCAGCCGGGCGAAGGCGGCGAACATGGCCACCCCGCCTGCCTTCACGTCGCACGCCCCGCGGCCGTACAGCTTGCCGTCGCGGATCGTCGCGGCGAACGGGTCGATGACCATGCCGTCCACCGGCACCGTGTCCTGGTGGGCTTCGTACAGCAGCGCGAACGGCGGATTCGGCGGCGCGTACCGCGCGACGAGGTTGCACCGGCCGGGCAGCACTTCTTGCCGTTCGACGGCGACGCCGAGGGCGCGGAGTTGCCCCTCCCAGAAGTCGGTGACGCGGGACTCGTACAGTAGTTCGGCGGGAATGTCGGTGCGGCCCATCGGGTTGACCGACGGCCGCCGCACCAGTTCCGCCAGCAGTTCGGGGAGGGAGAGCATGGGGACCATTGTAGCGCCGGGCGATGCTTTCAGGAGGTCATGGCCTGTGCGGTTTCCCGCTTCGGCGCGTCAACGTCGTTGTGGGGCAAGCCAATCACGCCCCACCTCTCCCCGTTGGGGAGAGGTGGGGCGTGCCGGGCACGAGGCGGGTGAGGGGGGCTTTCTTCATGTCGCAATGGCGTTCGGATTCGGAAAGGGAAGAAGCCCCTCACCCGGTTCTCACTGCGCTCGAACCGACCTCTCCCCAACGGGGAGAGGTGGGGCGGGTTTCGTCCTTTCGCCGAGGTTTCCCGAGCGCATCGTCGTCGCCGACAGGTTCGCGGACCTGGCGTTGCCCCTCGCGAAAGCGATACACTCGTGGCTTGCGCCAACGGCGGGCACGCGCCGCCCGTTCGCTTCTGTGTCCCGTCACTCCGGAGGCTTGCCGATGTTCCGCGCTCTCGCCCTGGTGTTCGTCCTGCCGCTGGCCGCGCTCGCCGAAGCCCCGCCGTCGAAGGCACCGGCCGACCCGCTGGTCCGGCAACTCGCCGTGCTTCACGAGAAGAAGGTAACGTCGTTCGGGGAATCGTCCATCAAGGAGATGACCCTGGGGGCGATGAAGGACAAGTTGGAACGGGAGTTCCGCGAGGAGGAGCTGAAGATCATCCTCCGCGAGGACCTGTTCCGCATCGAGTACGCCGACAAGGAGGCGTACTCCCAGGAGAAGTTCCGACTCGACCTGAAGCCAAATGGCCTGACCGTCCACGACTTCCTGACGGTTGCCCTGGCGGATTTGAACGCGGTCTATCTGGTGCGGAAGAATTACATCGAGATCACGACCCCGGCGGCGGCCGTAGCCGAATGCTTCGCGGACGATCGGAAGGATGGAACCCCCGCCGCCCGACTCCGCCGCGAGCCGCTGGTCAGCCACGCGGCGACCGAGCAGACCGTGTACGACGCCGCCCGCCAGATCGCCTTCCGCTACGGCAAGGTGGTCGCCTTCGACCCGGCCGTCGGCACCCGCCGGAACAAGACCGTGTCTCCGCACTGGACGAACGTACCGTTCCCGACCGCCATCCGCCTGCTCGCACTCGAAGCCGGGTTAGAGGTGAAAGAGACCAGCGGCGTCTTGACCATCACCAACCCCGGCAAGAAGAAGGGCAGGTGACCGCGTAAGGCTCACACCCCGCGGCGGTATCGCGGGTGTCGATCCCGCCGCCGGAGCAACTCCCCGCCATGCCGCCGTTTGCCGATCTCGCCGTCTCGCAGGCCGCCACCGCCCTGAGCAAGCTGCACGTCGAAGACCTGATCGTTCCGGTCCTCACGCAGCTCGTCGTCATCATCGCCGTCGCGCGGCTGGCCGGCGTCGTCGCGCGGCGGCTTGGCCAGCCGGCCGTCATCGGCGAGACTGTAGCCGGGCTGTTACTCGGCCCGTCGCTGTTCGGGGCGTTCTTCGGCGAAACCTTCCAAGCCGTTTTCTACCCGCACCTGCCCGGCGTCGATCCGGACCTGGCCCGCGTCACCTTCCAGAAGGTGTTCGAGGTGCTGAAGGAACTCGGCCTCATCTTCCTGCTGTTCCTGATCGGCCTGGAGTTCGAGTTCGGCCACCTGAAAGGCAACGGCCGGTCGGCGCTGGCGATCTCGCTGGTCGGCGTGGTGGTGCCGTTCGGCCTCGGCGTCGGGCTGGCCACCGGCATCTACCCGATCCTCGGCGCGGCCACCGACGGCGTGCCGATGAACCCGGACGGCAAGTCGATTCCGCTCCTCCACATGGCGCTGTTCGTCGGCGTGGCGATGTCCATCACGGCCATCCCGGTCCTCGGCCGGATGATGCTGGAGATGGGCATCACCCGCACTCGGCTGGGGGCCATCGTCATCACCGCCGCCGCCGTCGAGGACGCCATCGGCTGGATCATGCTGGCCAGCGTGGCCGCCATCGTGTCGGCCGCGAAGGCGGGAGCGGCCGGGTACGACCCGTGGCAAACCGCGACGATGATCGGGCTGACGGTCGGCTTCGCGGCGTTCGTGTTCCTGGTGCTGCGGCCGATTCTGGTCGGGTACTTCCGCCGGAGTATGGCGGCGAACGGCGGGAGCCTCAGCCTGACCGCGCTGGCGGTGCTGTTCGTGGCCCTGTTCGGGTGCGCCATCGCCACGGGGCTGATCGGCATCTTCGCCATCTTCGGAGCCTTCTTGCTGGGGGCCGCGCTGTCGGATCAAGAAGCGTTGCGAACGGCCGCCGCCGCCCGCCTCCGCGACGTGGTGACGGGCTTCTTCCTGCCGATCTTCTTCACCTACACCGGCCTGCGGACGGACATGGGCAGCCTCGGCGGGGCGACGCTGTGGCTGGTCGCGGCGGCGGTCCTGGCGACGGCAGTCGTGGGCAAGCTCGCCGGCTGCGGGGTCACCGCCCGGCTGTGCGGGTTCTCCGTCCGCGAGTCGGCCGCCGTGGGGGCGATGATGAACACCCGCGGCCTGATGGAACTGATCGTCATCAACGTCGGGTACAACCTGGGCGTCATCCCGCAGAGCCTGTTCTGCATGCTGGTGCTGATGGCCGTGCTGACCACGATGATGACGACGCCGCTTCTGCTCCTGTTGCGCCGCGGCACCGAGTTGGAGGAACCCATGCGGGCCAGCGGGTTCGCGAAGTGACGGCGGGTCGTCGATCCCGTGCCGGGGAAGAAGTGGCGGCGGGTGAGTACGATACCCCTCATGTCCCAGACCTTCACCGATGTCGCCTGCACCGTGTGCGGGTGCGTGTGCGACGACCTGACCGTCGCCGTGGACGGCGGCCGCGTCGTGTCGGCCGAACGCGCTTGCCGGCTGGCCGAGCCGTGGTTCCTGGCGCAGTCGGCCGGTGACAACGCGGTGTCACTCGAAGCGGATGTCCGCCGCGCGGCGGCGTTGCTAAAAGCCGCGAAGTACCCGCTCATCTACGGGCTGTCCCGTAGCACCACCGAAGGGCAACGGGCGGCGGTGGCGCTGGCGGATCGGATCGGCGCGACCATCGACACGACCGCCAGCACCGGCCACGCCCCGTCCATTCTCGCCCTTCAGCAAGTCGGCGAATCCACTTGCACCCTCGGCGAAGTCAAGCAGCGCGCGGACCTCGTCATCTTCTGGGGCAGCGACCCGCTGGCCACGCACCCCCGGCACATCGAACGCTACTGTCCGTCGCGACCGGGCCGAACGCTGGTCGTCGTGGACGAAGTTGAAACCGAAACGGCGAAGGCGGCGGACCTGTTCGTGAAAGTCGAACCCGGCCGCCACTGGGAGGCGCTGTGGGAGTTGCGGACGCGGTGTCGGGGACTGCTTGACGAGCCGCGACCGCCAGGGAGTGGCTGTCTTCCGGAGGGCCACTCCCTGGCGGTCGCGGCTCGCCAGATGCTCGCCGCCCGCTTCGGCATCGTCTTCTTCGGCACCGGGCTGACGCAACAGCCGCACGCGCACCGGGTCATCGAAGCCCTTCTGCAACTCGTCACCGACCTGAACGACCACCCCGACCCGGCCGCCCGGCGGCGGTTTTACGCGCGGCGGATGCGGCGGTACGGCGACGTGGCCGGGGCCGACTCGGTGCTAGCGTGGCAGACCGGCTACCCGTTCGGCGTGAACTTCTCGGCCGGCTACCCGCGCTACAACCCCGGCGAGTTCACCGGCCCGGACATCCTGGCGCGGAAGGAAGCGGACGCCTGCGTGCTGGTCGGCTCCGAGACCGCGAAGGACTTGCCGTTTGCCGCGCTCGCTCATCTGAAGACAATCCCTGTCATCGTACTCGACCCGCCCGGGGCCGCGACCGACATCCCGGCGGCAGTCAAGTTCACCACGGCCGTGTACGGCGTCCACAGGCCCGGCACCGCCTACCGGTTGGACGAGGTGCCCATTCCGCTCCGCGTGCTGCTGCCCACCGCGCTGCCGTCCGACGGCGACGTGCTGAACGCCATCCTGGCGGCGGTGGGATAGAATACCGACCGACTTCACCACGGAGGAAATTGCCGATGACCATCACACTGCCGGACGACATGCGGGCGGCCCTGGAACGCAAGGCCGCCGCCGCCGGGTTCGCGTCGGTGGACGAGTTCGTCGTGGACTCGCTGACGGACGACTACGAGGCCGGTTCCACCCGTCCGCCGCACTTCCGCACCCGCGAGGAGTTGCACAAGCTGCTCGACGAGGGCATGGCGAGTGGCCCCCCAGTGCCGGGAGACGACGCCTTCTGGGCGGAACGGCGACGGGTTCTCGCCGCGAAGGTGACCAGCCGAGCGGGAGGCGAGCCATGAACGTGGACTACGCGCCGGCGGCAACTGCCGACATCGACTGGGCGGCGGACGAACTCGAAGCAGACTGCGGTACTCGTGTGGCGAACTTGTTCCTCGCCCGGCTCGACGCGACGGCCAAGAAGGTGGCCGCGATGCCGCTGGCGTTCCCGCTCGTCGATCCGCCCGCGCCGAACTGCCCCGGCCTTCGCGTCGTACCCGTCACGCGGTTCACCGCCCGGCTCATCATCTACACGCCGACCGACACCGGCATCCTCGTCGTGCGAGTGCTGCGCGCCGCCGGCGACTGGCTAGCCGCTCTAGGGTGAGGTGTCACCCCGCCTCCACGTCCCCCGTCACGGTGTCGCGGATCGGCTCCGGGGCGGCGTCCCAGGTCGCGGTGTACGTCGCCTCCAGCGGGACCGGCACGTGCGCGTCCGGGGTGATGAACAGCGGCATGTCGGGCAACACGTCGCCGACGGCGAGCGGCTCGATGTGCGCGACGGTGTCCTCGGCCACCTGGTACGACACCAGCGTCAGCGGCTGCCCGGCCGGGAGGGCGAACGGCTCGGTCGCCAGTTCGTCCCAGATGGCCCCGTGGATGCCCTGCGGGTCGCGGTCGGACGGCGGGAACAGGTCCAGGATCAGCAGGTGAACGCCGGCGCGGAGGAACTCGACCGCCTTCGCCACGAACGACCGCATGGCGTTCTTGCTGTCCTTGTTGCCGGGCGACACCACCTCGATGACCGCGACGACGTGGCCGAGCGGGTGCCGGACGCTGATGCGGTTCGCCCGCGCCGCGTACCGCGCGGCGTCCGACACCGTGCGGGTGGAGAGTTTCGTTCTCGGTGCGGCGAGGGTGGCTGTGCCGCCGCCGGACGACGGCTTCCGGTTCGACTGCACCGCGATCACGTCCGGCTCCGGCCCGTCCACCCGCTGCTCGACGAGCGCGTACACGCCCTTCGGCAGCAGGCCGCGGTTCAGCGCGCGGGCGATCTCGGTACACCAGTCCTGGTGGAAGTGGTGGAACAGCCCGGATTGGACGCGGGTCCAGTCGTGCGCCGGCATAGCGGTCCTCCTTTTGGCCCATCGGGGCCGGGTTCGAACAACGCCGGCTTGGAAGCCGGTGCCACCAGAAACAACTTCACTTCCCCTCCGGCTTGGTCGCGGTGCGCAGCTCGGTCCCCGCCAGTTGCAGCCCGAGGCGGTGCGTCTGACCGGTCGTCACCGCCTTCACCAGCAGCGGGTTCCACCCCTCGTTCAGTTCGACGTTGAACTTCTCCTCGACCTCGAACTTCTGCAACTTCACCACCGGCCGCTCGAACGCCAGTTTGCCGTTCGCCCAGACGCGGATCGGGTCGTCGGCCAGCAGGGTTGCTTGCGCCGTCTGCTTCTTAGGCGAGAAGACGTAGGCCAGCGCGTAGACGCCGGTCGCGTCGGTCGGCACGAACCCCTTCACGTTCAGCAGGCCGTTCGGGTCCACCGCCTTCGGCGTCCAACCCTTGGCCGTCGGGTCCGGGGTCTTCTCGGCCGGGTGGCTCGCCTTCAGGTCGGCCGGCACGCCGGTCAGCACGCTGTATTCCAGCAGCAATCCGCGCAGCGACTCCTGCTGCGGGCGGCTCTTGAGGAACGCGAGCAGGTCGATGAACTGGTCGTAGCCGAGCTGCGACACCACGTTGTCCGGCATCAGCGAAATCTTGGACGCCTTCAGCACGTCCAGGTCGGCGCGCTTGAGCCGCACGTCCCGGCCGGTGGCCTCGCGGATCGTCACGTCCGTCGAACTCTCCGCCACCTTCAGCCCCTTCACCGACTGGCCGTCCAGCGTGACGGCCTCGTAAGTCTGGTAGCCCTCCTTGATCTCCTTGCTCGGCTCGACGATGGCCTCAATCAGCTTCTCCAGCGACTGCGTCTCCCACATGCGACTCAGGTCCGGACCGACCGCGCCGCCGACGCCCTCCAGCCGGTGGCACGACGCGCACGCCACGAGGCCGGTGTTCAGGTACAGCAGTTTGCCGCGCTTGGCGTCGCCCTTGTCCTGCACCAGCTTCCGCATCTTCTCGATCTCGGCCGGTTGCGTGGACAGCAGCAGCCCGCCCTTCATCACCTCGGCGTTCAGTTTGGCAATCGCCGGGTCGTCGGGGAACTTGCGAAGGCTCTCGGACACGCGCGGGAACAGGTCGCGGGGCAGCTTCTTGGCGAGGTACTTCTCGCCGATCAGCTTCGCGCCGTCTTTGGTCGAACCGAGCGTGGCGATGGCTTCGGTGATGAGCGCCGCGTCGGGGTTTTCCAGCAGCGCCTCGGCCAGCTTGCGCGCCGCCGGCGGGTCGAACGCGGCCAGCGTCCGCAGCGCCTCGGCCTTCACCGCCGCCGGTTCGGTCGCCGCTTCCAGCACCGCGCGGACGGCGGTGGCGAAGCTGGCGTCCGGGATCGCCCGCATGGCCTTCAGGATCGCCGTCCGCTCGGCCAGCGACTTCTTGCCGTCCACGAACATCGCCTTCAGCGCTGCGGCGGCGCTGGCGATGCGGTTCTTCTCCACGGCGGAGAGCGCCGCCAGCCGCACCGCTTCGTCGTCGGCGTTCAGCAGACTGATGACGAACGCGGCCGGCTTGCCGCCGCCCAGGCTGTTCGCCTCGGCCATCACGTCCAGCCCGGCGATCTGAACCGCCGCGACTTCCTTCGGCCGCTTGGCCAGGAACTCGGCCAGCGGCTCCAGGCTGACCGGCGTCTCGAAGATGTAGTTCGTGTACGAGCGGATCAGGTCCGCCCGCTGCTCCGGCTTCAGGTGCGCGTTGGCGATCAGGTCCGGCAGCGCGTCGGCGGCCTCCCGTGTCCGCATCCCGGCGAACGCGCGAACCACCTTGTCGAGGTCCGCCGGCTTGCCCGACGTGGCGACCGCCAGCAGCGCGGCCATCGCCGGCTTGCCGACCCGCTCGAACGCGCGGACGTAGCCGGCGGCCAAATAGAGTTCCTTGCCGTCGTCGGCCTTCCAGGCGTTGATGACGGCGTCGGCGGAGCCGTCGGCCCCGATGCGGCCGAGCGCTAGCGCCGCCGCCCGCCGCACCGCGAGCGATTCATCCGCGAGTCGCTTCGTCAGCGCCTCGTTCACGGCGAAGTCGGTCTTCGCGGCATTCCGGCCCAGCAGGTCGGCGACCGTCCGACGGAGGTCCGCTTCCGTCTCGTCGTTCAGCACCACAAGGAGCTGCTTCCGCACGTCGTCGTTCCACAACTGCGCCAGCCCGCCCGCCGCCCAGATCCGCAGGACGGCCGGCTGCCCGGCGTCGGTGAACATCTTGGCGAACACCCCACGCACCTTGTCCGCATCGGTGGCCGCGCGGCGGACGAGTTCCTTCTGCGCCAGGTCGCGGACGGTGAATTCGGGACTCTTCAGCGCCTCGGCCAGCGCCTCCGTCGTGGCCTGCGGGCCGCACCGCTTCGCCCAGGTGTCCATCGGCCGGGGGTCGATGGCCGACGACGGGGAACCCTTGAAGCCGCCCACCCACGTCATCCGGTAGATGCGGCCGTGCGCGCCGTCGCCCCACAGCTTGCCCGCGCCGCCGGAGTCGGTGCGCCAGTCGCAGACGTAGATGGCCCCGTCCGGCCCCGTCACCATCTGACACGGGCGGAACAGCGGGTCGTCGGACTTCATGAACTCGAACTCGTGCGTGATCTCGAACGTGGACCCTTTCGGCGCGACGGTGTACGCGCGGATCAGCTTGCGGTACACGTCCGGGTAGTACATGAGGCCCTGATACTGCTTCGGCAGTTGCGTGTCCTGGTACAGCAGCACGCCGGCCGGCGAGCCGCGGCCAGTCTTGATCATCGGCGGCACCTTGCCGGGCAGCTCGCCGGCCACGGCCCCGCGCACGAAGTCGGTCCGGCAGCACTTCGCGCCGGGGAACAGTCGCCAGCCGAAGTCGCTGCCTTCGGCCACATGCACGATGCGGCAGCCCTGGAACTTGCTGCCGTCCTCCTGGTCGTTGTCCGAGTGGAAGATGTTGCCCCGCTCGTCGAACACCACGTCGCGGTATGGGTTGCGGTAGCCGATGGAGAACGCTTCCATCTTGCTGCCGTCCGGCTTGCAGCGGAACACGGCCCCGGTGCGCATCACGGTGGCCCGGCTGCCGTCCGACCCTTCGACGAAGTTGTCGTCGTCCCCGCTGGTCAAATACAGCCAGCCGTCCGGCCCGATGGTCAGGCCCGACACCTGGTGGTGGTGGAAGCCGCAGAACCCCTGGGCGATGATCTCGCGCACGTCCCACGGCCCGCCGGCCTTCGACTGCTTGTGCCGGCGGACGGTGCCCCGCCCGGTGGTGTACAGCCAGCCGTCGTGCCACAGGATGCTCGACGGCAACTCGTCCGTGAAGATCACCTCGGACTTGTCGAAGACGCCTTTCGCGGGGTTGTACCGCAGCACTTTCACCGGGTCGGTGACGAATTTCTTCATCGTCGTGATCTTTTTCGTGGAGCCGTCGCGGTAGCGGAACGTCTCCTCCAGCGGGTACCACTCGCGGCCGGGGTCGGGTTTCCACTCCATGACGTAGAAGGTGCCGTCCGGGGCGAACGTCATGCCGACCGGGTTGGTGACGACCGATTCGTCCGCGACGATCTCCGTCTTGAACCCGTCGGGGGCGAGGATGCCCTTCAGGCGCGGGTTCCACTTGCCCTGATCGACGAGCTTCGCGTCGAACGGGGCGGGCTTGGCGGCGGTCTGGTTGGGGACGAACTCGGCGGGCGGCGCCGGCGGCTCGGCGGCGACGCACACGCCGACGGCCAGCGCGAGCAGCGGCAGGGAGAAGAGACGCATGGGAACGGCACTCCGGGAGTGGTGGAGTTGGTGTCAGGCGGGATAGGGAAAGAGTAGCGGATGCGAGGGCACGACGGTAGGTCGGTAGCTGGGGAAGAAACCCGACCCAGGGCTATTGGCAGGATGAAACGCTCCCGTCGGTGGCTCTCGTTACGGGCGGGGCCTCTGGTGAACCTCTCCCCCGCGTCGTGGGGTGAGAAGTGGGGCGGGCGCGGCTGGCTCCGTCGCCGGAGCGGACGATGCCACCACCCAACACCTCTCCCCCACGTCGTGGGGCGAGAGGTGGGGCCACCGGCGCTCCGGTCGGCTATTTCCCCGCCACTGCCCCAGGGGCAGTGCTTCCGCCCGTGACCGCGGACCTTCGCAACCTCGCAACCCGCGTTCCGCGCATTTCTCCGGACGCCTCGCCCGGCTACTCCACCTCGGTCATCTCGAACAGGTTCAGCACCAGAAAGAGCTGGCGCGAGTCGGTCGTGTAGAAGCTGGCCGGCGGGTGGCCGCGGACGTTCACCGGGTGGTGGCCGGGCGGCACCGTCAGCGTCCGCTCGACCAGCACCGCGCGGCCGTCGCCCACCTCCGGGTACTCCTCCGACCAGAGTTCGCCGGAGAACGCGACCGGCGAAACCTCCTTGCTGAGGGTGGCCAGGTGGAAGCGGACGCGGACGACGCGGGGGGTGTCGGTCGGGTTGACGAACACGATCTGGGCCGCCGTCCGCGCCAGCCGGCCGTGGTTCTCCTTGCCGACCGGCTGGTAGCAGAAGAATCCCTTCAGCCAGAGGACCGACACCCGCTCCCGCTCGGCGGCGGCGGCGCGGTCGAACGCCTCGCGGCCGGAACTGCCGATGACGGCCGCCGCGTAGCTGCGGAGGTCGTAGAAGACGAGGCGGCCGTCCGAATGCGCGATCCGCTCGCCGCCGCCGAGGGCCTTCCGCAGTTCGTCCTCGAAGGCCGCGCACCGGGCCGGCGGCAGCCCGCGGCGGTCGAGCAGCAGGCCGCGGAAGCCGAGGCGGAGGAGGCGGGCCAGCATCTGCGGCGGCGGCTGGTCGCACACCACCCGCAGGACGCCGTCCCACTCGCGGTGGGCCATCGCCCCGAAGCTCCACCGCAGGCGGGTGGTGTGCAAGTATCCGCGGACGTGGTCGTAGGCGGCCACCCCCTCCACCGGCACCGACTCCGGGTACTGCATGAACGGATACGTCAGGATGGCGGCGTCGGCGTCCGGCACGTCCGCGAACCGGGCCTCCACCTGCTCGAAGAAGGCGCGGTCGGCGCGGTACTTGTCGGCCGCCGCGGCCATCTCCCTGGCGTACCCGGTCGGCCGGAACCACTGGTTGTTCAACTGGTCCCACAGGCCGACGCCGGTGAGCAGGACGGCGACCGCGATCCCGGCCACGGGCCGCCGGCCGAGTCCCCGGTTCAACACCCACGCCGCCGCGAACAGGGCCAGGAAGGCGATGACGATGCTGATCCGGTTGAAGCACCGCACCTGCGGACTGACCAGCTGCGCGAACAGCGCGCCGACGCCGCCGACCGAGCCGAGCAGGACGGCGAACAGGGTCAGCCCCGCGACTGCCCGGATGGTGCCCGGCCGTCGCCCCGGCAGGAACGCCGACACCATCAGCCCCACCAATCCGACGGTCCCGATCAGGCCGAGCGGGGAGAACTCGTTCTCGTTCTGGCACGGCCGGTCGCCGCGGGAGTCGTAATCGGCGCGGATGCGGTTGAGCGGCTGCCAGTTGTGCCCGCCGACGGGCAGCACCAACTGGGCCAGCTTCATGCCGTACAGTTCGGCCTCCTCGGTCAGCCGCGTCGTGGGCCGGGTGTTCTCGCCGTACCGGGCGTGGTACAGGAACGTCGGCAGGTGGTTGGCCACGCCGCCGACGCCCACGACCGCGATGACGACCGCCGCCGACACCGCCGCCCGCCAGGTGCCGACCGCCGCCCACCCGTACACGCCGGCCGCCGCCAGCACCGCGCAGCTGAAGAAGGCGTAATACGCGCCGGCCGAAGCCGTGAGCGCGGCGATCAGCACCGCCGCCCACCCGCGGCGGTCGCGGAGGCGGAACCGCCGAACGCCGTCCGCTTCGGTCGGGAAGAACGGCAGCCGTCCCAGGCACGTCCAGAGCGCCACCATCAGCGCGAGCGGCAGGACGTAGTAGGCCGACAGGAAGTAGTGGACTTCGCCCCGCAGGTAGTGGAACGGCTGGAAGGCGTACAGAATGCCGCCGGCCGCCGCCAGCGGCACCGACACCCCGAACCGGCGGAACACGGCCATCGCGGTCACCGCCGTCAGCGGGTACGTCAGCAGGTAGAACAGGTTGAACGCGACGACGGCGTCCGGGGTGAACCGGCCGATCAGCCAGATGGCGGCGAAGTGCAAGTGGTCCACGACGGGGAAGTCGTGCAGCTCCTGGATGCCGGGCGCGCCGAGCCGTTCGTTCCGCCAGTGGCTGCCCCGCTCGACGGCGGCCTTCGCCATCGGTAGGATGAGCAGCGCGTCGTTGTCGTAGGCGAACGGGCAGCAGAAGTCGGCGTCGCGGAGGTGCATCCCCTCGCTCAGGACCGCCGCCGTCACCCCCACCGCGAGCAGGTAGCCGAGCGCGGAGTGCCACCAACGACAAGACGGCTCGGCGGGAGGAGACATGCCGTGGAACCCTCGGGTCGCGGTGGCCTACCCCGCAACGATATCCCCGCCCCCGGCTTCCGTCACCCCGACGCACGCCGGCGACCGACGCGCGACAATTCCCCCCGGCCTTTTCGCGCCGCCCGCTACGACCGGTATAATTCCGGGAGTGGCACGCGGATCGCCCGCCTTTCCGGTTGCATCCCCGGACGGGCGCTTTTAAACTCAATTGACAACTCGCGCCGCCCCGGCCGCTCCACGACCCACATCACGACTCCCCGAGGTGCCCGGCATGGCCAAGTCGAAATCCGGCGGCGAAGGCAAGATCGGCCTCATCATCGCCCTCGCCTTCTTCGTCATCACGAGCATCGCCCTGGGCGTGTTCGCGTACCAGTTCAACTCCGAGATCGAAGGCGCGAACGAGAAGGTCAAGACCGAGAAGGCGACCGCGCAGAAGGCGACCGACCTGCTCATCGCCGAGCGGCGGCGGGTGGCCATGTACAAGGCGTTCGTCGGGGCCGACCTGTCCGCCGACGAGAAGACGACCCTGTCCGGGGTGCCCAGCACCGACCCGCTCCGGGTCGAGCAGCAGGCCCTCATGAGCAGCGTCCGGGACGGCCTGAAGCGGGTGGCCGCCGCCGAGAAACTGGACTTCGACCCGACGGACTTCCTGGCCTGGGATTGGGCCGACGGCAAGAACCTGCCGGAGTCGCCGAAGACCGGCAGCAAGGTGCTGCCGAGCCGCAACACGACCCTGCCGCAGGAATCGCTCCGGCTGGTGGCGGCCGCCGAGAAGATCCGCACCCAGGCCACCCTCGCCAAGGCCAACGCTGAAGCGGCCATCGCCGCGTACAACACGGCCGCCGCGGACTACGCGAAAGCGAAGGAGGATCTGGACAAGGCCCGCACGGACACGGTGGCCGAGAAGAAGACGGTGGTGGAGAGCGTGGCCAAGGCGAAGGACGACGCCGCCAAAGCCTACGTCGGCGATTCGGCCGGCTTCCGCGACGCCCTCGGCAAGGCGGCGCAGGCCAAGAACCAGGCCGAGATCGAGAAGGCGGCGAGCGATGCGAAACTGAAGGACGCGCAGGACCGCCTGGACTCCGACCGCCGGAAGGACGAGGCGAAGAAGGCGGTGCTGCCGTTCGACCAGCCGAAGGGCAAGGTGGTGTCCCGCCGCGGGAGCGCGGTGGAGATCAACCTGGGCAGCGCCGACAAGCTCCAGACCGGCGTCACGTTCAGCATCCAGCCGCTCGACTACCAGGACAAGGGCGAGCAGTCCCGCATCCGCCAGGTGTTCGACCCGAAAGGCCGCCCCGTCCGCGACCGCGAGGGGAACGCCGTGAAGATGTTCCAGCCGAAGGGGACCGTCGAGGTGGTCGAGATCCTCGGGCCGAATCTGGCCAAGGCGCTCATCACCGGCGAGTACGACGACACCCGCGAGGCGATCATGGCGGAAGACTTCCTGTACAACGCCGCCTGGAGCAAGGGCAACAGCGACCACGTCGTCCTGATCGGCATCTTCGACGTGGACGGCAACGGCACCGACGACATCAAGCAGGTGGCCCGCGAACTGGGTAAGGCGGGGGTGACGGTGGACGGGTACTGGGACCTGGCCACCGGCAAGTGGGCCAACGGCGGGCCGACCGAGCGGACGGCCTACGCCATCCGCGGCGAATTCCCGCTCATCGCGCCGGGGGCCTTGGGCGAGGGGTTGACCAAGGAGAAGGAGAACCTCCGCGGTTCCCTGGCCACCGCCCTGAGCGAGGCCGACAAGAAGGGGGCGAAGGTCATCAGCTACCGCGACTACTTCCCCCGCGTCGGGTACAAGGTGGCGTTCGGCCTGCCGGACGACGCCGTCAACCAGGCCGCCGCCAAGTACCTGCAAGCGGCCATCCCTGCCCCGCTGCCGGACATGCCGAAGTGAGTTGAGGGTGATCCGCCGCGTTCCCCGCCGGCCGCGCCTCCCTTCGGAGGCGCGGTCGCCGTCGTTTTGGCCCGCGAGTTGTCGGCACATCCGCGCCGGCGGTTGCTCTGCCGGATAAAGTGAGTGAGGACCGTTCTCCCGGAGCCGCCGTATGAAACTCATCCTCGCCAACCCGCGCGGCTTCTGTGCCGGCGTGAACATGGCCATCGAGGCGCTGGAGACGGCCCTGTCGGCGTTCGGCACCCCCCTCTACGCGTACCACGAGATCGTCCACAACCGGCCCATCGTCGAGCGGTTCACCGGCCGGGGGGTGGTGTTCGTCGATCTGCTATCGGACGTGCCCGACGGCCAGACGGTGCTGTTCAGCGCGCACGGCGTGTCGCCGGCCATCCGCGCCGAAGCCGCCGCGCGGAACCTGCGGGCCATCGACGCCACCTGTCCGCTCGTCACCAAGGTTCACCTGGAAGCGGTGAAGTACGCCAAAGAAGGTTTCACCATCGTCCTCGTCGGGCACGAGGGGCACGACGAGGTGATCGGCACGATGGGCGAGGCCCCGGCGCACATGGTGCTGGTCGAGGACGTGGACGACGTGGCGGCCCTGACGCTGCCGGCGGACGTGCGGATCGCCGTGCTGACGCAGACGACGCTGAGCGTGGACGAGACGGGGGAAGTGATCGCCGCCCTGAAGGCCCGTTACCCGCAACTGGTCAGCCCCGGCAAGGACGACATCTGCTACGCCACCCAGAACCGCCAGGAGGCGGTGCGGGACATCGTGCCGGAGGCGGACGTGGTGGTGGTGCTGGGCAGCCAGAACAGCAGCAATAGCAACCGGCTGGCCGAGATCGCCCGGCAGAACGGCAAGGCGGCGTACCTGATCGACCGCGTGAGCGAGCTGCGGGACGAGTGGTTCCGGCCGACGGACACCGTGCTGCTGACGGCCGGCGCGAGCGCCCCGGAGGAACACGTCCAGGACTGCGTCAACCGGCTCATCGACCGCTTCGGGGCGACCGTCGAACACCGCTCCGTCCGCGAGGAACACGTCAGCTTCCCGCTGCCCAAGGAGCTGCGGGTGTTGGCGCGGAGGTGAAAAGGGTTTGCCGCGAGGCATCGCCGAGCGCATCGGCCGACTCGCTCGGCGATGCCTCGCGGCAAACCCCCACATCACCCCGCGACGGCGAGCGGTTCCTCGACCTCACCGGCCACTTTCGGGGTGATGTCCACGTCGCCCATCGCGCCGCCGCCGATGACCTCGTTCGCCAGGGCCGCGTAGTCGGTCGCGCCGGGGCAGTTCGGCGCGTAGCGGAAGATCGATTTGCCGTGGCTGGGGCACTCGGCCAGCTTCACGTTCCGCCGCACGCGGGTGTCGAACACCGTCGCCTCGCTCCACGGCACGTTCAGACCTCGGCTCTTGTCGAGGAAGGCTTTCAGGTCGTTCACCACTTCCTGGGCCAGCTTCGTCTGCGCGTCGTACAGGCACACCACCACGCCCGTCACCCGAAGGCGGGGGTTGATGCGCCGCGTGACGAGGGCGGTGGTTTCCAGTAGCTTGCTCATGCCGTGCAGGGCGAGGAAGTGCGGCTGAAGGGGGATGAACACTTCGTCGGCGGCGGCCAGGGCGTTCAGCGTGAGGACGCCCAGCGACGGGCCACAGTCCATGAGCAGGTAATCGAACCGCTCGTCGTCTTGCGCCAAACTTTCGCGGAGGATCACTTCGCGGCCGACGACGCCGGCCAACTCCACCTCCGCCGCCGCCAGGTTGATGTCCGCCGGGCAGAGCCACAAGTTGTCGTCCACCGACTGGCGAATGGCGGCCAGCGGGCGACCGCTCACCAGCACGTCGTACATGCTGGGCACGGTGCCGTCCGGCTCGACGCCGAGGTGCGTGCTGGCGTGCGCCTGCGGGTCGAGGTCCAGCACGCACACCCGCCGGCCGATGTTCGCCAGGGCCGCCGACAGGTTCACGGTGGTGGTCGTCTTGCCGACGCCGCCCTTCTGGTTCAGGATCGCGATCCGTCGCATGGGGAACTCCCGGATGATGTCTTCGCCGCGACTTCAGGAGCGGGCGACGTCGCCC
>JAYTTN010000158.1:0-8125 GCA_043745295.1 Fimbriiglobus sp. | reverse complement strand
GGCGTCCGTCAGGTCGGTCGGGTACGGCTTGCGTGTCATGACCGAAACAGGTAACAAATTCACCGCCGCGAGGCGAGGCCGGTTTTCAGATGCTTTCTAAGACGGCGGCACTCTCGCTGCTCGATGCCATTCGAGCGGAACTGGCGATCCCGGCCGTGTTCGTCCAATCGCCCGCCGCGCCCCCGGCGGTCGAAGCCGGCGTCTGTCCCGATTGCAAAGCCCCGCGCACCGCGAAGGCGAAGTTCTGTGGCGACTGCGGTGCCAAACTGGAGGCGGTGCCATGACCTCCGACTCGCCACCCGACTGGCTCCGTGCGAGATACCCGACGGCCCGCATCCACGGCCGGCTCGTCAAGCGTTCGGATGAGACTCCACTGGGTTTGGTCCGAATCGACGCCGCAACGGCGGATGAGTTGGGTCGGGATCACGTCGGCTGGTTCGTCGGCCGGTATCCCGGTGTCTCGCAAGCCGCCAGACAGTTCGCACGCTTGGCCGCGATGCCAGAAGGCGGCGTCTGGATCGTCGTCCCGCATTCCCAGGACTTGTCCGCCCAACTCTGGCTGACGTGGCCCCATGCGACACTTCCCGCCACCTCGCCCGCGCCGTGGTGGCAGTCCGGAAAGATGTGGATCGCACCGCCGGAATCCCTCCGCACGATTCTTGCGGCCGTGCGGCAAGACCCGCTCGGCGTCGCGGGCATTCTCGTCCTCGATCCGGAGTGTAACCTCCATCGCTCGCGCGGCGGGACGCTGTCCAATGGCCGACAGATGTTCAACGACCGTCCTCAGCACATTGTGAACTTTCGCACTGCATTGGCGGCCGAAGACTGGCAGCCGCCGCTGCTTCTGCTGACCACGCGGCAGGCGTCCGCGTTCGTCTCCGAGGATGTGGCTCGCGCGTATTGCCTGGAGGCGTTCCGCTTCATCGCGGGCGATTCATTCGCTTGTTGGGAGGAGACGATCAATCCTGAACCTGAGACCGCTTCACAACCTGCGTAACATGGCGCAAAACCTAGGAACTACGGAGGTGGTGCCAGTGTACGCCGTCCGGTAAGGTAGAGACACCATCGGGAGGGCGAGCGATGCGCGTCGGAGTCATCCTGGGTCTGCCGGCGTGTGCGGCATCGGGTCGAACCCCGGCACCGACAGCAACGACAGGTGAAAGCCTTTCGATCCGCTGAAGAACACCGACAGCCCGCGGTCGGCGAGCGGGCCGTAGCGGTCGCGGAGCTTCGCCACCAGCTTGCGGGTATCGGCGAGCGCGGCGTCGAGGTCGCGTTCTCGGTCGATGTCCCACGGCACCCGGCAGCAGGCGGCGGGGCCGGCGTACCCCTTCGGCGAGCCGCGTTGCCGCACATGCGCGACGTACTCGGCTTGCGGGTACTGGTAGACGGTGTGGAAGGCTTCGCGGTCGGGGTCGAACCCGGCCGGCAGTTCCAGTTCGTGGTAGGCGCGGAACAGGGGTTCCGCTCGGACCACTTGGCGGGGCGCGTCGAGGCTACCGACCACGAACCCGCCCACCAGCGCGGCGGGCGGTTCGCGGTTGGCACCGAACGCGAACCCCGTGGTCCGGCGTTCGGCGAAGGTCATTGCTTGCCCCCTTCCCTCTCGGCGTCGGGGGGCGTGAGGGGGACGGCGAACGGGTTCGGCGGGGCGACGGCCGACGCCGGCGGAGGGCACGGCTCGAACCGCTCCACGTCGTTCGACGGGCCGCGTTGCGGGTCGTTCTTCAACGTCACCAGCGCCTTGACGAACACGTCCCGGCCGACGGGCGGGTAGGCGGCGCGGCAGTTCTGTTGCGTGATGCTGAGCGGGGCGAGTGCCGCACCCGCCTTGCTGTTCTGGGCGCGGTCGCCGTTGCCCATGAGATGCCATCGCCAGAGGGTGTGGCCGGCGTGCTCGGTCGGCTCGACGACTTTGAGGCAGAGGCGGTACCCGTTCTTGCCGGCCTTCATCCGGGTGAACTCTCCGCGCTCGACGCGGAGGATGTAGACGCCGGCGGGGATGAAGTGAGGGCCGGCCGGGTCGTCGAACCCGGTCAGGTCGAGGGCGTCGGCACCGGGGGCGGCGTCGTACCCGGAGAGTTTGGTGTCGTCGAACGGGTTGCCGGAGCTACCGAAGTTCAGCGGCGCGGACATAGAATCATCTCCGAAGGGGTGAAGGGTCAGGGGTCGAGGTCGAGTCAGTGCGTGAGGGTTCCCCGCGACGGGTTGCCGGCCAGGGCAACCCGTCGTGTCGTTCACCGATGCCGCGAATCTAAGGGTTTCTGAGGTCAGTTCACGTCGTCGAACAGCGTCGGTTCCGCCGGCCGGCGGTCGTAGGGCGGCGGGGCGCTGGTCATCGCGGCGATACCATCCGGCGCGGCGAGCAACTGCCGGATGAACAGGATCTCCGATTCGGCGAGCAAGTCACGGGGCGGCGGGTGCCGCGTCTTCGTCGAGGGCATGGGGTCGGGTTCCTTGCGGGTGTGGGTACGTGCGGGGGCCACGCCGCGCCGGTCAGGGCGTCCGGCGGCGGGGCCGGCGTCCGCGGGCAGGCGGATTCCAACCGACAGCGCCGCCACCCGCCGGTAGTCGGCTTCGTAGCGGGAAGCATTCGCGTTGATGTCGCCGGTAAAGAACTCCGCTTCGATCACGGACGCGGAGAGGAGGAAGGGGTCAGCGCGGGGGGAAAGGTAGCAATGCCGGCGGCCGGGGTCGAACCCCGCCGGCACGGCGTCCCAGTGCTCGCCACCTTCGAGGATGCACCGGAAGTGCGTGCTGGCACAGACGGCCAGGAACTCGCACCACGCATGGATTGGATGGAAGTGATTCGACGGTTCGACGGCGGAACGCGGGTAGATCGCGGGGTATAGTTTTCCGCCGGACGGAAGCGTGTTGCCGGCCATCTCCGCCAACCGCTCGAATTCAAGGACGGAGTCCGCCAACCCGAACAGTGGGCCACTGGTGGGGAGCAGCCGCTCGTTCGACAGGTCGTGTTCCGTCGGGTCGAGGTCCGATTCGCAGTCGCACAGTTGGCGGCACTGTCGATCCCATTCCCATCGGGTGGGCCGGTCGGGGTTGTGGAGGATGTTGCCGAGTGCGGGCACCGCCAACCGGATGTGACAGTGTCGGAACTTCCCCGATTGGTAAGCGGCAAGAAACTGGTCGCGGAGGAGGCGGAACGAAACCACCCAAGTGGGTAGGGACGCGGCGGACATGCGGGGCACTCACTACGTCGGGCCGGCGGGCCGGATCGGTGGTGAGTGCGTCACCGATCCGACCCGCCGCACACCGCCGGTTTCGAACCCGACGGCTACCCGACACAACTACCTTACCGATCACCATCGCCGCCGTACAACCTCCGAAGGCCCAGACTGTCGGGGCAAATCCACGGGGGAGTTGCGATATGACCGATATGCCGTCCACAGCGAAAACCGAATCGTTCCTCGGCGGCGTCCGCAAGTTCGACGGCGGCGAGATGCCCGCACCAGTTGTCCAGTCCCCACCAGTCAACGACCACATAGCAGGAGCAACTGTGTTCGAATACAAGATGGTCCAAGTGCCCTCAACGCTCTCCGTCTCGGCTGACGAGGGCGTGAAGGGGAAGGCAGCGGCCTACCTTCAACAAGTCGTCGGTGAGAACGCGGTTGACGGCTGGGAGTTTTTCCGGGTGGACGCCTTCTACATTCAAATCAACCCCGGCTGCCTGATGGCCTTGCTCGGCTTCGGCCCGCAGACGGTCGCCAGAAACGTCGTCACCTTTCGGCGAACCAAGTGACGATCCGTCGAGCGGTCGGAGTGCGTCCCGAAATCTTAACATTTCTGAACAGTTTAGGCGGCGTCACCGGATGGTTCCACGGCCGCGGTTTCGAGGTCGTTCCACGTCGCGGCGAACCGCTCGGCGTAGTTCGGCTCGCCGCTCATGGCGGCGATGAGGTGTTCCTGCCGGGTGCCTTCGATCCGCCGGCGTTTGGCCACTTCCTCATCGACGAAAACGCGGGGGTCGGTCGGGCCGATGTGCGCGCCGGCCGACAACTTCATCGCCTTCAGCAGGTCGAACGCGGCGGCGGTGCGGCGGTCGAGGTCGGCGTCGGCCAGCGCTTCGCCGATGACGGCGAGCGCCTTCGGGATGAGGTCGCGGAGGGTGTCGGTTGCCGACGCGAACAGGTCCACCCGCCGGCGGTTGAGCGCGGCCAAAAAGGTCGGCGACGTTCGCCACTTGGTGACGGTGACGCGGTGAACGCCGACGGCCGCGCCGACGGCGGCATCGGTTGCGCCGCCGGCGAGCAGGTCCACGGCGTTCAGTTGCTCCGGCGTCAGCGGCCGGGGCGCGGCGTGTAGCGGTTTGTCGCGTTTGGTAGCCATGTTGGAAGTGCACCCGCCGGATCGCACCATTCGCGCCAGGATCGGCGTTCTTCTCACGGGCGGGAGTACTTCACCCGCCACGGCATTCGGCCCGTGGCGGGCTTCTGGGGGGACGGAAGGGGCCGTCACCCCTTCCCCCGTGTGTCGAGGGGGCAGCGGTCATCGGGCACGGCCAGGGCCGGCGGCGGCGGTGACGGCCGGGTGTCAGCAGCGGGGGAAGGGGCGAGCAGCGCGGCCAGCGCCGCCCGTTGGTCGGCCGGGAGTGCGGCGAGTTCGGCGAGCAGGCGGGCCAGATTCCCCGGCGAACCGGGGGCGGGTGTCGGCGTCGAGGTCACGGTATTGGTCACGGGTTCCACGGCCGGCGCGAATTCGCTTGAAATCGCCGCGTTCGGACGCACGGGGTGTTGGTTCGGGACCAAGAGGTCGCAGGTTCGAATCCTGTCAGTCCGACTTGTAGAAAGGCCTAGAAAGAGAAGCAGTTCCGACGACGCCTCTGAACGAACTCTGCACGGCGTGCAGAGAAAGAAGTCCCGAACCGCAGCAACGGTTCGGGACTGATCGAGCAAGCACTCCGGCCCAACCCCGCCCCGGAGGCTTGAAATGCGTCAGCCCAAACCCTGATATCGCCAGCAGACCGACTCCTGGTACGTCCAGATCGATCCCAAACAGCACTACTTGGCCAAAGGCAAAGGCAGCCAGAAGGCCGCGTTCGCCGTTTACCACAAGATCATGGTGGAGAACAAGCCGGTCGAGCCGGATCGACTCACCGCCGCGAAGGTGTGCGACCTGTTCCTCGGCTGGAGCGAGAAGCATAACTCGCCCGAGACGTTCGAGTGGCACTGGGCGTTTCTGCAGGAGTTCGGCACGACCCACGGCGACAAGCCGGCGACGGCGGTCATCCCGCACCACCTGACGAAGTGGATTGCCGCCAACCCGACGTGGAAGGCGGGCCGGCGGCACGCCACCTACTGCGTGAAGTGGGCGTTCGCGTGGGCGGTGTCGCAGGGGCTACTCGCCAAGAACCCGTTCGCCGGGGTGAAGATCGGGCGGACGAACCGCCGCGAACACCTCATCACCAGAGACGACCGCGACCGCATCTTCGCCGCCGTCCCCGACCAGGCGTTCCGCGACTTCCTCACCGCCTTCCAGGAGACCGGCTGTCGGCCGTCCGAAGTCGTCCGCGTCACCGCCGCCGACTGCAATCTCGAAACCGGCGTCTGGATTCTCAAGGACCACAAGACGGCCGAGGAGACCGGCCGCGACCGCGTCGTGTACCTGACGCCGGCGATGGTGGACTTGACCCGCCGGCTGGTCAAAACGTTCCCGACCGGCCCGCTGTTCCGGGGCCGACTGGGGCAGCCGCTGACGAAGCAGGCGATCCGCCTGCGGTTCCGCAACCTGCGGTTGAAGTTGACGAAGCTGAAGCACTTCTGCGCGTACACGTACCGCCACACGTACTGCACCGACGCGCTGGCGAACGGCGTCGGCATCGCCCACGTCGCCGAACTGATGGGGCACACGTCCACCGAGATGGTCAGCCGCGTGTACGGCAAGCTGTCCCAGCAGGTCGCCCACATGCGGGAGGCGGCGGCGAAATCGACTCAGACTTGAAGGCAAAGACAGTTGTTATAACTTAGTTTTCGGAAAGGGAGGAACGATTTGATTCTCCTCGGCGACGTGTCAGGAATTCAACGTTACCTGTTCGACGTCAGCGAAGCTGGTGGCGGTCAGGCTCGACGACTCCGCGCCCGTTCGTTCTTGGTGCAAGCCCTTGCCGAGTACTCGACCCTTCGGGTGCTCGGGGCAATGGGGTGGTCGCCTCCAACCGCACACATCGCTTTCAGCGGGGCAGGTAAGTTCATTATCAGGGGCACGGGAGACGCAAGTTGTGTGCACAGGTTGGCGTTGCAACTCAACGAAGAACTGCTTCGTGAAACTAACGGCGAACTGCGTCTCGCGCTTGCCGTCGGCACCGGCGGCTCGGAGGTTTCGGATTACCGACAGGCTCAAGCCGAATTGCAGCGTGCGAAAGCCACCCCCTGGCAGCCCGCCACCGTATGGGAACCGAATGGCTTCGTGTTACCCCCGCTGGATACCCCGTGCGCGTTGTGCCGGCGTGCCCCGGCGACCGAGGACGAGGCCGATCCCGACGGTGGGGAGTCGCGCCGGGTCTGCCGGCATTGTTCGCAGAACTTTCAACTCGGTCGAGCGTTACCTCGCGCTCGCGCATTGATTCTTCGGGATAATATTGGTGGGGACTTCTCGTGGCTCGGCCTCACGGGTGAACTGGTCGCTGGCGACCGCGTGAGTGTGGACGACCGAGTTCGAGCGGTCCTGGGTCTCGATGGGGGAACAACACCGCCCGTCGGGTGCCCGCAGGATCGGTTCATTTCCCGACGGTTGATGGCGAGCATTCCGTTGGATTCTCACAGAGTTCCGGTCTGGTTCACCGAATTGGCGAAGCGGGCGAAGGGAGACCAACTCCTGGCGGTTCTCAAGGCGGACGTGGATTCGCTCGGGGTGCAGATCGAGCAGCGGTTACAAGGGCGCACCGAACTGAAGGAGTTCCTGCGATTCGCGGACTCGCTCGATGCGTTCTTCGCCGGAGAATTACGGCGAGTCATCGAAGGCGATTCGCAATTGCGGCAGTCGGTCTACACAGTCTTCGCCGGCGGTGACGACCTGGTGATGATCGGCCCGTGGGACGTGATGTTCCGGTTCGCCGGGCGTATCCGCGAACTGTTTCGACGACGGTTCCCGAAACTCACCCTGAGTGCCGGCGTGCCCCTGTTCAAGCCGAAGCGTCCGGTGAAGACGGCAATAGAACAAGCAGAACGGCTCTTGGAACAGGCCAAAGTTGCCCCGAAGGACCAGTGCGCCGCGTTCGGCCAGGTGTGGAACTGGTCGCAACACACGATGATCCTTCGGGAAGCGGAGCAGTTGGCGGGCTGGGTCCAGTCGAACCAAGTGCAGCGAGGATGGCTCCATACCCTGTTGGAACTGGCCGATGCACGCCACGGAGATACACCTGATGCGTTGGCCACCGCTCGACTGACGTATCATGTGAGCCGCAACTGGCGGCGAAATACGGCAGCCCGCGATTGGGCCGGTGGCTTGCTTTGCCGCTTCGATGACCGCAGCCAACCCGAGATACAATACTTGCCCACAATCGTCCGCCACGCGCTGACGGCAACGCGGACACCGAGCGATAGGGAGTGAAAACGTGAGCCAACAACCGCCGAGCTGGCCCGATTGCCTCGCCGATGGCTACTTCGCCAACGGCTGCCTTCACCCCGGATTCGTCGTCCGCGAGTGGATGGAGGAACTGGCTCGGATCATGTCGGACGCGAAGCCGGGACTCACAACGCACCAAATCCGCCGCTTCTTCCAACACTGTCGTGCCATCGAAGCTCGCCTGCGGGCCAAAACCTCGACGTGGGAACGAGAACGAACCGAGTTCATCAAGCTCGACGTGTCGGTTGCGGATGCGTTCGGGAAGTCACCGCCGAAAGTGCCCGAGATCTTCCGCGACTTCATCCAATCTAAAGTGGTGGCCGTGAAGTCCCAGAAAGACTTCCTCGAAGGATTCCTCCCCCATTTCGAGGCTCTGGTCGGGTTCGGCTCGGCGTACTTCCGCAACGAAAGGAGTTGAAAGTGAAGAAGTTGCATTACCACGAAATCACCGGCGGCCGAACGCGGCGCGCGGCTGACGGCGGCGCGGGCGCTGACGTACAACGACCTGTCGGCCGACCGCAACTGCGTGGCCGTCGTCCAGGCGATG
>JAYTTN010000157.1:0-8130 GCA_043745295.1 Fimbriiglobus sp. | reverse complement strand
GGTGGAGGCGAAGACGGCGATCATCCGCGATGCCGTCCGCAAGTACCTGGAGCAACCCCGCTACCGACTCCCCAAACCGGCAACTGCGTAACACCTAGCTCTGTCTTTTCTTCCCTTTGTGCTCTTTGTACTCTTTGTGGTTCAAACTCTTCTCTTCCTCCCATCCCTTGAACTTCCGGCCGTTTTCCGTGTCCTTTCCCTTCGAGTCCGTCGTTCCTTGCCTTGAGGCCGCGATGATCCCGTCGTCCGTCGTCCGCCAGCAGTTCCTGGATTTCTTCACCCAGAAATGCGGCCATACGTTCGTGCCGTCGTCGCCCGTGGTGCCGCACGACGACCCGACGCTGCTGTTCGCCAACGCCGGCATGAACCAGTTCAAGCCGTACTTCCTCGGCACCGAGAAGCCGAAGGCGGTGCGGGTGGTGAACACGCAGAAGTGCATCCGCGCCGGCGGCAAGCACAACGACCTGGACGACGTGGGCAAGGACACGTACCACCACACGTTCTTCGAGATGCTCGGCAACTGGAGCTTCGGCGACTACTTCAAGAAGGACGCGATCACCTGGGCGTGGGAGCTGCTCACGAAGGTCTGGAAGCTGGACATTTCGCGGCTGCACGTCACCGTGTTCGAGGGCGACGACGCGGCCGGCATTCCCCGCGACGACGAGGCGGCGGACCTCTGGAAGTCCGTCGGCGTGCTGTCAGGGCACATCCACCTGGGCAACAAGAAGGACAACTTCTGGGAGATGGGCGCGACCGGCCCGTGCGGGCCGTGTACCGAAATCCACTTCGACCGCACGCCGGATAAGAGCGGGGCAGGGCTGGTGAACGGCGGGTCGGACCAGTGCATCGAAATCTGGAACAACGTGTTCATCCAGTTCAACCGGAACGAGGACCAATCACTGACGCCGCTGCCGGCGCAACACGTCGATACCGGGATGGGGTTCGAGCGCATCTGCGCGGTGCTGAACGGCGTGCCGAGCAACTACGACACGGACGTGTTCGCGCCGATCTTCGCGGCGATCCAGGACGTGACAAAGGCGCGGCCCTACGGCGGCAAACTCGACGACCTGATCGACACCGCGTACCGCGTCATCGGCGACCACATCCGCACGCTCACGTTCGCCATCACGGACGGGGCGAACCCCGGCAACAAGGGCCGCCACGCGGTGCTTCGAAGTATCCTCCGACGCGCGTCCCGTTACGGCTGGCAGGTGCTGGGGATGAAGGAGCCGTTCCTCTACAAGTTGTCCGGCACGGTGGTGGACCAACTCGGCGCGGCTTTCCCGGAGTTGAAGCGGAACCCGGAGAAGGTCCGCGAAGTCATCTACGACGAGGAGCAAAGTTTTCTGAAAGCCCTTGAAAGAGGGATGGTCGTCTTTGACAAGCAGGCCGAGATCGCCATGTCCATGTTCCGCATAATGCCCGCCCGCAGTGAAGACGGCCCGGCGCAGCCCATGAAGATTCCGGAAGGGCTGTGGGAACACATGGCGAAATACCCGCGCACCAAGTTCAACAGGGCGGTTATATCGGACACCGTTGCTTTCGAGTTGCACGACACCCACGGAATCTTCATCGAGATCGTCGAGCAGATGGCCTCCGAGCGTGACTTCATCGTTGACCGCGAGGGATTTGATCGTCTGATGGAAGAAGCCAGACAACGCAACCGGGAACTGGCGAAGAGCTTCGTCATCACGGCGGTACAAGGCGAGTTGCCCAAGACCGACGACTTGCCCAAGTACGAGTCCGCGATCATCTCCGCGAAGGTGCTGGGGTGGGTGAAGGACAACGCCGTCATCACGGGCGGCTCGCTGACCCCCGGCGACACGGTCGGGCTGCTGCTGGACCGCACGAACTTCTACGGCGAGCAGGGTGGGCAGGTCGGCGACACCGGCGTCATCGACAAGACCGACACGCCCGGCATCGAGTTCCGCGTGGACAACACCCTCCGCCTCGGCGAGACGGTGCTGCACGTCGGCGTCATGCTGGCCGGCGATATCGCGGTCGGCGACACTGTTCAACTGACGCAGGGAACGATGCGCCGCATCGACGTGATGCGGAACCACACCGCCACGCACCTGATGAACCTGGCCCTGCGATCGGTCCTCGGCGGGCACGTCGAGCAGAAGGGGTCACTCGTCGATGACGAAAAAACGCGGTTCGACTTCAGCCACGACAAGCCGATTTCGCCGGAGGAGGTGCGGGCCATTGAGGCGCGGGTGAACCAACTCGTCGGCCGCGATTTGCCGGTGACGGCGATCACGATGCCGCTGGAGGACGCGAAGAAGGTGGCCGGCGTGCGGGCGGTCTTCGGCGAGAAGTACCCCGACCCGGTGCGGGTGGTGATGGTTGGGCCGGAGACGCCGGAGCAGGCCACCAACGACGATTCGATCGAGTTCTGCGGCGGCACCCACGTCCCGCGAACGGGCACCATCGGCTACTTCAAGATCGTCTCGCAGGAGCCGGTGGCGAAGGGCGTGCGACGGATCACGGCCGTCAGCGGGCGGGTCGCGGCGGACACGCTCTCGAAGCTGACGCTTGCGGTGGACGAACTCACCGGCAAGTTCCAGTGCAAGCCGGAGGAGTTGCCGGCCCGCGTGGACGCGCTGCAAGAAGAACTGAAGGCGGTGAAGGCGAAGCTGGCGAAGGCCGCCGCCGCCGAACTGACGACCGCCGTGGACGAACTGCTCGCATCCGCCACCGACAAGGCCGGCACGAAAGTCGTCGTCGGCAAGCTGCCCGGCGGGACGATGGACCTCGTTCGCGCCCAGATCGACCGCATCAAGCAGAAGTGCGGGTCGGCGTTCGTCGTGTTGCTGTGGGAAGAGGACGGCAAGGTGCCGCTCATCGTCGCGCTGACGCCCGACCTCTTGAAGAAAGGTTTGAAGGCGGGCGACCTGGTGAAGCAGATCGCGGCCGTCCTCGGCGGCTCCGGCGGCGGCAAGCCCGACATGGCCCAGGCCGCCGGCAAGGACGCGGGCAAGATTCCCGACGCGCTCGCGCTGGCCATCAAGTTGGCGGAGGATGGGATCAAGTAAGAAGGACTACCCGCAGAGACACAGAGGCACAGAGAAGAAAGGCAGGAGAAGAAGGAGAGTGTTCGAGAACTCTTCTTTCTCTGTGTCCCTTTGGTTAGTCCTTCTTCTCCCAAGGCTCACCGCGGCTTCATGCCGGCGGCGCGGGTGCGGCGGACGCCGGGGCCGCGCGGCACGCTCACCTTCTCCGGCTTGGTCGCGCCGGGGAACTCCGGCGTCACGGCGCGCAGCCGGTCGCGGACGGCCTCGGCGTAGTCTTCGGACAGTTCGATTCCCAGGAACTGCCGCCTCAGCCGCTTGGCCACGGCCAGGGTGGTGCCGCTGCCGGCGAACGGGTCCAGCACCACATCGCCGGGGTTGCTGGCCACGTTGACGATCCGCTCCAGCACGGCTTCGGGCATCTGGCACGGGTGGCCGGTGCGCTCGCGGAAGGTGCCGCACACCCGCGACAGGTGCCAGCTATCCGAGTCCGCCGCGAAGTGCTCGTCCGACTCTTGCGGCCGCAGATACCAGGTGTCGTCGGGCAGCTTGCCGACGGGGTTGGCGCGGCGGTCGGCGTAGGTCGTCTGCCGGGCCGACGGCACCCGCACCGCATTCGGGTTGAACGTGCAGCGTTTCGGATCGACGACGTAGTAGAAGATGTGTGCGTGGCTGCGGTTGAACTTCTTCGTGCAACTGACGCCGAACGTGTAGTGCCAGACGATCCAGTTCCGCAGGTGCAGGCCGGCGGCGTCCATCCGCACCTTCATCTCGGCGGCGTACTCGTCGCCGATGGCGACGAAGAACGAGCCGGTCGGCTTCAGCACCCGCGTCACGCCCGCCAGCCACTGCTCGGTCCACGCCAGGTAGTCGGCCTTGCCCCGGCTGTCCTGGTACACGTCGTACTCGTACCCGATGTTGAAGGGCGGGTCGGCGAACGCGAGGTCCACGGACCCGACCGGCAGTTCGCCGAGGCGGGACAAACTGTCACCGGTCCACACGTCGTCCCACACCATGATCGACCCCCGCGCATCCGGAACAATCAAGCAGTTGGGAACTGTACTCCACCGGCGCAAAATGCGCAAGCGCAATATTCGGCACAATCGGCTGCCGATTGTGCCGCGGCACGCGACTCGCGGGGTCGTGTCGAGCGCCGGGGTTGTGCCGAAAAGTTGGGCTGGCACGATCTGGGTGGGGTGGGTAAGTTTTCCGTTCGATCGACCGCGCCAGCGGCTCGGCCACGCTTTCCGGTAGGTGACATGCTCGCGCACATGAAGGCCGTCTGGGCGTACCGCTACTTCTGGACGTCCCTCGTGAAGATGGACCTGATGACGCGGTACCGCCGGTCGGTGCTGGGCATCGGCTGGTCGCTGCTGCACCCGCTGGCGATGACGGCGGTGTTCTGCGTCGTGTTCAGCACGCTGATGAACCCGTCGGGCGAGCCGGGGGCGTGGCAGAAGTACGCCCAGGAGACGCTCGCCGCGATGGCCATTTGGGGGTTCCTCCGCGACACCGTCCTCCAGGGCTGCCACGCGCTCATCCGCAGTGAGGCGTACATCCGCCAAGTGCCGCTGCCCTACGGCATCTATCCGCTCCGGACCATGCTGGCGAACCTCGTCCACTTCCTCATCACCCTGGCGGTGGTGGTGGTGCTGGTGGCGGTCATGCAGGGGTCGCCGACGCCGCTGTACAACCTGTGGGCGGTGCTGCCCGGCGTCCTGCTGGCGGCCGTCTTCGGGTGGGGGGTGGCCACCATCGCGGCGTTCGCCACGGTCTACTTCCACGACGTGTCGCACATCATGGAACTCGGCGCGCAGGCGCTGTTCTTCCTCACCCCGATCATCTACTCGCGGAAGGTGATGGAGGCCCGCGGCCTCGGCTGGCTGGCCCAGGTGAACCCGGTGGTGCCGTTCATCGACATCCTCCGCGACCCGATCGTGGACGGCACGTTCCCCGACGCCACCGTGTACGGCTACGCGGTGGCCCTGACCGTCGGCTCCGTCGGCCTCGCCTTCGGTGTGATCGCGTGGCTGCAAAAAAAGGTGATCTTCCACATGTGAGCCGGTGAGCGACCCGCCGTCCGTTCTCGCACCGCATTCCCCAGAGCCGCCGCGATGCCCCGCATCGAACTCGACAACCTGTCCCTCACATTCACCCTCCGGGCGGCCCGGAAGACGACGCTGAAGGAGTACCTGCTCCGCGGGCTGTTCCTCCAGTCGGCCAACCCGAAGGTGGCCATCCACGCGCTCAGCGGCGTGTCGTTCAAGGCCGTCGAGGGCGAGCGGATCGGCGTCATCGGGCACAACGGGGCGGGCAAATCGACCCTCCTCCGGGTGCTGGCCGGGGTCTACCCGCCGACCGCCGGCACGCGGCTGGTGGAGGGCAAGATCTGCTCCCTGTTCGAGATCGGTCTCGGCTTCGAGATGGAGGCGAACGGCTGGGACAACATCGCCTACCGGGGCTACCTGCAAGGCGAGACGCCGCGGACGCTGAAGGCGAAAACGCCGGAGATCGCGGAGTTCACCGAACTCGGCGACTTCCTGAACATCCCCGTGCGGTTCTACTCGGCCGGCATGCTCATGCGACTGGCGTTCGCCATCTCCACGGCCGTCGAGCCGGAGGTGCTGCTCGTCGATGAGGTGATGTCGGTCGGCGACTTGGCGTTCCAGAAGAAGGCGGCCGACCGGATGAAGGGGATGATGTCGCAGTCGCGGGTGATGGTGATGGTCAGCCACGACCTCACGTCCATCCGCAAGCTCTGCACGCACGTCCTCTGGCTCCAGCACGGCGGGGTGGTGATGCAGGGGTCGCCGAACGAGGTGTGCGACGCGTACATCCGCAGTGTCGAACCGGTCGCCCAACCCGCCGCCGCCGCGTGAGGCGCGTCATTTTGCCCCCGCCCGTCAGCGTTCTCATCGTGAACTTCAACGGGGCCGCGCACCTGCCGGCGTGCCTGTCCGCCCTCGCGGAGCAGACGTACCCCCGCGACCGCTTCGAAGTCCTCGTTCTCGACAACGCTTCCACCGACGGCTCGGCCGAAATCGTCCGCACGCGGTTCCCGTGGGTCCGGTTCGTTGCCGTAGCGAAGAACCTCGGTTTCGCGGACGGCAACAACGCGGCGATGCGACTCGCCCGTGGGCAGTCACTCGCGCTCCTGAACCCGGACACGATTCCCGATCCGTTCTGGCTGGAGGAGATGACCCGCGCGGCGGCGGAACACCCCGGCGCGTGGGTCGCCGCGAAGCTGCTCCTCGCCGACGCCCCGGATCGCTTGAACAGCGCCGGCTTGTTCGTCACCCGCGACGGGCGGGGGGCGGATCGCGGGTTCGGCCAGCCCGACGACGGGCGGTACGAGGCCGGGGGCGAGGTGTTCGCCGGGTGCGCGGCGGCGCTGCTGGTGCCGAAGCCGACCGACGGCGAACCGCTGTTCGACCCCAGCTATTTCCTGTACTGCGAAGACCTGGACGCCGGCTGGCGGGCGCGGACGCGCGGGGTGAAGATCGTCCTCGCGCCGCGGGCGGTGGTGCTGCACGCCGTCGGCGCGTCGGCCGGCGACCGCTCGCCGGTGTTCGCGTTCCACGTCGAACGGAATCGCGCGCTGACGGCGCTGAAGCACGCCGATGCGTTCCTCGCGGTGTGGGTGGCGCTCGGCCTCGTCGCCCGCGCGGGTCGGGCTGTTGCTTGCGCGGCGGTCGGCCGACTGCCGTGGCCGGTGGCGCGGGCGGTGGTCCGGGCGGTGGGGTCGTACCTCCGGCGGGCACCGGGCGTGTTGATGGAACGGTGGGGCCGTGCCGGGTGAGGGGGTTTCGGCGAGAGGAAAGACCCCCTCACCCGAACGGGTGCTGCGCACCGCGTTCGACCTCTCCCCCACTGCGTGGGGCGAGAGGTGGGGCGTGGTTGGAACCTCCACCCCGGCGACGGAGCCAGCCACCCAAACACCTCTCCGCCCACGCAGTGGGGGAGAGGTCGGAAGGGCGAAGCCCTTCCGGGTGAGGGGGCGCAACCCCAGAGCAACTCGCTTCGATGTCCAACTGGAGGCGCGGATGAGGGTGGTGCTGAACGGGCTGGCCGCGCTGAAGCCGAAGACCGGCGTCGGCCACCACGTCGCGGACTTGACCGCCGCGCTGGTGGCCGGCTACCCGGACGATGCGTTCACGCTCTACCCCGGCGCGGCCGTCAGCCAGTGGGTGGCGTCCGCGAACCGGGGCGGGGCGGGGGGGGCGACCGGCGGGAACACAGGGTTTCGCAAACGCCTGCTGAGTGGCGCGAAGTCGGCCGGGAAAGCAGCGGCGAAGGCGGCGTGCGGCCTGCACTTCGGCGGGTACACCCGCGCCTTCCGCTTCGACCTGTACCACGAACCGAACTTCGTCCCGTTCCGCTCGCACCTGCCGACGGTCGTGACCGTCCACGACCTATCGGTCCTCAAGTTCCCGCACTGGCACCCCGCCGACCGCGTGACGTATCACCAGCGCCATTTCCTGCGCGGCCTCGGCTTCGCCCGACACGTCATCGTCGTTTCGGAGGCGGTGCGGCGGGAGTTGATCCGCGACCTGAGTTTCCCGGCCGAACGGGTGACGGCCGTCCACAACGGCGTCGGTCCTCGTTTCGTCCCGCTGCCGCCGGACGTGATCGCCCGCGCCCGGAAAGAGCTGGATCTGCCCGAAAAGTTCTTCCTCTGCGTCGGCACCATCGAGCCGCGGAAGAACCTAAAAGTGGTCATCCGGGCGTTCGCCGATCTGTCGCCGCAGGTCCGCGCGGCGTGTCCGTTGCTCCTCGCCGGGCCGTGGGGGTGGCGGTCCGAGGACGACCGCAAGCTGTTCGACGAAGTCGGCATTCCCGCCGGCGTCCGGCATCTGGGGTACGTTCCCTCCGAACTGCTTCCCGCGCTGTACTCGGCCGCGCGGGTGCTGCTGTACCCGTCGTATTACGAAGGGTTCGGGCTGCCGCCCGTCGAGATGATGGCGTGCGGCGGGGCGGCGATCATCGCCGACGACGAGGCCGTTCGGGAGGCGGTCGGTCGGAACGTCATCTCGGCCGGACCGGACGACGTGGCCGAATGGCGAGAGCGGATGCGCCAGTGCGCGGTGGATGACGACCTCTTGACGCTCATGCGGAACGG
>JAYTTN010000156.1:0-2223 GCA_043745295.1 Fimbriiglobus sp. | reverse complement strand
GCAGCCTTCGAAGTGTAACTTTTCGCGTTAGCACCCAATCTGAACGCTTGTAGGGCATCGCCAATTCGTTGCCCCGAGTTTTTCAACACCCTGCTAGTGGGTCACTTGTCATGGCCTTGGCCATAACCCCTCCACCGCCGCCGGACCGGCCGCCGCGTCTCCGCCCCCGACCCGCCCACCGCGTGCCGACGCGCTCGCGCTCTGGCCCGCCGGGCCGCCCGCTTGCCGCCCCACGCGAACGGCGTCGGGTCCGCGTTCCAGTGCCTCGCCGCCGCCTCGAACCACCCGGTGACCTCGCCCGGCGTCGCCGGGTGCTGGCCGTCTAAAGCGCGGCGCTTGAGCACCCGCTGGATGCTCTCCGCCATGTTCAGCCACGAGCCGCCTAACGGCGTGTACAAGGGCATCACCCCGTGGGCGAACAGCCACAGCACGAACTCCGGCGTCCGGTGGCCGGCCAGGTTGTCCAGCACCAGGAGCATGCGCAGCGGCGGCAACTCGGCCGGCAGCGAGATGGGCCAGGTGAGGCCCTCCTGCCAGCGACGCCACGCCGCCCGGCACGACTCGCCCGGCGGCATCGGGGCCGGTGCCGGCAGGGCGGCGAGAACCCCGCCGAGGCCGCGCTTCAGCCAGGCGTGCAGGACCGCGTTGGTGGTCGAGGTCGCCCCCTCGACCTCCACGCGGCCGGTCGCCGGGTGGAACAGCGTGAGCACCTTGGCCGTCCCGTTGCGGACGTACTCGTGCGGTTGCCGCGCCGGGTCGCCCTCGGGCCGCCACGACGCGCCGGGGTGCGGCACGGTCTGGAACGGCCCCGCGTCGTCGCAGCACCAGACCGGCAGGCCGCCCGCCGCCCCGCCCAGGGCGTACGCGTCCTCGATCAACTTTTTTTGGGCGCGGCGTCGGGGTCGGTGACCACGACCGTGCCGGCCTTCCGCCGCCGCGCGGCCGTCCCCGTGGGGCACCACGTGCGCGTCCGCTGGTACGTCCGCCCGGCCTCGCGGAGGGTCCGCCAGATGGTGTACGTCGAGACCTTGGGCAGCCCGTCGGCCGCCCCGCGCAACGCCTTCCGCAGCTTGTTCAGCGACCACGTCGCGGTCCCGTCGGCCTCGGGCGTCGGCACGCGGTCGGCCTCGCGGAGGATGCGCTGCCGCTCGGCGTCGCCGTACGCCGGAGCCTTGCCGCCGCCGTGCCGCGGCTCGACGGCCGGCAGGCCCTCGCGGTTGAACCGGGCGACGAGTTGCGACACGGCGTCGCCGCTCCGGCGCCCCGCGGCCGAGGCGGCCCGCTGGTAGTCCGACCCGCCGGCGACGGCGAGCAAGGCGACGGCGTGGGCGACCTGGGCGGCGGGGGCGGCGGCCGACCGGCTCAGGCGGGTGAGTTCGGCCCGCTCGGGGTCGGTGAGGTTGCGGAGCGGGTCCTTCCGGCGGCGAGACATGGCGACTCCTGAGCGCATCGAGATGCCCCCAGGATAGCCGGACCGGCAGTTATGGCCAAGGCCGCGACAAGTGACCCACTAGGGTCATGAGGCGGAACGCATGGACAGTCGGGGGGAACTCCGCCCCGAGGCGGTGTGAAAAAGCACCCCGCCCGCTAAACCCGCGGTGACACCGGCAAGCGGTTTTCCCCACGCCCGTCAGCTTCCGGCACCCGTCGCGATTCCGACCCGAGAAGACTGGCGGGGTCTGGAATGACTTCGCCGAATTCCCGCTCAACCCTCACCTGGGAGTCCCCGCCGTTAAAGTGGCCGTCGTTTCGACCCCCTCCTCGAAGTGTGACGCTCGCCGGGCGTTTCGTCGCTCGCACCCGGAAGTCACCCGCCTTCCGGGTTGAAACAGCGGACTCACGTCCGCCGCTCGCCGCGCCTGCGGCGGAGCCGAAGTCATCCCCCGCGCACGGCCGCCATCAGTTGCTCGCCGGTGAACGGCTTCGCCAGCGTCGCCGCCACGCCCAACTCGCGCAACTCGCCCTCCGGGATCGCCGGGCCCATGCCGCTGACCGCCACGATCCGCGCGGCCGGTGCCGCGGCGCGGAGACGCTTGAAGAGGTCGAGGCCGCTCACGCCGGGCATGACCAGGTCGGCGAGGACCGTGGCGACGGCGTGGCGCGGGTCGGCGGCGAGGGCCATCGCCTCGGGGAGCGTCCCGGCCGTCACCACGGCGTAGCCCTGCTGCTCCAGGACCGCCCGCGCGACCTCCCGGATCGCCGGGTCGTCGTCCACCACGAGCA
>JAYTTN010000155.1:0-8150 GCA_043745295.1 Fimbriiglobus sp. | reverse complement strand
CCGGCTGTCGGGCCTCGTTCCCCTGCGGGGAACTCGACCGCGACCGACGACAGGGCGCGTTCCCGGTCGTAGGTCGCGGTCGATCCGACGGTGCGGTTCGAGCCACTCGCCAACAGCGGATGTCGGTCGTCTTCCACTCGAAACTCGAAACTCAGCCGTCCACCGACAGCCACTGGGTGATGTCGGCGCGGGTGTGCGGGGTGGTGTCAAGGAAGTCGCGGGAGTTCTGGTACGCCGCCTGCCACGCCGGGCCGAGCTGTGGCAGCGCGGCCAGCGGGACACCGGGGTACTCGCGGTACACCACCACCTCGTCGTGCGTGTCGGCGACGACGGCCGACGGCGGCAGCAGGGTCGAGGCCTGTTGCACGAGCGGCGAGCCGCCCGCGCCGGGCGGGGCGGCGAACACCGTCACCTCGGCCTTCGTCCACGGCCCGCCGCCGATGCCCTTCGGGTGGGCGTCGGCGTACAACCGCTGGAGTTCCTGCCGGACGCCGGCGGACGAGCCGAACTTCTGCTTCGCCATGCCGGTGAAGTCCACGTCGCCGAGCCGCCCGTCCAGGTAGTCGCAGGTCGCCTCGCGGAGGATGCGGAGGACGGCCTCCGGCCCCTCGGCGGAGTTCAGACTGGCCTCGAACACCCCGCCGAACGCCAGTTCCAGCCCCGTCTGGAACCGCCGCTCCAGTTCGGCCAGGTCGTCGTCGTTCAGCACCTCGGTGAAGCGGCGGGCGGCCTCCTCGACGGTCGCGCACCCGACGGGCAGCATTCCAGCGGAATCGGCGGCCGGCGGCTCGGCGTCGGCGAGCAACTGGGCGTGCAGCTCTTCCAGCCGCTGGCGGCACTCGGAGAGTTCGGCCAATCGGTGGAGCAGCACCTCATGCAGGCGGGCGTACACGGCCACCGCCCGGCGGCCGGTCAGCACTTGCAGCCAGTCCGTCGGGTAGGCGTGGAGGGCGTCGGCCACCTCGGTCGGGGTCGCCTTCCGCACGCCTTTCTGCGGGAACGAGTAGTGCTTCAGTCGGTCGTAGGCGGCGACGGCGGTCGCCTCCCACTTGGCCACCTGCGGCTCGACGTGGCCGCGGCTGCGGTCCACCGCGAGCAGCAGTTGGCGGACGGCCTCCTCGGTGCCGGCGACGCGGAACTCGGGCGTGTCGTGCAACTGCGGGATGAGGCGCGCCAGTTCGGCGCGGACTTCGGCGGCGACCGCGGCGGCGGCCGCGTCCAGGGCGTCGTCGAGCAGCGTGGGCTGCTTGGCCGCGTTCTCGCGGGGCGGCCCGATGGCGGCGGTCAGGTCGTCGGCGGCGCGGGCGACGAGGGCCGGGTCGGGGGATCGGCTCAGCCACCCTTTCGGGGCGAACGGCTCGGCGATCCGCTTCGCCCACTGGTCCAGGGGCAAGCCGGCGGCGGCGTCGGCGGCCCCGCGCAGCCGGGCGGTCAGGCGATCCGGGTTGAGCGCGAGCCGCAGCCACAAGTCGCCGGTCCACTTCGACACGACCGCCCGCAACCGGCCGGGGTCGGGGGCCACCCAGTGGCCGAGCAGCACGGGCGACACCAGCCGGGCCACCCGCCCGACCACCTCGGCGCGCGGCCAGCCGAACCGCTGGAGGCCGAAGGTGCGGACTTCGGACGACACGGGGGCGGGGCGACCGGCGGCGTCGGCGGTGATGCCTACCGACGTGAACAGGTCGAGGCGGAGGAACTCGGCGACCGGCTCGGTCGGGTCGAAGCCCGCGACGGCGGCGGCCGGCCGGCGGTGCAACCCGCTCCGGGTGAGGGGCGTCCCCGTGCGGCGGGCGGGCGTGGTGGTCAGGGATCCGCTTCCGCGCGCGGCGGGCGGCACCACCCCGGACCCGCTCCCCACCTCGGCGGGCGGGGGGTACGGCAGGCCCGGCAGCAGGTAGACGCGGGAGAACGGCGGGTCGTTGTCCACGATGGCCCCGTGCCGGTCGTCGAAGTTGGCGCGGTAGGCCGTGTCCGGGTGCGAGTAGTGGTGCAGCTCGGTGAGCGTCGCGTAGGTGTTGGCGCGGGCGTGGTCGGTCGGCTTCTCGCCGGGGCCGTCGGCGGGCGTCAGGAAAACGCCCACCACGTCCGGGTTGGCGTACCCGATCCGCTTCAACTTCGCCCGCACGGCGTAAGCCAGGTCGAGGGACAGGCCGCCGCCGGTGCCGCCGCCCAGTCCGGCCACGACGTACACGCGAGGGCGGTTGGTGCGGATCGGCTGGCCGGTGATGCCGCACGTCGCCACCGCCGCCGCCGGGGCCAGGCAGGCGTCGAGTTCGGCCGACAGCTTCTGCATGGCGGCACGGTAGTGGTCGCAGAAGGCCAGCCGGCCGAGGGACCGCAGGCCCATCGTGGTCGGCACGCGGGGCAGCCGGTACAGGGTCTGCGCGTCGAACCACCCCTCGATGAGCATCCGTCCATTATTCCGGGGCTTGAGGTAGTGCGCGGCGCGGTTCAATCGGAGGGGAATGATCGCGTCCGGTGGGAACGGCGTGCCGCCGTCCTCGGCGGGACCGACGGCGGCGTCCAGCGCCTCCGGGTCGGTGTCGATGTACAGGACGCGGACGGCGGGCACCCGCTCGGCGCGGCCGTACAGTTCGTCCAGCCGTCGGCGGAGCCGCTGGACGACGCGGAACCCGGTGTGCCCGATGCCGAGGACGAGGGCCGGGCGGATTGGCCCCTCGCCGAGTTGTTCCGGTGCGGCCGCGCGCTCCACGGGTGCGGACAGCGCTTCGGACGGCTGGCGCGGGAAGTACGTCTGTTCCGGCAATTCGACGACGGCGACCGCGCGGCCGACCGCTTCCGCCGGAACGCGGCCCGACCCGGACGCCTCGCGCCAGCCGTCGGAATCGCCCCCCGCCGACGCGAACGAGCTTCCCCCGACGGCCATCGCGGCGGGCACGGCCGCGGCCACCCGTTCGCCCGCCGACCCGGTCCGCAGCGCGGCCACCAGGGCGGCGATGGTCGGGAAGCGGTCGTCCGGCGACTTGGCCAGCGCGCGGGCCAGCGCCGGGCGGTCGGCGGGCGGCGACGGGGCCAGGTTGGGCGGGGCCTGAAGGTGCTGCATGAGCAGTTGCTGCATGCTCTGGCCGTCGAACGGCCGGTGGCCCGTCAGCAGCTCCTGGTACACGCACGCCAGGCTGTACTGGTCGCAGTAGCGGGAGACGAACCCGTCGAACGTCTCCGGGGCGGCGTACACCGGGGTGATGCCGCCGGTCACCTGGGCGACGTGCTTCTCCAGGTCCTTCACCTGCCCGAAGTCGGCCACCTTGACGTGGTTGTACAAGAGGAACAGGTTCTGCGGCTTGATGTCCAGGTGCTGGAGCGAGTGGTGGATGTTCATCAAGTCCAGCACCTCGCCGCACTCGGCCATGTACCCCATCAGCTCGTCGCGGGGGATGCCCGGCAGCCCCTGCCCGCGGCACTCGCGGAAGCGGTCCCACAGGTTGCGGTCGGCCAGCTCCATGACGATCATGAGCCGCCCGTCCACGATGTCGAACCGGTCGAGGGCGAGCAGGTACGGGTGGCGGACGGCCTTCACCCGCTTGAGCGCCTTCAGCTCCTGCTCGGCGAACCGGTGGGCGTCGTCGTCGGTCTGGCGGATGTCGCCGTGGACCACCTTGACGGCCTTGAAGATGCCGCCCGGCGCGACGCACCGCCACACCTCCCCGAAGCCGCCGCTGCCCAGGCGGTCGAGCAGCCGGTAGCCGGGGATCGGCTCGGCGTCGGTCTGGATGGAGACGGCCATTGGACGGGGCATCCTGGGTCGGGTTGGGAGAACGAGCGGGCGGGCGGCGGGGCGAGTTCACCCGCCGCCGAGGCGGACGGGGGTGAGCCAGGGGGTGTCGGCGCGGGCGTGCGGCGACACCCCGGTCGCGGCCTGCGCCAGGTACGCCTCCCGCGCGACCGGGCCGAGCTGCGGCAGGTCGGCCAGCGGCAGCCGCGGGTACTCGCGGTAGACGACGAGGTCGTCGGTCAGGTCGGCCGGGATGAACTCGATGCCGGGGTTGGCCTCGGCCGCCAGCCGGCGGATGAGGTCGCCGGTCGGGCCGGGCGGGGTGGCCAGCAGGGTGGCCTCCATCGGCGGCGGGTGCGCCGGCACGGCCACCGACGGCTTGGCGTGGTCGAAGGCGTCGGCCAGCACCTGCTGGCCGTCCGGCCCGTTCCCCCGGTACCGCGCCAGCGCCTCCACCGGGTCGGCGTGTTCCAGCCGCGCGTCCAGGAAGGCGCGGCCGCTGGTCCGCAGCAGGGCGGTGAACCGGTCGCCCCGCTTGGCCTTGGTGCAGACCGCCGCCAGGCCGTTGAACTTCTTGGTGATCGCCGCCTGAATCTGCCGGTCGAACAGGAGAATCTCGTCGGGCGCGAGGGCGGCCAGGAACTGGTCGGAGGCGGCGTCCAGGGTGAGGCAGCCGACCGGCAGGACGAACGCCCCCGGCTCGGCGTCCGGCCCGGCCGTCGGCTCGGCGGCGACGGCCGCCGACACGCCGTCCAGGAACGCGCGGCAGTGGTTCACTTCGCGCAAGCATTCGGGGATGCCGGCCAGCAGCCCGCGGTACACGGTCAGGGCGGCGGACACGAGCAGCAGCCGGTACCGCTTCCTCGGGTAGGCGGCGAGCAGGTCGAACAGTTCGGCCGTCAGCGTCGAGCGGCGGGTGCCGAGGGCGCTGAACCCGGTCGCGTTCAGCCCGCCGATCAGCGGGAACATGCGGGCGTAGGACTCCGTCTCCTCGCGGGTGAGCGACCGCAGCTCGACGTCCAGCCGCTCGATGGCGTCGTTCAGCCGGGTGACGATCTGGGCCAGCGACTCCTCCGCCCCGGCCAGCCGGTACTGCGGCTGCTCGATGAACGACACGGCGACGGTGGCCAGGTGCCCCTCCGCCACGGCCAGCACCTGCCGGGCGGCGGCGTCGATGACGACGGCCATCGACCCCGGCTCCCCGCCCGCCTCGACGGTCGGCTTGCCGACCAGCTTGATCACCTGCTCGAGGGCGGCGACGGCCGCCTGCGCGCCCAGCTTGCCGGCCACGGGGGTGTTCGTGCGGAGGGCGTCCACGGCGGCGTCGAACACCGTCTCCGGCTTCTCCCGCAGCTGCTCGGTGACGGCCGCCGTCAGCCGCCCGACCAGCCGCGCCGGCTCCAGTTCCAGCCGCGCCCACTGGTCCGCCAGCCACGTCTGGATCGGCTCCCGCAGGTGCGTCGTCTCCTTGTCCGTCCACCGCCGCAGCACCTGCTGGCAGAACCGCCGGGCGATGGCGGCGAGCAACTCCACCCGCGGCCAGCTGAGGCGGTACAGGCCGAACGGGTGGGCCACCGGGCCGGCGTACTTGTCCACCGGGGCGACCGAGCGGACGTAGTCGGCCACCCGCCCGACCGGCGTGACCACGTCCAAGTACAGCGCCCGCGCCGCGCCGCCGGCGGTGCGGGCCTCGTCGGCCGGCTTCTGGGACTTCGGCAGCTCGAGGACGGCCGTCCGGTCGAACGGCGGCTGTCCCGCCACGACCGCCGCCTCGGCCGTGTCGTACCGGCTTTGGAACCGCTCCCCGGAGGCGAAGTGGTACACCTCGGCCAGCGCCGCGTACGTGTTGGCCAGCGCCGCGCGGCTGGTCCGCTTCTCGGCCGCCGGGGCGAGCAGGACGGCCACCGCCTCCGGCGTCGCGTACCCGACCTGCCGGAACTCGTGCTTGATCAGGTAGGCGAGGTCGAGGAACATGCCGCCGCCGGTGCCGCCGCCCAGCCCGGCGACGACGTACACCCGCGGCTGGTTCGTGCGGAGGCCGAGGCCGGTCGCCGCCGCCGCCTTGCCCAGCGGGTCGCCGGTGACGAACGCTTCCACCTCGCGGCGGACGCGCCGCACCAGCGGGCGGTAGTGGTCGCACAGCGCCAGCCGGCCGAACGCCCGCACCCCCTGCGCGCCGGTCGGCGTCTTCGGCAACTGGTACAGCAGGCCCGGCGGCATCCACTGCTCGACGGCCGGCAGCCCGTCGGCCTGGAGGTAGTGGGCCGGGCGGTTCAGCTTGGCGTGGTAGACCGAGTTCGAGCCGAGGGCGGCTTCCCCCTGGCCGGCCGCCTCGACCGTCTCCGCGTCGGTGTCGATGAACAGGAACCGCACGGTCGGCAGCGCGTCCGCCGCGCCGAACCGGTCGGCCAGCAGCCGGCGGAACTTCCGCAGCACCGCCAGCCCGATCTGCCCGACCCCGACCACCAGCGCCGGGAAGAGGACGCCGTCGCCGGTCTTCGGCGGCGGGGCAATGCCCATCTGCCCCATCCGCCCCGTCTCGACGATCTGCCGGCGGGACAGGGTGAGGGCGGGCGCGGCCACTCCGCCGGCGGCCTTCGGCGTCACCAGCTTCGGCGTCACGAGGCCGGGCATCGGCGTCCGGTGGGCCGCCGGCGCGTACCGAATCGCGGCCGGGAAGCCGGTGTCGGCCCGCGCCCGCTCCAGGGCCGACGCCGGCATGGTCGCCATCGACGGTGCGGCCATCTCGACGTGCGGCAGGTGTTGGGTCGCCCGGGCCACCGGGAGTGGGAGCGCGGCGGTGTCGTACGTCACCGGGGTGGGTGCGGTCCCGGCGGCGGCCAGCCGCTTCAGCATCTCGGTGCAGGTCGGCCACCGGTCGTTCGGGTTCTTGCTCATGCCGCGGCCGATGATCGGCCGGTCGGCGGCCGGCAGCGACGACAGGTCCGGCGCGTCCCGCAGGTGCTGGAGCAGCAGCTGCTTCGTGTTCGCCCCGTTGAACGGCCGGCAGCCGGTCAGCAGCTCCTGGAACACGATGGCCAGGCTGTACTGGTCCGAGTACCGCGACACGTACCCCTCGAACGTCTCCGGGGCGGCGTACACCGGCGTCACCCCGCCGGTCACCGTCGCCCGCGCCCCTTCGAACGCCTTGGCCAATCCGAAGTCGGCCACCTTGATGTGGTCGAACACCAGGAACAGGTTCTGCGGCTTGATGTCCAGGTGCTGCACCTGGTAGTGGTTGTTCATCAGGTCGAGGGCTTCGGCCGCTTCGGTCAGGTAGCTCATCAAATCCGAGCGGGGAATGCCGACCAGCCCGGCCAGCCGGCACTCGCGGAATTTGTCCCACAGCGTCTTCTCGGCCAGCTCCATGACGATGATGAGCTGCCCGTCGATGACATCGAACCGTTCCAGGCTGAGGATGTACGGGTGGCGGATGGACTTCACCCGGTGCAGCGCCTTCAGCTCCTGCTCGGCCGGCTGCCCCTCCTCGTCGATCTCGTCCAGGTTGCCGAAGACGAACTTCATCGCCTTCAGGAAGCCGCCCGGCGCTTCCACCTTCCACACCTCCCCGAACCCGCCGCGGCCGAGCCGCTCGAGGAGTTTGTACCCCTTGAGCTGCTCGGGCAGTTCGGCCAGTACGGACGGGTGCAGGGCCATCGCGGCGCGATCCGTTGGGCGGGAGGACGGGGTCAGCCCCACTCTCTTAGTTCACGCCGGGCGTTTGGCAAAACCGCCCGCGCGCCGGACGGTTCACGGCGGGCCGAAAGTCGTAAACCGGGGAGATGTCGTTCCGCCGGGCGCACGGGATTCGGCGGCCGGCGGAATTCGGTACGGAGGACGCCCGATGATGGCCAGCGGGGTGGCGCTGTCGGTCAAGCAGCCGTGGGCGGCGCTGCTGGCGGCCGGGGTGAAGACGGTGGAAGTGCGGACGTGGCCGACCGCCCGACGCGGGACGGTGTTCCTGCACGCCGCGAAAGTGCCCGACCCCCGCCCGCACGGGTGGACTTTTGCGAGTACGCCGCAACTGACCCGTGATGCAGCCCTCGGCGGCGGAATTGTGGCAGTGGCCGAACTGGTGGATTGCGTGACGTATCCGGACGCGACCGCCTTCGCCGCCGATGTCGCCCGCCATCGCAACCTGCCGTCGTGGTTCAAACCGCCGCGGTTGTACGGGTTCGTGTTCGCCGACATCCGAGCGGTGCAGTTCCACGCGGTGGCGGGGAACACGTTCTTCTTCCCCGTCAGCGAGATCGATTTGGGCGAGCGGGGGGCGTTCGCCCCCTGTTCGTGGCCGGCACCGGAGGTAACAGGTGGCTTACGGCCCCCGCTCGCCGAGAATGCCGGGGGTGTCGCAATGGATTTTGGCGGCTCCGGGCGAGCGGGGGGCGTCAGCCCCCTGTTCCCTGGGGATTTCGAC
>JAYTTN010000154.1:0-8171 GCA_043745295.1 Fimbriiglobus sp. | reverse complement strand
CAGTCCATCCGCACCCGCACATCGGCGTCGGCGACGACGGCCTTCTTCAGATCCGCCTCGATCCCCTTCGCCGCCGTCTGGAGGCGGAGCAGCGCCTGGGCCGTCCGTCGCCGGACTTCCAGCTCCTTGTCCGTCAGTCCGCCGGCGAGGGCCGCGAAGGTGGGGGCGGTGCGGTCGTTCAGCAGCCCCAGGGTCGTCGCCAGTTCCACGCGGACCTCCGCTTCCGGTTCGCCCTTCAGCAGCGGGGCGATGGTGAGGGCGACCTTGTTCACGTCGTCGGCGTCCACCCGGCCGAGGGCGAAGGCGGTGGCGGCGCGAACCCCTTTTTCCTTGTCGGCGAGCAGCTTGAGCAGCTCATCGACGGCCGGCCGGGCCTCGTCGCCGATCCGCCCCAGCGCGTCGGCGGCGGCCTGCCGGAGGCCGGCGTCCGCGTCCTTCAGGCACTCGGTCAGCGGCAGGACACCCGGCTTGCCGAACTTGCGGAACCGGCCGAGCAGGGACGCCACCTTCCGCTTGATGTCCAACTCCTTCTCGACCCGTAAGCTCTCGGCCAGGTCGATGGCCACCGACGTGGGATCGTTGTTCTTCTCCTCCAGCACCACCTCGGCCACCTGCCCCAGCACCTCCACGGCCTGCGCCCGGACGGACACGGCCGAGTCGTTCCGTAGCGCCTTGCCGACGGCCGTGGCGACGCCGCGGACGATGGCGAAATCCATCCGCTTGGCCTGGGCCAGCTCGCCCAGACTGGCCACCGCCACCCGCCGGAGCCGGGCGTTCTGCTCGGACTGGAGGTCTTGCAGCCACGCCGACATCTTCTTCCCGTTCACCTCCGGGTTGGTGTCCTGGGCGACGGCGGGGGCGGCGGTGACGGCGGCCGCGAGAACGGCGAGGAGGCGGCGGGACATGGCGGGAACTCCGGCGGGAGACGAATCCTGTACGCGCATGATATGACGGGTGGGGAAAGCCGGTCAAACGCATTCCGGCCGAGTGCATCGGTTCCGGAATCGGGCATGTGGCCCCGAAGACCGGAAGCGATATCTACTTCTTCTCGTCCGGCTTGAGGTGTTCCTTCTCCCACGCGGCCCACTTGGCGAATGCCACCTTGCGGAGGTCGTCCATCGACTTCCCATTCCCTTCTGCAAACCGGTAGTTGAAGTACATGAACTTCAACTCCGGCTTCTCACCGACAACAATGGTGTAGCCGTAGTCCTTCGGCTTCTGATCGGTTACCAGCAGCACGGCCACCAACGCCATGTCACGGAGTTGGGTCTGGTCCTCGACTCGATGCGGCCGGATGAGGGAGTCGTCGGCCAGGTACTTGCGGAAGCGGCCCAGATACTTCCGCCCATCGGTTTCCGCCAGTTTCATGAGGACTTGTTGTTTCACGACCGCCGTCATCGCCGGGTCATCGACGATCCGGAGTCGAAGTGTCGTCCGCAATTCCTCGCCCAGGTTCATCCGCCGACAGAAGGTATCGCCGAGTTGGTACTCGTCGAGCGCCCCTCGCGTCTCGACCCACCTGTAGCAAACGGATTGGAAGACGGTGCCGTATCGCCCCTTGCCGGTGGCAGCCAACTTGCCCTCCTCGGTTTCGAGTAAGGCCCCGATCCCAATCATTTCCGCCCCGCCGTTGAAGCGGAGGGTGAGCTTGGGAACGGCGGTTTCCGCGAGGAGAAGCGCAGCGAGAACCGGGAACGGGGGCGGCGGCGCTTGCCGGAACCCGTTCTTGGGGTCGGGCTTCGGCCCGAACTCGTTCCAGCCGGCGCGGAACAGCGTCACCGCCTCCTCGTGAGGACGCGCGATGCCGAGCAGGAGCCGCCGGGACTTCTCGTCCGCGAGGATGTCGGCGAACAGCGCCCGCGACTGTTCCGTGTCCTTGGCGATGGCCTTCAGTTCGGTCCAGCCGAGGAAGTCGTGTCGGCACGGTAGTCCGCACTCTCCGAGTGCGGTGTCGAACCGCACTCGGAGAGTGCGGACTACCTTCGAGTCAGTAGAAGTTGTGCAGTTGAGGGTGTTGCCCCCACCCGGTTCGAGCCGGTGGCTCGAACCGACCTCCCTCACGAGGGGGGGAGGTGGGGCCTCTCCCCTTCGACGACAAGTGGTTGCGACCAACGACGCCCCACCTCCCCCCTCGTGGGAACCTGCTGAGCACCTACACCTGTCGGCCGCGGCAGCTCCGGCGGTGACGACGCCCTGGCCGTCGGTTCAGGCGAATCCCGGCCGCACGGCCGTTGCCGACCGTCCGGCCGGCCTAGATTACCGTCATGAACCCCATCGTCTTCGCACTCCGGCGGCCGTACACGGTGATGGTCGCCGTGGTGGCGGTCCTCGCCGCCGCCGGCCTCGCCGCCTACCGCTCCAAGGTGGACATCTTCCCGCCTCTCAACCAGCCCGTCATCTACGTCGCCCAGCCCTACGGCGGTATGAACCCGGCGCAGATGGAAGGGCTGCTGACGAACTATCTGGAGTTCCACTTCCTGTACGTGAACGGCGTGCATCACGTCGAGTCGCGGAACATCCAGGGCATGGCGCTGCTGAAGGTGTACTTCCACCCCGGCACCGACATGGCGCAGGCGCTGGCCGAGGTGGTGGCGGCCGTCAACCGGTCGCGGTTCATGATGCCGCCGAACACCGTCCCGCCGTTCGTCACCCGCATGGACACCGGCACCGCCGCCGTCGGCTACCTGGTGCTGAACAGCAGCAAGGACATCAAGGAGACGCAGGACATCGCCACCCTGAAGGTGCGGCCGATGTTCGCCAGCGTGCCCGGCATCAGCACCCCGCCGGCGTTCGGCGGCAACCAGCGGGCCATCGTCGTCAGCATCGACCCGGAGACGCTGAAGAATAAACGACTGACCGCCGAGGAGGTGACGAAGGCGCTGGGGGCCGGTAACGTCGTCGCCCCGGCCGGCAACGTCCGCATCGACGACCGCACGTGGCTGGTCAACAGTAACGTCATGGTCGGGAGCGACCCGAAAACCGAACTCGGCCAGATCCCGGTGCGGCTCGGCCCGAACCCGCTGTTGCTCCTCGACATCGCCGCCATCACCGACGGCTCGGACATCACCGCCGGGTACGCGCTGGTGAACGGCCGGCGGTCGGTCTACATGCTCGTCACCAAGCGGGCCGACGCCTCCACGGTGTCGGTGGTGAACGAGCTGAAGAAGGCCCTGCCGCGCCTCCGCGACGCCGCCCCCGGCATCGACATCCAGTTCGTGTTCGACCAGTCGCCCATCGTCACCGAGGCCATGTGGGGCGTGGCCACCGAGGGGGCCATCGGGGCCGTCCTCACCGGCCTCATGGTGCTGCTGTTCCTCCGCGACTGGCGGAGCGTCGTCGTCGTCGTGCTGAACATCCCCCTCGCGCTGCTGGCGGCCGTGTTCGCCCTGTGGGTGTGCGGCCAGACGGTGAACCTGATGACCCTCGGCGGGCTGGCGCTGGCCGTCGGCATCCTCGTCGATGAAGCCACCGTCGAGGTGGAGAACATCCACACCCAGATGGAGCGGACGGACTCCCTGGCGCGGGCGGTGCGGGCCGGCAACCTGGAGACCGCCGTGCCCCGGCTGCTGGCGATGCTGTGCGTGCTGGCCGTGTTCGTGCCGTCGTTCTTCATGGAAGGGGCGACGCGGGAGCTGTTCGTGCCGCTCAGCCTGGCCGTCGGGTTCAGCATGATCGCCAGCTACCTGCTCAGCTCCACGTTCGTGCCGGTGCTGTGCGTGTGGCTGCTGAAGCCGATCCCGCACGCCCCGCACGCGCGGCCGCCGCTGGTGGTGCGGGTGTACGAACGGTGCGTCGCCCGCCTGATCGCCCTCCGCTGGGCCGTCGCCCCCGCCGCACTCCTCACCGCCCTCGCCGGCCTCGTGCTGGTCTACGGGCAACTCGGCACCGCCGTGTTCCCGCCGTCCGACAACGGCCAGTTCCAGATCCGCCTCCGCGCCCCGACCGGCACCCGCATCGAACGGACCGAGGAACTGGTCCAGCACGCGCTGAAAATCATCGACCGCGAGGCCGGGCCGGGGAACGTCGAAATGAGCGTCGGGTACGTCGGCATGTTCCCCACCAACTACCCGATCCAGCTCGTCCACCAGTTCATGAGCGGGCCGGACGAGGCGATTTTCAAGGTGGCGCTGAAGCCGTCCGCCGGTATCCGGGTGAAGCCGTTCGAGGCCCGCCTGCGCGACGTGCTGGATGTCGAGTTGAAGGCGTGGCTGAAGCAGCGGTGGACGGCCGAGGAGGTGCCCGAAGCGGAGCGGGAAAAGCGTGCGGCGGGGCTGTTACTGTCCTTCGAGCCGGCCGACCTGGTGAACCAGGTGATGAGCTTCGGCTCGCCGACGGCAGTGGAGGTGCAAATCTCCGGCAACGCCATGCCCGACACCCTTGCCGTCGGCCGGCGGGTGCTGGCGAAGCTGCGGGCCGTGCCCGACCTCCGCGACCTGCAACTGCTGCCGGTCCAGGACTACCCGACGCTGGACATCACCCTCGACCGGGCGAAGGCCGCCGCCGCCGGCCTGACGGCCGCGAACGTCAGCAACTCGCTCATCCCCGCTACCGCCAGCAGCCGGTACATGACGCCGATCTACTGGCGCGATCCGAAGTCGGGGCAGGCGTACATCGTTCAGCTTCAAGTGCCGCCGCCGCAGATGACGCTGGAGAAGTTGAAGCAGACGCCGGTGCGCGGCGCGAACGGCCACGACGACCCCGCCGGCCAGCCGGTGCCAGCGACGAACGACCACCCGCCGGTGCTGCTCCGCGACATCGCCGACATCGCCACCACCGTCACCCCCGCCGAGGTGGACCGGTACAACATGCGGCGGTTCGTCAGCGCCTCCGCGAACGTGGCCACGGCCGACTTGGGCAAGGTCCGCCGGCAAGTGCTGGCCGCCGTCCGCGAGGCGACCGCCGAACTGATCGACGAGAAGTTCGTCGCCGACGTGGCGAAGCTGAAAGCGGAGAAGAAGTGGACGCCGGAGGACGAGGAGAAGCTGGAAACCCAACGGCAGGCCGACCGCACCGCCCAGAAGGTGCCCGGCGGCGTGCTGATCGATGTCCGCGGGCAACTGGCGACGCTGGCCGAGGTGCAGCGGAACCTGGCCGTCGGGCTGGCCGTCGCCGTCGTCGCGATCCTGCTGCTGCTGACGGCGTATTACCAGTCGATCCTGCTCGCCCTGGTGTCGCTGTCCGGCGTGCCGCTGACGCTGTGCGGCGTCGCTCTCGCGCTCTGGGTCACGGGCACCACGGTCAACCTGCAATCGTTCATGGGCGCGATCATGGCCGTCGGCGTGTCGGTGGCGAACGCGATCTTGCTGGTGACGTTCGCCGAGCGGGCGCGGGTGGCCACCGGGTCCGCCGCGCGGGGCGCGCTCGACGGCGGCGTCGGCCGGCTGCGGCCGATCCTGATGACCAGCTGCGCCATGATCGCCGGCATGTTCCCGATGGCGCTGGGCTTCGGCTCCGGCGGCGACCAGACGGCCCCGCTCGGCCGGGCCGTCGTCGGCGGACTGGTGCTGTCCACGTTCGCCACACTGTTCGTGCTGCCGGCGGTGTTCGCGCTGCTGATGCGCCGCGCCGGGGTGGCCGGCGCGAGCCTCGACCCGGACGACCCGCACAGCGCCCGCTACGACGCCGACCTGGTGAAGCTGTTCCCCGACCAGACGCGGTGACTTTCTTGCGAGCCGCGACCGCGAGGGAGCGGCTTCTTGCTGGCGAGCCGCGACCGCGAGGGTGTGGCCGCTTCACCGCAGAAGCCGCTCCCTCGCGGACGCGGCTCGCAAGAATGGCAGCCCTGCAAAGAAGTCACTCCCTCGCGGTCGCGGCTCGCAAGAGTGGTCGCGGCTCGCAAGGCAAGACATTTCCGGGAATAAACCGCCCGCCGTCCGGCTCGTGCTTTCAGACAACTCTCGACGGCGGCGGCAACCCCGAAGACGAATCCGGAGGCGGTCCCATGTACGGCTATTTGGCCGACGCGATGGTCATCGTCCACGTCCTGTACGTGGCGTATGTGGTGGTCGGCCTGCTGGCGATCGTCCTCGGCGCGGCGGTCCGCGCCGAGTGGGCGCGGAACCCGTGGTTCCGCTGGACGCACCTGCTCGCCATCGCCGTCGTCGGCGTCGAGGTGGGGATGAACTGGGAGTGCCCGCTGACGACCTGGGAGTACCAACTCCGCGCACTCTCCGACCAAGCGTTCAGCGGGTCGGGGTCGTTCATGGGCCGCATTTTCCATCGCATTCTGTTCTGGCCCGACACGCCGCAGATCTTCTTCGACACCCTGCACGTCTGCACGCTGGTGGTGGTCGGTCAGGCGTTCGTCATGTACCCGCCCCGCTGGTTCCGCCTGCGGAAGACGGCGTGACCCTTCTCAATCCAGGGTCGCCGCTTCGGCACACCCTGTGAGCCCCTCCGAACCTCCGTACTCCGGTGCGGTGTCATTTTGACCCGCGCCGGGATTTTTTCGTCTCCGGGTCTTGACAAATGTATCAGTGGACCCAATACTATCACTCGGAGGTGCCGCATGGACTTCATCGACGCCAAGTCGCTGTTCTCGCCGGCCACCGGGTTCATCGCCCGCGGCGGGTTCGACTTCACCTGCAACCCCTACGTCGGATGCGCGTTTTCTTGCCGATACTGTTACGCGGCGTTCCTTCCGCAGAACCCCAAGCCGGTGAGCGAGTGGGGGCGGTGGCTCCAGGCGAAGAAGAATGCGGTCGAACTGGCCCAGAAGCACGCCAAGAAGACGGCGGGCAAGGCCGTGTACATGAGCAGCGTGACCGACCCGTACCAGCCGGTCGAGCGGAGTCTGCAACTCAGCCGGGGCATCCTCGAAGCCCTCGTGTCGCATCAGCCCCGATTGGTGATTCAGACGCGCGGGCCGCTGGTAGTGCGGGACATCGATGTGCTGACCGAGTTCGATACGGTGCGGGTGAACGTGTCGATCCCGACGGATTCCGAAGACGTGCGGATGGCGTTCGAGCCGAAAGCGCCGCCGCTGGAGAAGCGGTGGCAGGCGGTCGAGCAACTGACCGCCGCCGGCATTCCGGTCGGCCTCTGCGTGACGCCGACCCTGCCGGTCGCGGATGTGGACGCCTTCGCGGATCGCATCGCCGGCGCGGGTGCGGCGGTGGTGGTGACGCAGGACTTCCACGATTCCCACGGCGGCTTCGGTGCGGACACCGGCGCGGCGGCGAAGGAGCTGCGGGAGAAACGGAACTGGGGTCCGGCCGACTACCGCCGCTTCGCCGATGCCGTGCGCCAGCGAACGACGATGTTTGAAGGCGAGAAGGGTTTCTTCCCGCCGAAGAAGGTGGAGAAGGGTTTGTTCGCGACAATTTGCGAGTGACGGAAGGTTCCAAACGCCACGCAGTTCCGGTTCCGCGTCCGTCCGACAAATACGGTGGGTTGCAAATGGCTCTTGCCTGCGAATTCCTGAACGTGGTGATCCGCAAGTCTGCACTGATGCGGCACTACCCTGACGGTATTGATGGCTTCGTCCGTCTAGACTTGGCGAATTTCGTCGAGGACGAACATCTGGTTCGAGTCGGTTACATGAGTACTCGTGAGGGTTACGACTTGATCCAGCTCTTGGAGGCGCATGGCCTCCAATACTTGGGCAACGAGCTTGACTCGGACATCGCAATGTTCGACGGCCGTCAGGCAGATTTCCCAGCTTGGCTCCAAGTCGGGATGGCCGATGGCAGCCTGACTTGTTGGGCGAGCGGCTTTCCGGCAGGTGATGTCGTTCGGTCGGAAGCCAACTCTTTTCTGCTCATGTACCCTCGGGCTATTGACCCGGCCTTCGTCGAGGCACTCAACAAGTCGGGTGCCCAAGTCCACGAACTGACTGGCGATATCACATCAGGAGTGATAGCAAGCTTTCACTGCGTTCGTGGTGACGCCGAAGTGCAGGTGGACGTGCTCGGCGAGCAAATTCCGGACACGCCTGTCGTGCTGTGGGCCGCGCGTAAATTCGCCCGACGGCGGTGGGTGGCCGAGGACATCTCGCTGTTGCGCGATCTGAAGTCGGCGTTGTCTCGGGCGGGTGCCGAATGACCCGGACGGGAATCCCAGGGCATCACTTGCCGCTCTGGAAGCGGTTGCCGGTGCGGATGCGGTCGATCTCGCCGGTGCCGCGCTCCGGCGGGGCGGCCCACCACAGCGGCCCGCTCGACCCGATGCGG
>JAYTTN010000153.1:0-2231 GCA_043745295.1 Fimbriiglobus sp. | reverse complement strand
TTGTGGAAGCCCGCTCGTGCCGGCGAGAGGAGTTCAAGCGGGAAACACGGTCTTGCGAACCGCGACCGGCGGGGTGAGGTCTTCCGCCTTCTTCCCTTCAAACTGCTCCATCGGGGGCAGCGGGCTGGTGTACCCGCCGCCGTCCACCTCCGTGCCGGCGACCGGGGCCTTGTGGCGTAGCCGGGTCTTCTCCAGGTCCAGGATCATCTGGAGCGCCTGGAAGGACTTTTCGTCGCGCGAGCTGGCCAGGCGGCGGCGCAGCTCGGCCACCGCCTCGGCCACGGTGTCTTCCCAATACTGCTTGCGGCCGGCCGCGTCGCGCGGCGGATCGGGGACTTCCGACTCGCACCGGAAGCGGTCGGCCAGTTCAGTGATCGGGGGAGTTTGGGCGGCGGTGTTCACGGCGGCACTCCGGAGAGGGGTGAAGTGTACACCAGTACCAATGCGCTCCGTTTTTGGGTTTGTCAAATCAAAGTGGAGAGATTGTCCCGAATCGACTGTCCGAATTTCGGACACACGTGCCGCCTGATCGTGTTCGCCAACGTGATCTGCGACGTGGGAGCGGACGCCATCGGCCGCTATCGCAAAGCCAACCGCGCACCTCGCCGGCGCGCCGGGGGGCCGACGACAGCGACGTGGTGAAGGGCTTCCTCAAGGAATCCCGCAAGCAGGTGGTGAAGTGGAATTCGCTCAGTCCAGGCAGAAGACGACCCGAAAGCCGCAGCCGGAGTCGCGGCCCGCCGGATCATCCCTGCGGCGGCAGGCGGCGCGGCAGTGCGCTGGACTGAGGCCCCAGGAGCCCCCACGCAGGGTACGGCACGTTTGTGCGCTATCTTCGCACTGAGGATCGGACGGCGACGAGCGGCCGTAGTACTCCTCGTCATACCAGTCCTGGCACCACTCCCACGCATTCCCGTGGCAGTCGAACAGCCCCCACGGGTTCGCCGCGAAGGTGCCCACGTCCGTCGTCCGTTTGCGGTATTCGCCCTCTGCGGATCCGTTCCAGATCGCCTTCGCGCAGTAGTTCATCCGCCCGGCGTCCGGCATGTCGCCGAAGTGGAAGTGCGTCGTCGTCCCGGCGCGGCAGGCGTACTCCCACTCGGCCTCCGTCGGCAGGCGGACGGGGAAGCCGGCCAATTCCGTGGCGTTCGCGCAGAAAAAACCGACCGCCTCGTTCCAACTGACCATCTCCACAGGCCGATCGTCGCCCTTGTAATGGCTCGGGTCCGTGCCCGTCACGGCTTTCCACTGCGCCTGCGTGACGGGGTGGATGCCCAGGAAGAAGCCCTTCGTCAGCGTGACCTTGTGAACGGGTTTCTCGTCGTCATCCACATCGCTACCCATCAGGAACGATCCCGGCGGGATGAAGTTGCCGACGAGCGGCACTTCACCGGGCAGCATGAGCGTGTGTTGCGGGACGCAGGGCTTCACGCCCTGATCGATCAATTCCACCACCCGTTGCTGCCACTCGCCTCGATCAAGTGCGAGACTCGTTCCAAGCTGCAGCCGCCGGCGGAAAACCCCGGCCACCTTGCCCCGCCAGCCGACCGTGCGCGCCTCCGCCGCAGGTTCGCAGCAGGTGCGGATGAGTTCGCGGTGCAGGCGGAGCAGCTCCGCGCGCTCCGGCTGACCGCAATCGTCCAGCCAGTCGGCGACCACCAGCCAGCGAAGTTGGTTGTGCGGGTCCGCGACGATGCCGGCGAGCAGCGCGTCCAGGTCGCTCATCGGGGAAGACTCCGGGAATCCGATGGCGTCATGGTAGCGGACGGGGTCGTCGAAACGGTAGCCCCGTCGCCAACGCTGCTCCGCCGAGCGTTCCGGTTTTGACGCCGGAGGCGTGCCGGACTGTAGCCAGGGGTGAAACCCCTGGTGCGAACGTGTTAACCACGCGCACCCCGGAGGGGTGCCGGAACCGCATTTCCGGCACCCCTCCGGGGTGCGCGTGGTTGAATGGCACAGCCCGCCAGGGGTTTCACCCCTGGCTACAGTCCGACACTGCTCCGCGGTGAAGAGGGAGAGTCCGAGTCGGGTCGGGTTGTGGCCACTCTCACCTACTTCAACTGGCGGGGCGGCGGGAGCAGGTCCGTCTGGCGGGGGAACGGCAGCGTCCTGTTGTCCTCGGTGCGGGGCAGCGGCGGCGGCGGGGTCGGCTGCGGCGGGCGGGCGGACGTGTTGCCGAACGGGACGAGCGGCTCGATGGCCACGTCGTCGAAGTAGGCGATGCCGATGCC
>JAYTTN010000152.1:0-8196 GCA_043745295.1 Fimbriiglobus sp. | reverse complement strand
CCGCGAACGTTCACGCCGCGCGTCTGGCCGAAACCCGTCAGCCCGTCCGCCGCTGGTTCGAGCGGGCAGGACTCGTTCTCGCCACCGCCGCGGCGGTGCTGCTCGCCGTCACGGTGTTCACCGCTGGCAAGGACGTGCCGCCCGTCGCGTCCGCCGGCTGGGGGTTCGCCAAGATCGCCGAGTTGCCCCGCGACGCCGGCGCGAAGGCGGTGTTCGCCAAACTGGCCGACCTCGCCGACGAGTGGGGCAAGAAGCCGGCCGCCGACCGCCTCGCCCTTGCCAAACGCCTGACCGAGTTCCGCCTCGGCTGTTCGGCCCTGCAAGCCGCCGACTTGCCGCTGCCCGCGGCCGAATCGCTCTGGGTCAAGGGTCGCTGCACCGGGTGGGCGGCGCTCATCGACGGCCACCTCCGCGACCTGGACGCCACCGGCGACGTGCCCGCAGTTCGGGCCGCCGCGACAGCCACCGCCGAGGCCATCGCCCGCGAGTTGCGAGAGCGCAAAGCGACCTGAAATCAGAGCGATTCCCCGGCCGCCGGCGGGGCAAGTGCCCGATGCGAGTCCGCGGGAACCGGGCCGGGCTTGTACCCGCGGGTCGTGAGCAACTTCGCCACCCGCACCTTGTCGTCGGTGCCGAGGCCGTTCAGGAACGCCACGGGGTCGTCGTCGCCCTCGGTCGTGGCCAGCAGCGGCGTCATCCGCGCCTCCAGTTCCTCCAGTTGCCGTTCCGTCTCTCGCAGCTTCGCCGGCGTCTTCCGGGTGGCCGGGTCGGGCGGGTGTCGCAATTGATTTTGGCGGCTCTGGGCGAGCGGGGGGCGTCAGCCCCTGTTCCCTGGGGATTTCGACCACAACAGGGGGCTGACGCCCCCCGCTCGCCAAAATCCGCTGCCGCACCCCACCTCGCCGACGGATTTGATCTCGCGGGCCTTTTCCGGGTCTGGGTGGAGGTGGGCGAAGATCGGACACGGGCGAGTCGCCCTGTCGGCGGTGCGCTCGGTCTTGGTCGCGGTCGTCCTCCCGACCACGAAGTCGATGTCCGCCCATTTCAGACTCGCCACTTCGGACGGGCAGCGGAGGCCGGCGTACCGGCACAGGGCGAAGACGACCCGCCACGTCGGGTCGGACACGGCCGTCAACTCCTCGACATCCTCGGCGGTGACGTCCTGCCGGCGGTCGGCGGGGAGGACGTTCGGCACCGTCACGTCGGCGAACGGGTCGTCGGGGATCGGCTTCTTCTTCACGGCGTGGGCGAACAGCATCTCGGCGAACTTCAGCCGCCGGTGGGTGGTGGCTCCGGCCAGCCCCTGACCGACGTAGGCCGCCTCGAAACTCTCGGCCTGCTCCGGGATGATCGACCGCAGGGCCACGTCGCGGCCGAACAGGGCGATCACCTTCGCCCACCGGCGCGATGGTGGTGACGGTGTTCGGCTTGCTCTCCTTCCGCCGGCGGTCCAGGTAGGCGTCCAGGAACTCGCCCAGTTCGGCCGACTGGCGGGGCGTCAGGAGGCCGACGTTGGCCAGTTTGGCGAGCAGGTCGTCGCCGAGGCCGGCCACCCAGCGGGGCGTGTCGGCGTTCATCGGCAGGTTGGCGATGAGCAGGGCGTTCAAGTTCTCCACCTTCAGTTTCACCTCGGTGGTCACATTCTGGGTGACCTTGCCCAGGCGGAGGGACCGCCGCTTCCTGTCGCCGGCGACGAACTGGATCGTCAGGTTCCCTTCTTGTCCTTCGAGATGCTCGCCATGGTCGTGATCCTCGGATGGTTCCGGGTTCGAGGCAGTTGTCACAAGTGGTGATCCTTTGACAATCGGCCTCGAGATTCGGTTCTCGCGTCCGAGGGAGAATCCCGACCGGTGTCGGGAGATCCACACTTCAGGGCGCTGCAGGCATCGGGTAAACGGCCCTGCTCGGTCCTGAGTTCACACCCTGGGTTTTTCAAAACTACTAGGATTTATAAGTTTTTCGAGCATGTCCGTCCGGGGCGGCTCCCTTCTGTAGCCCTCTCCCGTCGTTGCCCGGCGGCGGCCGGTTTTCGTTCCACCCCCCGAATCCGGTGGCGAAGGGGGCAATTTGAAACTGGGGCATCTTCGGTCGATCCCGCCGAAGATACCCCAGTTTTCTTCCACCAGGCCATCTTCGACTGGAGCCTGCGATTTCAAGCGTTTTCCTCCGCCGACTTGACGAAGATGGCCGAGTTTCCGTCCACCTGGGGGACCGGCGGGTCGGAGACCGGGGTCGCCTCGTCCGGCACCTCGTCGGTGGTCGGGTTCGGTAGCGACCAGATCCACCCGCCCGCGAAGTTGCCCTTCGACTTTCCGACCCCCCCAGTTCGGTCGAGGTCTTCTGACGTGTCTTCGCGGCGACACCAGCGTCCTTCGCCTCGGCGTAGAGATCCTGGGCCGGCCTCGATCCGTTAGCCTTCGCCTTCTCCAACCAGTCCTTGTCCTCCTCCAGTTTGGTGGGCCGGGGCCCACGACGGTTGCCGGGGTCGCGTTGAGGGCCTTCGGCGTACAGGTCGTCGGCGGTCAAGTCGACCGGGTCGGACTCGCACGCGACGCGGGCCGTGTCGCCGACCCGCTCCAGCCGGAATGCCAGCTCCTTCGGGGGCCGGCTGTTGCTCACCTTGCCCGCCAGCAGCAGTCCCCGCTCGGGGTCGTCCGGGTCCGGCCCCAGGTGCAGGATGCTCCGCGGCAGGGCGCTGAACGCCCGTGAGCCGAGGATGTTGTCGTCCGCGTGCCCGGCGAAGCTCTTGCGAGAGTGGGCGATCAGCAAGACCGCGAGCCACCGCTCGGCGGCGAACCGGGCCAGCGGTTCCAGGGCGGCCCGCACCCGATTGTCTCGGTGCGCATCGACCCCGCGGCCCAGGTGCGAGCCGATCGGATCGACCACGATCAGGACCGCGTCGCCGATGTCGTCCACCGCCTTCGTTATCACCTCGACGTCGGACGGGGTGATGGGCGACTCGGTGCCGGTGCCGTCTGTCCCCGTTCGCGTCACCGTGCGGAGGACGTGGACTCGGTTCGGGTCGCCGCCGGCGGCGAGTAATCGCGGCAGTAGGGTGTCGGCGACGCCGTCCTCGGTGGCGATCAGGACGACGTGGCCGGTCGGGGCCACCCCGCTGCCGTCCGGCCACAACTGCCCGCGGCTGATCCGAGCGGCGATGTCGCACATCGAGAACGTCGTGGTCGCCCCCGCCCGGCCGACCAGCAGGGCGAACTGGCCCGCCTGGATCCGGCCGGGCCACTGCCACCGGACGGCCTCCGGCGTGACGTCGGCCAGGCAAACCACGTTCGGGATGACCGCCGGCGGGGACACGACCTCCGCCTCGTTGTCGGCGATGGCGGCGAACTGGATCCCGCGCTCACGCCAGCCCGTTGCCCCCACCAATCACCGGTCAAGTACTCGCGGGCGTCCTTCGCTTCCACGGGCAGCACGACCCAGGCTACCTCCCGCCCGAGCTTGCCCGCCAACTTCATCGCCTGGCCCTTCGCGCTCTTCCGGTCGCTCACGAGGGTGGAGTCGTTCTCGCCGACGAGGCAGATGCGGCGGTCGCGTCCCCAGTTGGCTAACAGTTTGGCCAGCAGGCCGAGGCCGCCGGTCTTCGACGGCCGGCCAACGGCGCACCGCCCGGCCGCCGCCAGGGCGGTCGCGTCGCTCGCCCCTTCGACGACGTACGCCGTGCCCGGCCGGTCCTGGTAACCGTCGGGCAGCGACAGCCCCCGCTTGCTGCCGGGCAGGGCCAGTCTCTCGTCCTTCTGCGGGCCGGGCCGGCGGGACACGATGCCGATCACCCGGCCGGCCGGATCGACCTTGGGGAAGGTGATGACGGGGGCGTAGGACGTGGTACCCGAGCAGCCGAGGAGCGGGTACCGGTCGAGCGCCCTCGGCGGCAGCCCCAGGCGGGCGTGGATCCACGCCCGATGCTCGGCGGTGAGGGCGGCCGCGTATCGCTCTGCCACCGCCGTCCAGTGGACCACGATGGGATCGGCGTCCGACGAGGTCGTCGGGTGGCGGAGCAGGTGGAGCCAGCCGCCGTCGCGCCGGTCGATGGCACCGGCGGGTTCGTGGCGGCAGGTGACTCTCCCGCCGCCGGGGTAGATCAGGCACCTGTCGGCCTCCTTGCAGACCGGGCAGGGGTTCGCTTCGGTCGCCGCGCCCGGCATGCGGCTGTCGAGAACGTGTGGCATCATGGTGGGTACTCCAGTAGTGGACGCCGCCACCCCGGTTCGGCCCTCGCGGCAACGGGGACCGGACCAAGCACGCACGGGCGACGGCCGAGGCTCCGCAACAGAAAAGGCGAGTTACTTGTCGCACTCGGCGGCCAAGAATCGGCGGAGGGTTTCGAGGTGGAATACGACGCGGCGGTTGTGCCGCCGAAGGCCGGTGTCATGGTCGGGCAGGCGGTGCAGCTCTTCAGCGTCTGGTACGAGCGGCAGGCGTACTCTGCCGCCTGACGGGCGTCGAGGTACTCGACGGGATCGGAGGACGGGGCTGATCGGCATCGACGTGGAGCGCTCCCGGTTCGCGGGATCGGACAGGAGCGATTGTCTGGGGATCGGCGCGTTTGAATCGGGCAGATTGGCGGACGATTTCGGGAAAGTGGGGGAAAATCAGCCGCCACCACTGTGGCCGCGCCGCGAGCGGGAGGGCGACGAATCTTTGAAGGTGCTGTCGGTGTCGGGTGAAGCCGGTTCCCACACCATGTGCCCTTCGCCGTCGGAGCAGAAGCTGATCGGTGCCCGGGTGTCTTTCGAAAAGCGGTCCGTGGTTTTCACGCACTCCTGCGTCGTGGCGTTGATCCCGTCGAGCCGTACTCGCTGAGGGGCCCACCCGACCACCTCGAAAAGTTCAAGGATCTGCATCACCTGCTTGGCGTTCGGCCGCACTCGCGTGGACCACTCATCGACTACCAGCAGTCGCGGTAGTTTCAGCCACCGCGGGCGATTCCTCGCGTATTCCGAGGTCAAGTACCGGAAGGGGGACTCGCACTCGTCCGGGTGAATCAGCCCGAGGTTCGCGGCCGCACGGTGGTAAAGCAAAACGCGACACCTGCGCAACCGCACCCGCGCGTGGATCATGATGGATTCCGGACGGCCGGCGGTCCCGCCACCGACGGTGCGACCCGCTCCGGAATCGCCTGCGAAACGGAAGCCCGACGCGGCCGGCCCCTGGGAACGCCGGCTGGAGGCCGCCGGCTGGAATCCCGAATCGGCCCGGCCCGTACTCGCGTTCCACGCCGAATTCCTGTCCGCCGATTCCCCCGACGCCGCCGATGCCGTGCGCAAGCGGCTCACCGTCCTGGGGGAGTTCCCGCCTGTTCGCCGCCGCCGCCGACATGAGGGCCGTCCTGGTGCGCAAGCGGCTCACCGTCCTGGGGGAGTTCCCGACCGCCCGCGCCCTGCTCCGCACGCGCCCGGAATACGCCGGCCTGCTGGCGGCGGTGACGGACGCCGACGCGGCGGCCGCGGTCCTGGCCGCCGTCGGCGAGGACGCACCGGCCCTGGTCAATCTCCTGCTGCTCGCCGCCGACCGCCCGGCGAGGGGCGACGCGGTCGTCGCGTTCGCCCGGCAAGGACACCGCATCGCCCGGCTTCAAAGGATGGGCGCGTTCGGGGTCGAGACCCTGTTCCCGCCCAGCGCGAGCAGGGACGGCGACCGCGCGTTCGACCGCTGGCTGGCTAACGCCTAGGACACAGCCGTGGTGACGACGACCTGCTGGTGGCAGTCGTCCAGTTCGCCCGCGGACAGGGGCCGACCCTCCGCGCTCGAATGGCCGCGGACGCCACCTTCCGCGGGCAATTCCAAGAACTCTGGGTGGCCCTCCTGCGGGTCTGCTCCGCTCCCGGACACCCGCTCGAACTGTACCTGGACGAGCCGGCCGTGTGGGATGTTCTCCTGCGGCCAGGCGGCGACGAGTTGTTACGGTGGCGGGGGCTGCTGGCGGTCGCCCTGCTGCACGGTCCGAAGGCGTACCCGAAGCACCTGCACGACCGGGTCGCCGGCCTGTTGCTCGCGGGCGACGGGACCACCTTCACCAGCCTGCACGACGGCGCGTTCCGCGAGCATCCCCAGTTCCGCGACCTGCTCGCCACGAAACTTCCCGACGACCTGCTCGCGGCCGGCGGCAACTACGCGCTCAAGCCGCACTCGCGGCCGCCATCGCCGGTCGCGGGCCGGGGCCGCGAGTGGATTCCCTTCTACACGGCGGCGGTCGTCGCCGGGAAACTGCTGACCGGCGAGCGGGTGACCGACGACCAGTGGGCGGGGGGCCGGCCTCGATGCCGTCGCGGCGGTGGTGCCGGTGGCGCGGATCGGCCCCGTCGTCACACAGAGCCTGAAGCAGGCGGCGGCTACGGTCGTCTGCAAGCTCGGCACCGCCGCCAAGGATGCCGCGACGGCCTCCGCCCGCGAAGTTCGGCGGTGGTCGGCGACCGCCCTGCTGACGCAGTCGCGGCAGGTGGTCGGTGCGGTCGGACGCCGCCTGTCGGTCGATGTCACGTCCGTCGTCCGCGCGGCGTCCCGGCGGACTTCGGTCGGCCGGAACGGGTTCGGCCGGTTCACCGGCCTGGAAGCCCGCGTGTTCCTGCGGCGGGACGCCCAGGTCGTCGTCCACCTCGACCGGCTAAGCACGTCGCCGGGGATGCGTAGACTGTTTCATGCTCCGCACCTCCCCGTCCGATTCGCGACGCGCCGAACTCCGGGCCGGCGACCGCCGCACCGCCCAGGCCGTCGGCCGCGAGCGGGATCCGACAAAGGTCGGGCGGGCCGAGACTGTCCTCGCCGGCTTGAAAACGAAGTGGCGGCAGGCCGGCTGAGGCTGTTCGACCCGGACGAGAGCGGGTTCAGGCCGCCGCGGCCGACCGGGCACTGGTGGTGTCGGCTCGAGCAGCGGAAGCGGGTGTCGTTCGAGGACCCGCACGGGCGGCGGGCGAACGCACGGGCCACGGACGGGCCGTCGATCCGGGGCCCGGACGCCGTGCCGTTCGAGCGGACGCTCACCTCCGACGACCTGCGGGACCGGTTGCCGTCGACGGACGTGCCGCGGGTGGTGGTGCCGGCGTCTTCCTGGACTGGCTGCCGCCGCACAGCCCGGAACTCGACCGCATCGAACCGGCGGTCGAGCCGGTCGAGCGCCGCGAGGTGCCGACCCGCAGTTTCGCCGCCAAGGCCGACCTCCGCAAGGCCGTCGGGGAGGGGTTTGGGACCGGCCGGCGACGGCTCCGAGCGAACGGTGACGACGAACTGCGGCTCGCTGCTTAGCTTGTCACCGGGCGCGCGTTCGGAGCGGAACCGGCGGCGCAGGTCATCAGCAAGGTTCTGTTCGTTGCCTTGCTCGTGTACGACCTCGGACAGTTATCCTGGGTGTGGTTCACCCAGGAGGACGAGGATCCCGCCGACAAGCTCCGGGCAGTGCCGTGGTGGGCGTGGGCCGTCGTCGTCGCGGGGGCGCGCTCGCGGCCGGCAAGGCGATCTGGCATACGATCCGCGAATACCGGAAGTCGCGGTTGGCCGCCTCGTGGCTCGCGCGAATTGGGAGCCAGTCGGCCGTCTGGGTGGGGGAAAAGGTGGTGGTCGTTCTGGACGGACTCGTCGGCTTATTTTTCTGCGTGGGCGCGTTCGTGAACCCCGCCGAGAGCGGGCCGTACGTCGTGTGTTGGCTCTTTCTCCAAGGGGTGGTCCTGGCGTTGCTCGTCGAGGTGCTGTTGCTGCCCTTGCGCCGGCTCCGCCTCGCCGCCTGGAGTCCGGCCCGCCCGCGATCACCCGACCAGTGGGCGGCGGCGGTCACCGACGGCGATCCGCACCGGCAGTGGCTGCTGTTCGACCCGTTCGCGCTCGGGGAGCTTCGGCTCGACGCGGCCGGCCTCCTCCGCCTCCTTGAGCGGTTCGAGGCGGCCGTCCGGCAGGAGCCGGCCGCGAGCCGGTACTGGCGGGCGCGGCACACCCTCGAGGAGACCGTCCGCCAGGAGCGGCGGACCTGCGCCGCAGTCGATGTGCCAGCGGGCGAGTCCGTCTACAGCCAGGACCAGTGGGACGCGGGCGGGGAGGTGGTGGCGAAGGTGGTGGAGGAGGTGTTCGAGCGGTACGCCGGGGTGCTGCACCTGCACGCCGGCGGGCAGGTCATCCGCACCACCCACGAGCACCCGTTCTTCGTTCTCGGCAAAGGCTGGACGCCGGCGAACGAGCTGCATGTCGGGGACC
>JAYTTN010000151.1:0-8214 GCA_043745295.1 Fimbriiglobus sp. | reverse complement strand
GGACAAGGGTTGAGAGCGGCTGAGGACGACCGAGACAAGTTGAGGAGAGTGCCCCCGGGAGGATTCGAACCTCCGACCACCCGTTTAGGAAACAGGTGCTCTATCCCCTGAGCTACGAGGGCATTTAAGGCTTTTCCCCCGACCGTGGGGGGTATCGTGCGGAGGATCCCCCAGAACTTCGGCCACTGGCTACGGATCCCCGAATGGAATGCGGGCAGACCTGAAGCGTCACCGCGACATCCGAGGCTTCCCACCACCACTCCGGCATCAGTTTAATGTTCACTCCCTCACGCCGCAAGAGCGCGGCACGGGTGGGGTGCGGCAGCGGATTTTGGCGAGCGGGGGGCGTCAGCCCCCTGTTGTGGTCGAAATCCCCAGGGAATAGGGGCTGACGCCCCCCGCTCGCCTGAACCTGCCAAAATCAATTGCTACACCCGCACGGGTGCACAGGGCTACTCGGAGATTGAAGGTGGGGCGTTGAGCGAGTCGAGGGCGCGGTCGGGGAAGGCGGCGATCTCGCGGGTGGCGGCCGGCACCCGCGGCGCGGTCCGCCGCCGCACCCGGCACCGGTCCTCGCGGAACGTCCCGTCGCGGGTGTGGTGCCGCCCGTTCCCGATCCCCCGCCCTCGGCGGCGGCTTCGAGGTCGGCCGTCAACTGGGCCACTCCAGGATTTTCGCGGCCATGTCGGCGTGGGTGAACGTGGCGTCGGCGGTCGCCGCCGCGCCGGCCAGGGGGGAGCACGCCGAGCAACGTCCGGGCCGCCTCGTGTTCGTTGGTGGTGGCCGCAACGGTCATCTGGGCGATCGCCGCCTACGCCTGCAGAGCGTGCGCGGCGAGCAGGTGGGTGACGGTGTTCGCGCAGGGCCTCTTGCCATCGCGGAAGCCGAGGGCGTGGCCGAGTCGGCGTGCCCATTCCCCCCGGCGACAGCCGGACGAGTTGGCTTTGGCCGTCGGCGACGCTTCCGGCTTGACCGGGGGTCGGCCCCGCCTAACACACCGACCATGCCGCACTCGCCCGCCGTCGGTCGCGCCGCCCGCTTCGCCGGGGTGGCCGCCGCGTACTTCCTCGCCTCGCTGGTCGGCGTGGCGTTCGTCGTCCAGCCGGAGCAGTTCGCCGACTTCGACGACGGCGGCCAACTGGCCCGGCTGGCCGCCGTGGTGAAGCTGTCGCCGGAGCAGTTCCGGGCGCGGTTCGGCCACGTGGTGGGGTGAGGCCGGATTTCTTGCGCGATTTTCCATCGCGTGCCGTTCGGTCAAGCGTAGACTACCATTCGCAAAATGCGGTACGCTTCATTCGTGCCAGATGTCCCGTGGTTACCGGGGCCGCGGTATGTGGGACTTCTGGGCACGCCTTTTCGATTCGTCCGGGTTCCCGCCCCGCTGGCAGTGCGGGTCGTGGGACGTTGGCCTTGGTTGGTTGCACATCCTGGCGGACTTGGCCATCTGGGCGGCGTACTTCGCCATCCCGTGCATCCTCAGCTATTACGCCTTCCGGCGGAAGGACATGCCCTTCCGCGGCGTCCTCCGCCTCTTCGTCGCGTTCATCCTGCTGTGCGGGCTGACGCACCTCTTGAACGCGGTCCTGTTCTGGTGGCCCGCCTACCGGCTGGACGGCCTTCTCAAGCTCCTCACCGCCGGCGTGTCGTGGCTCGCGGTGGTCGCCCTCGTCCGGGTGACGCCGCACCTGCTGGCACTCCGAAGCCCGGCGGAATTGGAGCGGGAGATCGCCGAACGGAAGCGGGCCGAGTGCGAGTTGCGGGCCCTCCAGGGCGACCTCGGGAAGCGGGTCGGGCAGCGGACGGCCGAGCTGCAAGCGGCGGTGGCCGCCTTGGCGGCCGATGCCGGGGTGCGGCGAGTGTCGGAGACCGCCCTGCGGGCGAGCGAGGAGCGGTTCCGGGTGCTGTTCGAGCAGTCGTCCGACGCGCACCTGCTGTTCGACGAGGCGGGCGGCATCCTCGACTGCAACCCGGCGGCCGTGGCCATGCTCCGCTGCGGGGACAAGTCGGCCGTCCTGTCCCTGCACCCGGCGGTGCTGTCGCCGGAGTTCCAGCCGGACGGCCGGCGGTCGCTGGAGAAGTGCGTCGAGATGGACGCCACCGCCCGGCGGAACGGCCACCACCGGTTCGACTGGACGCATCGGCGGCAGGACGGCGACGAGTTCCCGTGCGAGGTGTCGCTGACGCCGGTGGCGGTGGGCGGGCAGTCGGTCCTGCTGGTCGTGTGGCACGAGCTGACCGAGCGGGCGCGGGCCGAGGCGGCCCTCCGGGAGAGCGAGGAGCGGTTCCGCAGCGCGTTCGAGGACGCCGCCGTCGGCATGGCGCTGGTCGGGCTGGACGGCCGCTGGCTCCGGGTCAACCGGTCGCTGTGCGCGTTCGTCGGGTACGGCGAGGCCGAGCTGCTGGCCACCGACTTCCAGACCCTCACCCATCCGGCCGACCTGGACGCCGACATCGGGTTCGTCCGCCAGCTCCTGGCCGGCGCGCGCGCGACGTACCAGATGAAGAAGCGGTACTTCCACAAGGACGGCCACCTGGTGTGGGTGCTGCTGGCCGTGTCGCTGGTCCGCGGCGGCGACGGCCGACCGCTCTATTTCGTGTCGCAGATTCAGGACATCACCGAGCGGACGCGCGCGGAGGAGCAGGTGCGGGCGTCCCTGCGGGAGAAGGAGGTGTTGCTGAAGGAGATCCACCACCGGGTGAAGAACAACCTGCAGATCGTGTCCGCCCTGCTCGACTTGCAGTCCGAACACACGGCCGACGCGGCGGCGCGGGAGATGTTCGACGAGAGCCGCGGGCGGGTGCGGTCGATGGCCCTCATCCACGAGCGGCTGTACCGCTCGACCGACCTGACCCGCGTCGATTTCGGCGAGTACATCCGCCAGCTCGCCGACGACCTGTACCGCAACTACAAGGTGTCCGGCGCGGACATCCGGCTGGACCTGGCGGTGGACGTGCCGCCGCTCCCGCTGGACCTCGCCATCCCGTGCGGGCTGCTGCTGAACGAGCTGATGTCCAACTGCTTCAAGCACGCCTTCCCGGCCGCCGCCGAGGGGTGCATCCGGGTGGACCTGCGGCCGGCGGCCGACGGCACCAACGTGCTGACCGTCGCCGACGACGGGGCCGGGTTCCCCGTCGGGACGGATTTCCGCAACACCCATTCGTTCGGGCTACAATTGGTCAACACTCTGGTCGAACAACTGGACGGCGAGATCACCCTGACGGCCGCCGCCGGCACCACGTTCACCGTCCGCTTCCCGACGATCAAAGGGCAGCCCCCGGACAGGACACCCGCCCCATGAGCGCCACTACCGTTCTCGTCGTCGAGGACGAGAAGATCATCGCCAAGGGGATCGAGAAGCGGCTCCGCGGGCTGGGCTACGCGGTGGCCGGGCTGGCGTCGTCCGGCGAGCAGGCCCTTCGCCTCGCGGCCGACTTGCGCCCGGACATCGTCCTCATGGACATCAACCTGGGGGCGGGCATGGACGGCATCGAGGCCGCCGCCCGCCTCCGCGCCGACCTGGACCTGCCGGTCGTGTTCCTCACCGCCTTTTCGGACGACGCCACCCTCCAGCGGGCGAAACTGACCGAGCCGTATGGGTACGTACTGAAACCCTACGAGGACAAGGATCTCCAGACGGCTATCGAGATCGGCCTGTACCGGCACCGGATGGGCCGGCGGCTGCGGGAGAACGAGCAGTGGCTGGCCGCCACCCTGGGCAGCATCGGCGACGGGGTGATCGCCACCGACGAGCGGGGCCGGGTGCGGTTCCTGAACGCGCTGGCCGAGCGGCTGACCGGGTGGCCGCAGGCGGACGCGCTGGGCCGGGACGTGCGGGACGTGTTCCGCATCGTCGGCGGGCAGTCGCGGCAGCCGGTGCCAAACCCCGCGCTGGTGGCCCTGCAGTCCGGCGCGCCGGCCGCCCTCGCCCCCGACACCATCCTGATCGACCGGGACGGCGCGGAGCGGCCCATCGACGACAGCGCCGCCCCCATCCGCGACGTGCGGGGGAACGTCTCCGGCGCGGTCCTCGTGTTCCGCGACATCACCGAACGCCGCCGTCTGGAGGAGCACCTGCGGCAGGCCGAGAAGATGGAGGCCATCGGCCGGCTGGCCGGCGGCATCGCCCACGACTTCAACAACATCATGACCATCATCACCGGGTTCAGCGAGTTGCTCCTCGGCGACGACCTGTCCGCCGCCGACCGCCGCGACGCGGTGACGCAGATCCACGACGCCGGCAACCGGGCGGCCGCCCTCACCCAGCAGATCATGGCGTTCAGCCGCAAGCAGGTGCTGATGCCGTGCGCGCTGAACCTGAACGGCGTCGTCCGCGACATGGCGGCGCTGGTGAAGCGGCTGATCGGGTCGAACATCGACATCGTCACCCGGCCGGCGGCCGACCTGGGGGTGGTGAGGGCGGACCCCACGCAGATCGGGCAGGTGCTGCTGAACCTGGCGGCCAACGCCCGCGACGCCATGCCCGGCGGCGGCCGGCTGACCGTCGAGACGGCGAACGTCGAGGTGGCGGAGACGGCCGCCGGCGTACCCCCCGGCCGGTACGCGGTGCTGACCGTCGCCGACACCGGCACCGGCATCCCGCCGGTCGTGCTGCCCCGCATCTTCGAGCCGTTCTACACCACCAAGGGAGTCGGTCAGGGGACGGGGCTGGGCCTCGCCACCGTCTTCGGCATCGTCGAGCAGAGCGGCGGGCGGATCGCGGTGGAAAGTACTGTCGGCGTCGGCACGACGTTCCGCGTCTACCTGCCGCGGGTGGACGCCGCCGCGACCGGCCCGGCCGTAGGCCCGGCCCCGCCGCCGGCGACGGGCGCGGAAACCGTCCTGCTGGTCGAGGACGAGGAGACGGTGCGGCAGTTGACCCGGACGATCCTCGAGCGGGTCGGGTACCGGGTACTGGAAGCCGCCGACGGCCGCGCGGCGGTGGCGGCGGCCGACGCCCACGTCGGGCCGATCCATCTGCTCCTCACCGACCTGATGATGCCGCACCTGTCCGGCCGGGAGGTGGCCGAGCGGCTGCTGCCGGTGCGACCGGAGATGCGGGCGGTGTTCATGTCCGGGTACACCGAGGACGCCGTCCTCCGCCTGGGCGTCGAGTCCGAATCGCTGGACTTCCTGCACAAGCCGTTCACCCTGCACTCGCTGACCGCCAAGGTCCGCGAGGTTCTGGACCGCCCGTAAGCCGCGCCCGTCGCCGTCTGAAACACGGTCCGGTTGCTTCTGCCGGTTTTGGGAGGGCGAGGCTCCCGCCGGGCCGTGCTATCCTCCGTAAGCGTTCGGCGGGTTAGGTTTGGGCGCGCGGAGCCAGCTGTTGCCACTAACGCCCGCCGACTTCAACGACCAGGCGGACCAGCACCTCAAAGCGCTGGCGGTAACGTTGCCGTAAGGCAACAGCGGGCAGATGAACTACCGGCCGAGAGCGTCTGAAGTAGCCCGACTCTCCAGAGTCGGAACGAACCGCCAAGGTGATTCGTTCCGACTCTGGAGAGTCGGGCTACTTCAGATGCGGTCACCCTTCGACCCGACCGGTCGTTCCCCTTCCCGCCCCTACAAAGGCGAAGCGCTTCGCCCCGTCCAGGCTCAACCTTCCGCTGTCACCCGACGATACCGCCGCACTCGCCGGACCAGCCTCAGGCCGGCCAGCCCGACGCCCGCCAGAAGCACCGTCGCCGGCTCCGGCACGGCCGGCGTGACCGTGAGTACGCCGTAATAGCCGATGGGCCAGTCATCTCCAACTCTGGCGTCCCTGATCTGGTACACGTTCCCGCCCAGGGTGAGGCGGGCGGTGAACGGGTCGTTCTTGACGGCCAGATCCCGTAGCCCGGTGATCTCGATGTACATGGGCACGATAAACTGGCCGGATTGCCCGGACGCTTGGTCCGTTAAGGTGACCGGCAAGTTGAACCGGTCAACGATGCCATCTGCTCGGAGAATGTCTTCGCGGTGGCTCCAACTCCACGTGCTGCCGATATGGAACCCCGTGGGTTTACCGTACTCGGATTCCAACGGGCCGCTCCCTCCCCCATCGTAGTACACCGTCGTGAGGCCGGGGATGACCCGGGTGACATGGGGGGAAGTAGTAAACGACTTGATCGGCTCGGCGTGGGCGGCGGTGGCGGCCAGGGCGACGGCGGTCAGGGCGACGGCGATGCGCGTCATGGGGTCGGATTCCGGTGGGGGGACGGGTCGCAGGCGAGAAGCTACCGTAGACCGGTGAGGGTAATCAAGTCCACCTGTACTGTGCTTTGCTCTCGCAGACGTGGCCTTCCGTTGTGGCCCGCCGAGACCGCCGGACCAGCCTTAGGGCGGCCAGCCCGACGCCCGCCAGTAGCACCGTCGCCGGCTCCGGCACCGCCGGTCACACGATGACCCGCCGGATTTCGGTTTGCAGGTCGCCGCCGGTGACGTGGACGCCGCCCGTCGCGTCGATGTACACGTCGATCTCGCTGCGGACGCCGAACTCCGGCAGGTAGATGCCCGGCTCGATACTGAAGCACGTCCGCCGCATCACCAGCCGCTCCTCGCGGGTCTCCAGGCCGTCCATGTGACAGCCATTGCCGTGGACCTCCTGGCCGATGTTGTGGCCGGTGCGGTGCGTGAAGTACTTCCCGTACCCGGCCTTGTCGATCACCTCGCGGGTGGCCCCATCCACCTCCCAGCCTTGCAGCGGCTCGCCCTTCTCGAACGCCCGCTTCACCCGCGCGATGCCGGCGTCACGCGCCGCGGCGACGACGTGGAACACCTCGTCGATCTTGGCCGGCACGTCCTCGCCGACGTACCCCACGCGCGTGAGGTCCGAGTACACCGCGCGGGGCCGGTCCATCTTCGCCCACAGGTCGATGAGCACGAAACTGCCCGGCGCGATGCGGCGGTCCTTCTCGGCCGTCGGCTCGAAGTGCGGGTCGCCGCTGTGGGGGCCTTCGCCGACGATGGGCGGGCTGTAGGTGGTCATCGCGTTGTCGGCGAAGTGCTTCATGATCCGGGCCTGCACGGCCATTTCGGTCGTGAACCCGTTCTTGCGGATCTGCTCGGCGACGAACTGCCAGGCCACCCCATAGGCGGCGTCGGTGTGGACGGCGGCCTCGAAGTGCATCGCCTCCTGCTCGTCGTCCCACGTCGCCTCGAACTGCTGAATCAGGTCGCCGCTGCTGACCGGCTCGACCCCGCACCCGCGCACCAGTTCGATGGTGCCGGCGTCCACCCGGCTGATGTACATGTTGCCGTTCCGCGGACTGTACTCCATCGCCACCCGCTTCACTCCGTTCAGCAGGTGGGCGATGCCGGCCTCGAACTCCTGCCACTTCAGGTAGACCGTCTTGTCGTCCCCCGGCAGCGTGTCGAGGGACGCCGGCTCGATGGCGTGGGCGAGCTTCTTCGGCGCGCCGGTCGCCGGGATGAAGTAGGCCCAGCGGCGGGACAGCTTGGGCGACGTGCCGGCGACGCGGGCGGCGAGGATGTTCAGGCCGCGGAAGTCGTACAGCAGCCAGCCGTCGAGCGTCTGGTCGCGGAGGGCGGCTTGCACGGCGGTCAGGTCGAACATGGGGAAGGACTCGTCGGGGGATGGCTCGGGGGTCGAAGCGGGTGACACAGCGGCGAAGGCCTTCCGGACTGGATCGCGATGCGCAGGGTGGTCGGAGTCCTTCCCGGCCGTCGCGGCGTTCGGCTTCGGAATGGCGCATCGGCAAGTATCGGCGTCGTTAGGGTACGGCGCGGCCGTTCCACTTGGGCAGGAGGTCGTCGAATAGAATCGCATGTCCGCCTCGAACTCCTCGGCCACCTGCCGGCCGGTCTCGGACACGCGGCGGCGGACGTTCACCGCGGTCGGCAGGCCGGTGCGGGTGGCGGCGTTCCGCATCGGGCGGACGGCCGTGTCCGGCGTGTCGATTGGCACCCCTGGTACGCCCGCCCGACGTGCGGGAAGGACCGCCGCTCGGTCGGAGTGTGCGTCGGGCAGCAGCAGGGACAGTGCGCCAGCCCGAACTCGACGCCGAGGTCGTTCGACAACGGAGTCGCTGCGCAATAGGTGACGGGGTGGTGAGGGGAGGTCTCCCCTCCCGCGGGCGGGTCACCCGAACATCCGGTTGTGGAGTCCGGCCACGTTCTTCATCATCGGCGTGTGGCACCGCCGCGGATTCCGGCACCGCTCGGCCGCGATCCGCCACACCTTCCACTTGCCGATCCCGCGTTCGACCGCGATC
>JAYTTN010000150.1:0-8224 GCA_043745295.1 Fimbriiglobus sp. | reverse complement strand
GGAGGTGACGCATGGGCAAGCGGTGGGAGGAGACGAAGGCGTTCCTCAAGGCCTGGTTCCGACAGGGCGCGAAAGAAGTGTCGCAGATGTTGCCGGCGACGGCCCAGTCGGTCCAGCCGGTCGAGGAGCCGGGGATGCCGGGCAATCCCACTTGGTGTACCGGCTGTGCGCCACCCGACGGCTGACCCACTACCGCGTGGGAGGCACGGGGTGCGGCAAGATCCTGATCGACGAGGCCGACCTGGAGACGCTGATGGCCACCATGAAGGTGTTCCAGGCGGTGCCGAGTCCGACTCCGCCGCCACCGCGGGCCGTCCCGCGACCGGAGTTCCGGCACCTGAAACTGAAGTGACCCCCGCGACCGCTGGCTCAAGCCAGCGGTCGCTTCTTTTTCCTCACTCGTCCGCCTGGTTCTCTCCGTTCAAGGCCCGCCGCAGGTGGTCGTCGGCCCGGTTCATGTGCGAATACGTGGTGCTCAACATCCGGCCGTCCTTGTGCCCGAGCAACTCGGCCACCGACAAGTGATCGTTCCCCTCTTCCAACTTGCGTTGCGCGAACGAGTGGCGGAAGTCGTACAGCGCGTGCTTCGTGCCGGCGACGGGTTTGAGTCGGCGGAAGACGCAGTTCGCCGAGTGCTTGTTCCACGCGACTCCCTCGCAGTTTCGCAGAAGCATTCCCGACGGATGCGCCGCGGCGAGGCGTGTGATGACGGCGGTCGCGATCGGGGTCAAGTAAATCGCTCGCCACCGCTTCCCGCCTTTCGCTTCGGCCGGCGGCAACTCCAACCGCCCGCGACCCGAGTGGTAGTGCCGGGCTTCGAGGCGGAACAGTTCCTGCGGTCTCGCCCCCGTCTCCCAGGCCAACGTCAACAGGTCGCGGATGGGCGGCCGCACCTTGGCCAGCATCGCCTTGTACACTTGGGCCGAGACGGTTTGCTCCCGTCGAACGGCGGCCGGCTTCTCCACCTTGGCGACCGGCGAGCGAAGCAACAGGCCGACACCGACGGCCCAGTTGTACGACCGCTGGACGGCGGTGATCGCGCCCCGCTTCCGGCACGCGCCCCATCCGGAATGGGAATCCGCCCAGCGGATCACGTCGAACGGGCGCAGCTCGTCCGCGTCCCGGTTGCAAACCTCGCCCAGGTGCGTTACGAACGCTTGCAGGTGGTCGCGGTAGAACTCGAACGTCCGGTGTTTGCGGTGCTTCTCGCACCAGTCGAGGAAGGCGTCGAAGAGCGCGACCACTTGAGGTGCTCGCCGGAGCCGGCATGGGGGGCGGGGCGGCCATCAATGCGTGGAAGAGGCGATCCGCTTCGGCCTTGTCGGGGCCGAGCGGATGGCGGACCCCACGAATCGTGACGAAGTAGGCGTTTCTCGTTTTCCAGAACCACGGCTTGGGGAGACGGGCCATGAGTGTGCCCTCGAACGAAACCGCGGAGGTTTCGTGACGCACTCGGGGAATTGTGTCCCCGAATTCTATACCAACGAGACTTGCGACCGCAGGGGTTCTTGAAAAACCCTAGAAATGCCAGCGAGGGCGACGGGACTCGAACCCGCAACCTCCGGATCGACAGTCCGGTGCTCTAACCAATTGAGCTACGCCCCCGTTGCCCTCAACGAGGTTCCCAATTTATATCGCCCCGCCCCCCGCTGGGAAGTGCGAAATCCCGATTCCCCGCCGTCCGTAAACTGTCACCGTTCCGACCCTCCGGTGCCCGCACCCATGACGACCGCCGACGACTCGTTCCGCTTCTACGACAACCCGCTCGTCGCCCGCTACGCCGGGATCGGCATGAGCGAGCGCTGGGGACCGCGCCGCAAGTTCCAGACCTGGCGGCGACTCTGGCTCGCGCTCGCCGAGGCGCAGCACGAGTTGGGGTTGCCCACCGCCGACGGCACCGGCGTGCGCGTCACCGAAGCCCACCTCGCCGAGCTCCGGGCGCACCTCGACGACATCGACTTCGGGCGGGCCGCTCGCCACGAGAAGCGGCTCCGCCACGACGTGATGGCCCACGTCCACACCCTCGGAGAAGCGGCCCCGGCGTGCAAGGAGATCGTCCACCTCGGGGCAACTTCCTGTTACGTCACGGACAACGCCGACCTCATCCTGATGCGGGAAAGCCTCGACCAACTGTGCGGCCAACTCGCCGACCTGATCGATGCCCTCGCCCGGTTCGCGGACGAGTGGCGGGCCGAACCGACGCTCGGCTTCACCCACTTCCAGCCGGCGCAGCTCACCACCGTCGGCAAGCGGGCGGTGCTGTGGTGCTACGATTTCTGCCTGGATTTGCAGGAGTTGGAGCGGAAGCGGGACGCCATGCCGTTCCGCGGGGCGAAGGGCACCACCGGCACGCAGGCCAGTTTCCTGGCGCTGTTCCACGGCGACCACGAGAAGGTGAAACGGCTCGACGAACTGGTCGCGGCCAAGATGGGCTTCGCCACCCGCTTCCCCGTCACCGGCCAAACGTACTCGCGGAAGCTCGACACGCAGGTGCTGGACGCGCTCTCCGGCGTGGCCCAATCGGCGCACAAGTGGGGCACCGACCTGCGGCTGCTCGCCCACCGTCAGGAAGTGGACGAGCCGTTCGAGACGGACCAGATCGGATCGAGTGCGATGGCATACAAGCGGAACCCCATGCGGGCCGAACGGCTCTGCTCGCTGTCGCGGTTCCTGATGGGCCTGCCGGCGATGGCCGCCCAGACGCACGCCACGCAGTGGTTCGAGCGGACGCTCGACGACTCCGCCTGCCGCCGCCTGTACCTCCCGCAGGGGTTCCTCGCGGCCGACGCCATCCTCCGCATCGGCCTGAACGTCGGGCGGGGGCTGGTGGTGAACCCGCCGGTCATTGCGAAAGCCGTGCGCGAATACCTGCCGTACATGGCCACCGAGAACCTCATCATGTCGGCGGTGGCGGCGGGGGCCGACCGGCAGGTCGTACACGAAACGATCCGCGTCCACAGTCACGCGGTGACGGCGGCGGTGAAGGACGGCACCGGCACCTCGGCGGCGCTGTTCGACCGCCTACGGGGCGAACCGGCGTTCGCCGACGTGGATTTCGCCGCCGCGACCGACCCGCGCCTGTTCATCGGCCGCTGCCCCGAACAGGTGGACGAGTTCGTGGCGAGTGAAGTGGAGCCGATCCGCGCGCGGTACGCAGGCCGATTGGGGGAGAACGCGGAGCTGCGGGTGTGAGTTGCCCGCCCGTCCCACCGTGCGTATGGTCATCGGAATGAGTACGCACCTGCTGGCCGAGTACCTGGACGACTGCCGCCGCCGCAAGTCCACCGGCGCGCTGACGCCCGAAACCAGCCTGTACCACCCGCTCGAAGTGCTGCTCACCGCCGTCGGCAACGGCCTGAAGCCGCGCGTCCGCTGCTTCATGAACATGAAGAACCAAGGCGCGGGGATGCCCGACGGCGGCCTGTTCACGCCGGACCAGTTCGACAAAGAGGCGGTCGAAGCTCCGCCCGGCCAGAAGCCGGCGCGCGGCGTCATCGAGTGCAAGAAGCCGAAGGACGAAGTCGCGCATACCGTCGAAACGCAGCAGGTCTCCGACTACTGGGCCGGCTACCACCTCGTCCTCGTCACCAACTACCGCGACTTCATGCTGCTGGGCATGGGCGACAACGGCTATCGAACGTTCAACTCGACCGCCGCTTTTTCGTCACCGAGACGCCGGTAGCCGATGGGGAATCCGGTGTCGGCTTGACACTCAAGAGAGCCTGAAGAACGCGGTCGCATCGCTCTCGCATTGCCGTGCTGTTCCTCTTGAAGAACTCATCGAGATCGAAGCCGATGACGCGCTTCAAAAAAGCGTAGGTGCTGACGGTATCGTCATCGGAAATCGTCCCGGTCAACACCAGCAGCTTGTTGTTTCGGTAACGCCGGAGAACGGCCCTGCTGGCCTGCGTCGAAACGACCGCGAGCACGGGAAGGTAGTTGTCACTGGCGGCGTTCATCCCGAACCCGAGGTCGGCATTGGATCGCTTCGCGTCCGCGCTTTTGTACCCCTGTCGCACTTCAAGTACCGCTCCGCGCAACTGCCCCAACCGGGGTTCCTTGATCTCCAAGTGTCGCCCCGCTCGAAGCAACCACCCGGTCACGCGCGACTTCGCCTCACCGTCGGCGAGGTGTTCGACATCGATCCGGGCATCCAGCGTGAGAGTGCCCTTCGTCGTGTCTTTCTTCTCGATCTCGTAGGACCACACGACTTGCTGCCGGGTCAGTCCCAGCGCGTCCTGGATCACCGCTCGGAGCAGTCGTTCGCACCCGGTTCCGAGCTGCCTGTAGATGGAGGTCATCCCGCCCGCGGCTTTATGCGCCGCGTACATCAAGTCCGAATCGAGGCCGACCCAGTGGTAGAACGGGTCGCCGCCGTACAAACGCCGGAAGCCGTCCAGGGAAACGCTGTTCGAGCGGTCGGAACCGAACTTCGGCTTGTATTCGGCACACTTGTCGAGTGGTGCCAAGAGCAACTCTAAATAGCGCGACTCGGCTTCGCTCATGAGGATGTCGCCTTCTCGTGTTGACGGTCGAGCCACCTCGCCAGTTGGCGGCCGACGGCGTGTGCGATGATCGGCGGCACCGCGTTGCCGATGTTCAGAACATTGGAACTCGTCGAGTGAGGAAAAACGAACTCGTCCGGGAACGATTGCAGTCGCGCGCACTCCCGAACGGTCAACCGTCGCGGCAGTTCATAGTGGAAATGCACGCGAGCCTTCGGGTTCGCGCGGACGGCGTAAGAAACTTGCCCTTTCCGGCTCTTTTGATCTCCTTGTCCGGCCCCTTTCGTCGCCTTCGTCGCGACGAAATACTGGCTTTGGTTAGGTACGGTTTCATCCAGTACCGGGATCAAATCCTGGATGGCGGTCTCGATCAATCGATAGGGTGTGAACAGGCAGGGCGGCTCGTAGTGGGATTGCTCAGGAGGCTCGGGAAACCCGACCAAGTCGTTGCGGACGCACACGAAGAATACGCGCTCGCGGTGTTGAGGCAGGCCGTAGTCGGGGCAGTAGAGATGCCACGTCTTGACACGGTATCCTTGATTCCGGAAGTCATTGGCTATCTCATCGAGAACAACGCCTTGCTTCATCCGGGCCAGGTGCGGCACATTCTCGCCGACCGCCAGCAACGGCTGGTGAACGCGCATGTATTCCGAAAGGACGCGGTACAGTCGGCCGCGCTTGCCATCGAGCCCCTCCTTCAGGCCGCACGACGAGAAATCTTGGCAGGGAAAGCCTCCCACCATGACAGCCGCGCTCGGGAGCTGACGGATGTCCGTAGCGGACAAGTCACGAAGTTCGACATCGGTGCCGATGTTGAGTCGATACGTCTCCAGCGCCTTCGCGTCGTTGTCGTAGCCCTTCCTGATCTTGAACGGCAACGCCGCGAAATGTTCGTCGAGGTAGTCGAAGCCCCCAAGAAGTCCCAAATCCATACCGCCACATCCGCAGAACAAGGACAGTACGTCGAATGGGTTGACACCGCGTTCGACGTGCGAAGGTCCGACGTGCGGGTTGCGGTACGATACGGTAGCCGGATTCGACCGAAATCCGAATTGGTACTTCGGCCGAGTTCGAAGGGCTTTTCGCTTCGGGAGGCCACTCTTCGGGCGCACGAGAAGTCCCCCTCAAAAAGCAAGTCGCATGTCCCGAAGAATCACAGCCCACACTTTGCATTGTCCAAGAGCTGAGTGCCTTGGACAAGTGCAACACCTTCGATCCGAGGCGCACTGGGCAAGCAACTCGCCGCGCTGCTCGACCCCGAAGCGGCCGTGCCCGGCGTGACCGCCGGCAAGCCCCGGCCGGAACTGAAGGTCATCGCCGTCATCGGCAAGGCCGACGGTACGCAACTCGACCCGAACCGGGACTGCGAGGTGAACGCCCGCTGGGGCATCGCCGGCAAGGGCGGCATCTGCATGCCGGGCGTCGGGAAGAGCGTGGAGCGGCCGTACACGCCGGCGGAAGCGGCCGCGGTGGGCGACCGCACCGCGCAGTTGGGCGACGGCACCTTCGACATCCACCTGAACGGCGTGACGTTCTGGGCGAACGTGCCGGCGAAGGTGTGGCAGTACACCCTCGGCGGGTATCAGGTGCTGAAGAAGTGGCTGAGCTACCGCGAGGGCGCGCTGCTGGGCCGACCGCTGACGCTGGACGAGGTGGAGTACTTCCAGAAGACGGCCAGGCGGATCGCGGCGATCCTACTGCTGGGGCCGGAGTTGGACGCGAACTACCGGCTGGTCTGTGACGACCTGTACCCGTGGCCGGGATGAAAGCGGAAAGGTGTGAGCCGGCGGAGAAAGGCGAGCGGGATACGAGAGTCGAACTCGTCTCACAGCCTTGGGAATACTGGGCACAACCGATATGCCAATCCCGCGATCGGGGAAAAGATCACGTCCGCTTTGCCGCCGGCAAGTGGGATTTGCGGCTCACGCTTCCGACGCGGCGGTGATCTGGCGGAACACGTCGCGGATGTCGCCGCGGATGCGGTACAACTCTTGTCGGAACACCTCCGGGGCGTCGAACCCGCAGCGTCGGGCCAGCTTCTCCACGTCCGCCGGGGCCTCCGGTAGTTCGGTCAGCGGCCGGTCGGTGACGATCCGCAGCCGCGCCTCGACCGACCGCAGGAAGGTGTACCCGTCGCGGAGGACGGCGGCTTGTTCGGGCGTCATCACGCGCACGTCGGCCATCGCGCGGAGGGCGTCCCACACGCACGGTTTCAGGATGTCCGGGTACTCGCGGCCGTGCTTCAGTTGCAGCAGTTGCACGGCGAACTCCACGTCCACCACCCCGCCCCTGCCCCTCTTCAAGTTGCGGGCGCCGGCCGTCGATTCCAGCCGCTCCCGCATGGCGACGATGTCGCCGGCCAGCTTCGGCGTCCACGGGGCGTGCAGGATGGCGGCGCGGACGGCCGCCGTCACCCGCGCGGCGAACTCGGCGTCGCCCCGCACCACCCGCGCGCGGGTCAGCGCCTGCCGCTCCCACAACTGCCCCCCCCCGGCCGCGAAGTACCGGCGGAACTCGTCCAGCGGCAGCACCAAGCTGCCGGATTTCCCCGTGGGACGCAGCCGCATGTCCACCTCGTACAACCGGCCGAGCGGCCCCGTGCGACTGGTCGCCTTGATCGCCTCTTGCGTGAGCGTGGTGAAGTAGTGGTGCGCGGTCGTCGGCTCGAAGGTTCCGGCGGGGCGGGACGGGTCGCGGGCGGTGTGCCCGTCGGTCTCGTACAGGACGATCAGGTCGAGGTCGGAGTGGTAGCTGATCTCGCGGCCGCCGAGCTTGCCGAGGCCGAGGACGCAGTAGGGGGAAGTGGCGACGCCGAGCTTCCGCCGGACGGCCGGTTCGGTCGTGTCGAAGACGGCGTTCAGCAGTACGTCGGCCACGTCGCTGAGCGCCGCCGTGGTGGCGCGGATGCCGGCCTTACCCAGCAAATCGCGGACGCCGATCCGCAGGAATTCGTTGTCCTGGAAGCTCCGCAGGATGGGGTCGGGGTCGCTGGCGTTGCGGAGGAGTTCGGTCAACTCGGCGCGGAGCTCGTCGGCCGTCCGCGGCTGGTCGAGGACGAGGCTGTCGAGCAGTTCGTCCTCCATGCCGGGGTTGTTCATCAGGATGGCCGACAGGTACGGGCTGTTCGCGCAGATGTCCACGAACAGCTTGAGCGTCGGCGGGTTGAAGCTGAACAGTTCGTACAGCACGGCCTTCGCGCCGAGAGACGCCGTGACCCGCTCCAGGGTGTTCAGCGCCGCGTCCGGGTCGGCCGTCTCGGCGAGGGCGCGGAGGAGCTGCGGGGCGATGCTGGCGAGGAAGTGGCGGCAGCGGCGGTGCGACAGGAACGGCACCGACTCCTGCGCCAGCCGGTTCAGGTTCTGGTACGCGGCGGGGATGTCGCGGAACGGGTAGCGGCCGAGCGCGGCGCGAACGGCGGCGGCGTCCGGGTCGGGGTCGAGGATCAGGTCGGCCTCCGGTTCCGCCCCGTCGGTGTCGCCGAACGTCTGGTGCAGCAGGTGGTCCAGAATCGCCCGGTCCAGCGTCGTCTTGTCGTGGTAGTCCTTCAGGAACAGGTCGAGCGGATCGACCAGCAACAGCCGCGCGTCGAACACCGGCTCCGGGGATTCGTCGAGGGGAGAGCGGCGCTGGGCGGGCAGGGGTGGATCGTCGGGTTCGGGCGAGCGGGGGGCGTCAGCCCCCTGTTGCGCGTTCGAAGAAACAGGGGGCTGACGCCCCCC
>JAYTTN010000149.1:0-29834 GCA_043745295.1 Fimbriiglobus sp. | reverse complement strand
TTGTCGTCGCCGCGACCGCAGGGAGCGGGAGAGCGGCAGCACCTGTTTAGCGTAGCGAAGCGCGCGGCCAACGGCGCGGCGGATCGTTACGCGGTTTCGGCGTCGCCGGTGGCTCGGAGGTGGGCTTGCGGGCCATGGCACGCCTCCGGAAAGGGAATGGGGCGCGGGAAGTGACCGGCGGACGCGGAGTCGGGTTCACGAAAAAGCCCCGGCACATGGCCGGGGCGAGAGCGTCAATCTGGGAACCGGTGCGAATCAGCCACCTTTCTGCCCCTTGCCGCCCTTGCCGCCCTTGCCGCCCCGTTCCTCTCCCTTGCTCGGCTGTTCGCCGCCTTTGCGGTCCTCGCCGCCCTTGCGCTCTTCGCCACCACCCGTCGGATTTCGCGCCCACGGATTCGAGCCACCAGCACCGGGGCCGAACCCGCCCGCGCCGGGGCCGCGACTGCCGAACCGGGAGTCGGTCAGCTTCTTGCCGCCGTTCTTTTCCTCAGCGGCCAGCTGCATCGCCCGGTTGTGTTCCTCGACCGTCAGGAAGCCGTCGTTGTTCAGGTCGAGCGCCACGAATTCCTCGACCGCCTTGCCGCCGGTTCGCCACTCGTACAGGCTGATCTGGCCGTCGCGGTCCTTGTCCAACTCGTTGAAGAAGGGGGCCGCGTCCTTGGGCATGTTGCCGTAGCGGACCACGAACGGGCGCGGGTCTTCAATCGGGTCGCCTTGCTGCTGGCGATCCCCTTGCGGCTGACCGCCCGGTTGCGGGTATCCGCCGCCTTGCTGCTGCGGATCGCCGCCGGGGCCGCGATCCCCACCGGGACCACCCGGCCCGCCACGCCCGCTCTTGCCGCCACCCGGCCCACCGGGGAACCCGCCGGAACCTGGGGGGGCAATCGCCGGGTCCGATCCTTGGCCGACGATGACGAACGTTCCGCCGGGAGCCGCCCCTGGGGCATCGCCCGGAGCCGCGCCGGGGGCCGCGCCCGGCGCGGTCGGGTACCCGCCGGGGCCACCCATGCCGGGAGGTCCGCCCGGCCCACGTCCGCCGCCGCCCGACATGGCGGTCGCCTGTTCCAGGTACGAGGACCGGCGAAGGATGCCGTCGGGCGGAATCTGATACCGCTTCGAGATCATCCCGGCGACCATCGCGTTCTTCGGGTCTTTCAGGTCGTAGCTGTCCGAATTGCCAGCAAACTGCGCCCACCGCTCTTCGGGCGAGCCACCCATGCCGCGACCCCCACCGGGGAACCCGCCGCCACCGGGACCGCCGCCCCCGCCGCGTTGCGCGAAGCTCTCGCCGGCGGCGAGGAGCAGACCACCGACGACGAGACCGGAGCGGAGCCAGGAGCGGAGTGTCACGGGAAGTCCTCGAGATGGCGGAGTATCTATTCCCCAGATGATACCCTCCGCACCGGTCGTTCGTCATCCGCGCGTTGGAAAGTCTCATGCCTCTCTCATGGTCGCGGCCGGGTGTAACGGTCCTGTCACGCCCGACCCGCTTCCGGCCATTCGCGGTAAGATATCGCCGCCCGTTCCCATCTGAGGTTTCGACCATGCGACTCTCCCGACTCGCCGCCCTGGGCGTTCTCGCGCTCGCCACGCCGTCCGCCCGCGCCGCCGAGACGCCGGCCAAAGGCAAGATCGTCGCCGCCGACCTGTTCAAGAACGGCCTCGCCGTGGTGACGTGCGAAGTGACCCTCGGCAAGGCCGGCGACTACCTCCTCGATTCGGTCCCGCAGCCGGTTCACGGCACGTTCCACATCGACGCCGGCCTGGCGACGGTGGAGGCGGCGGTGAAGGTCCGCGAAGTGGCGGTGAAGGACGACGAGGCCGGCACCGGCAACCTGCAAGACGACCTGGCCGGCAAGACGGTCGTCATCACCCTGAAGGGGACGAACCGCCCGCCGGTGGAAGGGGTGATGCTCAAACTGAAACCGGCGAAGGGCGAGGCGGCAGTGTCCCGGTTCCTCGTGCTGCAAGGGGACACGGGCCGCGTCCTCGTCGATCCGAACGAGGTGTCGTCGGTGGTCGTGGTCGAGCGCGGCGGGGACAAGCCGATTACCCGCAAGCAGCCGCAACTGGTGCTGACCCTGTCCGACACCGACAAGGACCAGACGAAAGTCACGCTGAAATACCTGACGAACGGCCTGTCGTGGGCACCCAGCTACCGCCTGGACATCACCGATCCGAAGACGCTGACGCTGGAGCAGCACGCGGTGGTGAAGAACGAACTGGCCGACCTGGACGGCGCGGCGGTGCGGCTGATCTCCGGCTACCCGAACGTGCAATACGCCCGCGTGCGGTCGCTGATCGGCCCGCGGACGACGTTCGCCACCTTCTTCGCCGAACTCGACAACCCGTTCGGCGGATTTGACAGCACCCTGATGTCGAACTCGGTGGTCACGCAGAACATCGCCTTCAACCGCTCTCCAGTTTCCACCGCCCTCGGCGCGACGCCGACCGGCGAGGGCGTGGACCTGCACTATCAGCCGATCGGCAAGCGGACCCTGGCCGACGGCGAGACCCTGGCGCTGACGGTGGCGAAGGGGAAAGCGGAGTACGTCCGCATCGTCGAGTGGACGGTCGCCGACGCCCGCGACCACTACGGCCGGTATCAGGATCGCGGCGGCCGTGTCCGCGACGAGGAGGGCGAGGCGTGGGACGCCTTGAAATTCAAGAACCCGCTGACGTTCCCGATGAGCACCGGCCCGGCCACGGTGGTGGCCAACGGCGCGTTCAACGGCCAGCGGACCACCTACTGGGTGAACCCCGGCGAGGAGACGGTCCTGCGGGTGGAGAAGGCGCTGAGCGTACGGACGCGAGCCGTGGAAAACGAGAAGCCGAGCGGCGAGCGCGACCTGGTGTGGGTCGGCAGCCAGCAGTACCGCAAGGCCACCGTCGAGGGCGAAGTGGCCGTCGGCAACAACCGCAAGGAGGCGATCCAGATGGTCATCCGCCGGCGGTTCTCCGGCGAGCTGGTGAAGGCCGAGGGCGACCCGAAGTCGAACCTGCTGGTGGAAGGCGTCCACACCGTCAACAAGCGGAACGAACTGACGTGGGCGGTGCCGCTCAAGGGCGGTGAGGAGAAGACACTGAAGTACAGCTACACGGTGCTGGTGCTAAACTGATGAGACACACGCTCTTGCGAGCCGCGACCGCCAGGGAGCGGCATCTTCCATCCGAACTGAGATGCCGCTCCCTGGCGGTCGCGGCTCGTGGGGGTCACTGAATCCGCAACCCGCGCACCCACTCGGCTTCGGCGGCGATCTGCTCGGCGCTCAGGCCGCCGCTGCGGTGCAGTTCGGCGCGGGCCATGCGGCCGCTGGTCATGTCCAGCGCCATCACCTCGATGCGGCCGTTCGCCGTCACCCCGCACCGCACCTGGATCGGCGACCCCTTCGGCAGGTCGGCCGGCAGCCCGTCGATCCACACCTCGCCGACCGGCACGCACGCCTCGGCCTGCTGGTGTTCGCCTTGCAGCACCCGCACCCGCACCTTCGTCTGGTTGTCCGCGTTCGTGCGATACACCCGGCTGGTGGCGGCCGGCAGTTGCGTGTTCTTGCCGATGAGCTTGTTATTCAGCTTCTCCTCGCCCTGCCGGATTTCGACGCCAAGACTGTGCGCGTTGACGCTGATCTCGACGATGTCCGCCAGCGGCCCGCCGGCGGTGGCGCTGACGGCGCGGGCCAGCTTCGCCGCCCGAATGCCGGCGTGGACGGCCGCCCCGCGCGCCACCACCTCGCTGACGGCCAGACTGCGGTCGGGTTCCTTGCCGGTCAACTCGTGCAGCATCCGCCCCGTCGCCGGCATGTGCGTGGACCCGCCGACCATCAGCACCTTGTCCACCTGCCCCCACGTCAGCATCGCCTGCTGAATCACCTGCTGCGCCGTGAGCCGCGTCCGCAACAGCAGGTCCATCGTCAACCGCTCGAAGTCGGCGCGGGTGACCGGCACCGTCATCTTGCGGCCGTCGTGCGTGCAGGTGATGGTGGCCGCGTCCACCTTGCTCAGGGTCCGTTTGGCCCGCTCCGCCGACGCTTGCAGCATGGCCAGCGACTGCTCGTCGTCGCGCGGGTCGGACTTGAACTGGGCGGCGAACAGCCCGGCGACGTGGGTCACCAGCCGGTCGTCCCAGTCCTTGCCGCCCAGCCGCACGTCGCCTTCGATGGCCAGGGTTTGGAACCGCTTCTTGCCGAGCCGCACCAGCGTCACGTCGAACGTCCCGCCGCCGAGGTCGTACACGAGGACCGTCTTCGGCGCGTCCGGCGGCAGTTCGCCCGGCGTCAGATTCGCGGCGGCCGACTGCTGGAACGTGTACGCCAGCGCCGCCGCGCTCGGCTCGTCGAGGATGTCCAGCACCTCCAGGCCGGCGATGGCCCCGGCGTCGAGGGTGGCCTGCCGGCGGGTGTCGTCGAAGTAGGCGGGCACGGTGATGACCGCCTGCGTGATCGGCCCGACGTGTCGCTCGGCGTCCATCACCAGCTTCCGCAGGATGACCGCCGACAGCGTCTCCGGCCGGAAGCTCCGCCCCGCCACCTTGCGGCCGAAGTCCGGCCGGCCCATCTGCCGCTTGACCAAACTGGCGACGTGACCCGGCTGTTCGAGCGCCACGTCCAACGCCGGCTGGCCGACGACCGCCTCGCCGGTGCCGGTCAGGTAGACGGCCGACGGCGTCAGCGTCTCGCCGTCGCGGTTGGGCAGGGTGACGGGCTTGCCCCGGTCGTCCAGGTGGGCGACGGCGCAGAAGGTGGTGCCGAGGTCGATGCCGACGATCATGGGGCGCGGCCCGGAATGCGAGAGGAGTCCTTCGATTCTACTCCGCTTTCTTCTCGGCCGTCGGGGCCGGCTTGGTGAAGTCGAGTTCGGGGTTGTACTCGTGCGGGCGGTCGGCGGCGGGGCCGTCGCGGCGGGCCAGCGGCTTCGCGCCGCGAACCGGGCGGCTGCGCGGGGCGCGGCGGCCGTTCCCCACGAACGCCCGGAACAGGTTCCACCCGGCGAAGACCAGGGCCAGCGTGCCGGCCAGCGTCCAGTTGTTGTTCGCGGTGTCCTCCACGCCCAGCGCCGGGAACAGGCGCTCGCGGAACACCAGCGCCAGCCCGATGATCGCCCACAGGAAGGCGAACGACACCCGTAACGCGGTCAGGTTCATCGGCACGGCCCTCGACGAGATACTGCAATTGTAGGGCCAGCCCGCGCGGAAGGAACCCGGTCAACTCTTGTCGAGGAGGTGATCGACGACCCAGCAGCCGCGCACATGCGTACCCGGCTCGCGGCAGTGGGCGAGGATGTCGGCGTTGTCGCATCCGGCTTCTTCAAGCGCATCCGCCAGGATCGGCATCGGGCCGAACTCGCGGTCGTCGTACATGCGGAGCGCGAGGCCGACCGTGTGTTCGGTGCGCCATGCGGGATCGAACGCCACCGGTCGGAACGGGTTGCCGAAGATGTCGAGCAAGAGCAAGTGTGCGAGCGTTGGGCCAGGGTGGGTTAACTTGGAACTGTACCAAGAACCCGAGAACGCCAAGTCGCGCCAGCAACTCGTGTAGCCGTTGTACCGCTCTTCAAGACAGGCGGTTCGGACGACAGATATGACCGCGTCTGCACGCGACGAAGCACTGCCCGTTCGGCCTCGCCGCTCGGTGTCTGCCAATCGCTGGATTTTCAGCCGCCACTTGCCGATGGTTGCATCGCTCAATCGGCCATCGGCGAGCAACTCCGCGCGGTCGAGCGCGTCGAATAGTAACTGATGCTTGATCCACGGTTCAAGCTGCCGACAACAAGCGACGCTAAAAAGTCGTAGTTTGCGAAACTGCTTCCGCTGCCAAAGGAATTCGACGTGCATCCCCAGGTTGCCGGCGGTCAGCCAGACTTGCTCATTCATTTCTCGCCCTCCCCGCTCCCCTTCGTGTCGCGGCTAACCTTTCTTCGCTTCTCGATCTCGGCCATGCGGTCGCGAATGGTCGCCTCGAAGCCGCGGTCGGTGGGCGTGTAGTACGTCACGTCGGCGGGAACGTATTCTTGGTCCACCCAGCCGCCGTCGCCGTCGTGGGCGTACTGGTAGCCGACGCCGTGGCCGAAGGCGGTCTTCGCCCCCTGGTAGTGCGAGTCCTTCAGGTGCTTCGGCACCGGCAGCGTGCGACCCTCCTTCACGTCCTTTGTCGCCAGCCCGATGGCCACCGTCGCCGCGTTCGACTTCGGCGCGGTGGCGAGGTAGCAGACCGCCTGCGACAGGTTCAATTTGCACTCCGGCAGGCCGACCCGCTCCACCGCGTCCCACGCGGCGTTCGCCACCAGCACTGCCTGAGGGTCGGCGTTGCCCACGTCCTCCGACGCGAAGATGACCAGCCGGCGGGCGACGAACCGCGGGTCTTCGCCGGATTCGAGCATCCGTGCCAGCCAGTAGACCGCCGCCTGCGGGTCCGAGCCGCGAAGGGATTTGATGAACGCCGACGCGAGGTCGTAGTGGGTGTCGCCGGTCGGGTCGAAGTCCAGAACCTTCCGCTGGATGGAGTCTTGGGCGAGGGGGAGGTCGAAAATCACAGGAGTCAGGGGACAGGAATCAGGGGACAGAGCCGAACCCTGGCCCCCCTCCGCCGTCTGCTTCCTGCCTCCTGCTTCCCGCCCCCTGACTCCCGACTCCTGCTTCGAACGAACCCCGATCTCCAGGGCCGTCAGCGCGCGGCGGGCGTCGCCGTCGCACATCTCGCACAGGAAGGCCATCGCGTCGTCCGTCACTGTCACCGGGGTGTCACCGAGGCCGCGTTCGGTGTCGGTCAGCGCCCGCTGGATCACCTTCTTGATGTGCTCCCGTGTCAGCGCTTCAAACGTGAAGATCTGGCTCCGCGACAGCAGCGGCGTGTTCACCGCGAAGAACGGGTTCTGCGTCGTCGCGCCAATCAGGATGATGACGCCGTCCTCCACGTCCGGCAGCAGCACGTCCTGTTGGTTGCGGTTGAAGCGGTGCATCTCGTCGAGGAACAGAATGGTCCGCTTGCCGTCGTGTTCGAGGAGTTGCCGCGCTTCGGTCAGCACCTCCCGCACTTCCTTGATGCCGGCCGACACCGCGTTCATCGGGACGAACTTGGCCTTCGTCTGGTTGGCGATGACGTGGGCGAGGGCCGTCTTCCCGCACCCCGGCGGGCCGTAGAAGATGAGCGAGTTCAGGCGATCCGCGAGGAGCATTCGGCGGAGCAGCTTGCCGGGGCCGAGGAAGTGTTCCTGGCCGACGTACTCGTCGAGGGTGCGCGGCCGCATCCGCGCTGCCAGCGGCCGGGCGGACTCGCGGTGCGAGGCTTTCAGGGAGGAGAAGAGGTCCATACAGCTTCCTTGTTTCAGGGGCTTCCGCCCCTGGCTACGGCCGCCGGCCCCTCCGGGGCGGAAACCCGGTGTGCGCCGCGGTTTCCCAGGGGCTTCCGCCCCTGGCTACGGCCGACGGCCCCTCCGGGGCGCAGAACAAGAGAGACTGAGCTTTCGGCTCTTGCCTTCCGTCCCGGAGGGACTGGCGGACGTAGCCAGGGGCGGAAGCCCCTGGAACGATCACACCCCCTCCCGCCTGACTTGCGTCAGCGGTCGGCAGATCACCAGCAGGATCAGCAGCGTCATGCCGGCCGCGCCGAGGAACAGGAAGCGGGGCAGGCTGCGGAGGTCGTAGTCGGTGTCTGGGGTCGTGCCGGTCGGCACGAGGTCGTAGTGCGTCACGCCGGCCGTCTCGAACTTGGAAACGTCCACTTGTTGTGACACTTTCACCCCTTTCGCCACCTCCAGCACCGCCCCGGCCTTCGACTGGCCGAACACGTTCTCCGTCAGTTCGCCGAACGTCAGCGGCTTCAGCGACTCCGGTCGCTCGCCGCCGCGAACCACTCCCGCCGAAGTGTTCACCTCGAAGTAGACCGGCCGGCCCCGGTGCAGTTCCAACATCGTCAGCTCGCCGGTGCCGAGTTGCTTCCGCTGCTCGGCCGAGATCGCCGGCGCGAGGCCGGACTTCTGCGCCACCGTCACCACCAGGAAGAACAGCAGCGAGGCGGCGATGGCCCCCGTGACGTTGATGAAGTTGCTGGTGGCGATCATCTCGCCCTTGCTGGACTTCGGCGCTTGGGACTGCAGCAGCGTGAAGAGCGGCACGATGTAGAAGCCGGTGAAGAAGCCGATGCCCACGATGCAGGCGATGAGAATGCCGATCCTGTCGATGAATACGGCCGCCCCGCTCAGCATGAGAATCATGCCGACCGCGCCGAGCAGCACCAGCCGCAGTTCGACCCGCCGGCCACTCAGCCAGCCGGCGATGGGGCTGCCGAGGCCAATACCCAGCGCCACCGTGCCGACGACGACGCTGGTCTTCAGTTCGTCCCACCGCGGGTTCTGACTCTCGCCGAGCATGTACACCGCCGCCCGCATGAACGCGACCACGAAGGTGAAGAAGGCGATGCCGGTCAGCGCCACCCGCAGCGGTTTCGTGGACACCAGCGTGCGGATGCTCTTCACGAGCGGCCCGTAGATGTACGGCGGGAACGGGCGGTCCGGGTTCGCCGCCGGCATCTTGTGAATCAGCAAGCTGGCCACCGCGCCGACCACCGCCAAGCCGAGCAGGATCAGGCCGATCACCACCTCGTTGCCGAGGAACAGGAACGACAGCACCCCGCCGGACACGGTGCCGAGGATGACGGCCAGGAACGACAGCGATTCGAGGACGCCGTTGCCCTTGCTGAGCAGGTGCGGCGGCAGAATCTCCGGCATCACGCCGTACTTGGCGGGCACGAAGAAGGCCGAATGCGTGCCCATCAGGAAGACGGTCGCCAGCACGAGCCACGGGCCGAGCGTCGGCTCCCCGTTGCGGCCGAGGTAGAAGCCGACGACCGCCACGCCGCAGATGAGGACTTCGGCGATCTTCCAGGCGATCAGGGAGTTCCGCTTCGAGTACCGGTCGGCGAAGTAGCCGGCGACGGTGCAGAAGACGGCCCACGGGGCGTAGAAGAGGATCGGCATCAGGCTGATGGCGTCCCGCTCGGTCAGCACCATCGTGTTGATGGCGAAGAACATGGCGGCGGCGTGGATGGCTTGGTCGTTGAACGCGGCCAGGAATTGCGCCACCAGCAGGCCGACGAAGGTGCGGGACTTCAACCCGCCGACGTGCGCGAACTGCTGCTGGGATTCCGACAGGGGAGGGTGATTCGACATCGGTGGCAGTCGGCTCCGGAAGGTCGTGTCCGCGCATTTTAGCCCCTCGGACGGGAACGGCGATGCGCACCCGGCGGGTGTTAAAATCGGGAAAATCGGCCGAGTGGTGAAAGGTGAGTGGATTTCCGCAGAATTTAGAACTAAAGACCACTTGCCGGCGTACAATCGTTTATCGCCAACAGGAATTCCTGCCCGACAAACGAAACGGCATCGGTCCTGCAAGCATAACCCGTACCGCGAGCTGCCACGGAAGGCGGACAATCTCCCCTTCTCAACCGCACGTCTCGCCGACCGTTCACCGCCGACCGCTCACCACACCAGGAAGGGACACTCATGCTCGTTCTCACACGGAAGATCGGCGAGACGATCATCATCGACGGCGACATCGCCGTCACCGTCGTCGAGGTGGCCAACGGCCGCGTCAAACTGGGCGTCGTCGCGCCGAAGTCGGTGCGGGTGGACCGCTCGGAAGTGCGGGACCAGCGGGAGAAGGCCGACGCCCCGCTGCCGCCGGCCGCCGCCCGCAACCGTCTGGCCGACGTGGTGAACCCGCCGGCGATCCAGGCCGACCCGGCGGTCATCGTGCCGTCGCCGGTTGCCACCCCGACCCCCGCGCCGCTGCCCAACCGCCTGACGCCCGCCGTCCGCGCCGCGTTCAAACGGAAGAGCCGGTAGACCCGACGCGATTTCGACGGGTCATCGGCGAACCCGGTTCGGGTTCCCGTTGACCGGCCGCCCCGCCGACGGTATGGCCGCGCCCATGAACGCGAACACCCTTTTCGCCGGACTGGCGGCCGTCGCGGTCGCGTCCTCGGCCGTCGCCCAGCAGTTGCCCCGCACGCCGCCGCCGGCGTTCGCCGCCTTCCGCGCCGGCGGGCCGGGACAGCCGTTCACGGACTCGGTGCCGCCGCCGGTCTTGCCGGCCTCGGCCGCCGTGGTGGACGACGGCCCGCCTCCGTTCAACTCGGAAGCCGCCAAGTCGTTCGCCGCCCGCGTTCAACCGGTGCTGGCCAACGCCTGCGCCGGGTGCCACGCGCGGAAGGACCACGCGAGCAAGTTCAAGATGCGGTACACGTCCGGCGAGTACGTGGACCACGAGGCGACCACGGCCAACCTGAACGCCGTCGTGCGGATGATCGCCCGCGACAAGCCGGCGGAAAGTCCGCTGCTGACGAAAGCCCTGACGGGGCACGGCGGGGTGAAGGAACCGCCGCTCCGGTCGCGGGCGATCACCGCGTTTCGCACGCTGGAGACGTGGACGCACTGGGCCGCGGCGGCGGAAGGGGCCGGTATCCCGGATTCGTTCCCGAGCCAGCCGGCCCCGGCCACCCCACCCCACCTGCCAGCCGTGAACCCGCCGTCGGTCGCGCAACTGACCGGGGGAAGCGAACGCCGCGACCCGGCTCCGGCGGAGGAACCGCCACCCGCGCCCGGCAAGTCCACGCACCTCGTCCTCGGGTCGAAAGAGCCGGGCAAGCTGCCGCCGCTGCCGAAAGCCGAACCGGTGTCGCCCGGCGGGTTCGCCACCGGCCCGCGCACTGCGCCGACCGCCGACCCGACCAAGCCGAACCCGGCCGACGAGTTCGACCCGGCCGCCTTCAACCGGGCCATGCATCCGGGCAAGAAGTGAGGCGCGTCACGCCGGACGCTCTTCGCCTTTGGGCTTCCCCTCCTCCAGCACCAGCATCGCCGCCACCCCGAACCAGAGGGCGGCGCGGGTCCAGACGGCGATTTCGCGGAGCGTGGTGCCGAGGGCGTCGGAAATTGCCTCGAAGGCGTGCGCGTCGAACAGCAGCGGGAACGTGGCGTAGGTGAACACCTCGCCGAACGCCACCGCCGCCGCCAGCCACGGTCGCCGCCCCGCCAGCGGCACCAGCAGCGTGGCGATCCAGATCCACCACTGCGGCGAGAAGATCACCTGGAGCGAGACGAACAGGATCACCGCCACGGCGCAGCGGCGGAGCAGCTCGTCGGCGTCGGCGGATCGCTTCACCGCTAGCAGCCCGACGACCAGCAGCACCGGCAGCGCGCGGAACAGTTGGCCGGGCAGGTCGCCGAACGCGAACAGGGTCGGGAACAGCCGGCCGTAGAAGACCCATTCCGGGTGCGGGTCGCGGTTCGCCTGGAACGCCAGTGGGGCCAGGATCGCCTCCGGCCCGTCGGTCAGGTACAGGCTGAGGGCGAACGCCGCCGGCACGCAGCCGAAGGCAATGCACCACGCGGCGGCCCCGCCCCACGTCCGCGCCGCGTACCGCAGCAGCAGCGGGGCGAGAACGACCGGGTACGTCTTCAGCGCCACTGCCAGCCCCAGCAGCGCCGCGCCGAACAGCGGCCGCTTCCGATCCGTCGCCGCCACGCACGCCAGCACCAGCGCCGCCGGCAGGATGTCGAACCGACTCGGGGTGAAGTAGAGCGTGCCCGGCAGCACCAGCAGCCATATCGGGCCGCGCGCGACGCCGTTCGCTCCGACCCCGTTTCGCACCAGCAGCAGCACGCCGATCAGCACCGCCAGCAGGATCGCCGCGTACACCCGCTGGGCGTGGCGGAAGGCCGCGTACCACCGCTCCTCGGTCGGCGTGGCCGGGACGTGGCAGGCGACGTGGTACTGGTGGCCGTCGAGGATCGCGGGGTTGATGGGTTCGTCGTTCGCCGGCCGGCCGGAGCCGATCAGCCCCAAGCGGAAGAAGTACAGCGCCGCCGGCGGGTATTCGAGGAAGTAGCGGTCGGTGAGCGGGAGCGGGTCGGCGTACTTCGGCCCGAAGAAGTTGGCGTGCGACATGCCGTCGTAGGGCGGTTTCGGCCATTCGACCGGTTCGTCGGGTCGCCCGGCCGTCCGCCCCCGCGCCGCGTTCTCCGCCCGCAGCACCCACGCGCCGGTGTCGGAGTCGTCGGTCAGCAGGCGGGCGAACCCGTCGGGGTGCGGGTGGCCGAGCGGGACGCCGCCGGGGATCACTTGGCGATCCGCCGGTTGCACCGCCAGGATGACGATGAGGTAGGCGAACGGGATGGCGAACGGCCAGTGGCGGAGCATGGACGGCGGCACCGGGAAAGGCGGGGATGATCGGGTTGTTAGCCCGCCGCGCCAGCAAGGGGCGTGGGCTGAGGCGGGTTTTCCCAGCGGCGGTCGGCCCCTTGCTGGCGCGGCGGGCTGACAAGACCCGTCACCCAGATTGGACGCCGCGCGTGGGGTGTGCTACCGGTTGGGGTGCCCGTTGCCCACGTCCGGTGCCGAATGAACGACCGCCGGTCCACCCGGTACGACACGCTCGACGTCTGGCGCGGCCTCGCGTGCGGGGCGGTCATCGTCTTCCACGCGGTCGTCGCCGGCGTCGCCAAGCCGGAGTTCCTGGCACGGGTGGCGACCGAGGGCGGCAGCTTCGCCGACTGGCTGGTCATCGCGGCCGTCCGGCTGTGGGTCGGCGTGCCGGTGTTCTTCGTCATCAGTGGGTACTGCATCGCCGCCGCCGCCGAATCGGCCCGCGGCCGCCCGCACCCGTGCCGCAGCTTCTTCACCCGGCGTTTCCGCCGCATCTACCCGCCGCTGTGGGTGTTCCTTGGAATCACGGCCGTCGCGGTGGCGGTGCTGCCGTTCCCCATGCCGTTCCACCCGCCGGGCGACTTCTCCGCGTGGCAGTGGGCCGGCTCGCTGACCCTCACCGAGGAGTGGCGGCCGCACGCCGTCGGCCCGCCCCGCGACTACTTCGTAGGACACATCTGGACGCTGTGCTACGAGGAGCAGTTCTATCTCGTCGTCGGGCTGATCCTGGCCGTGGCACCGAGCCGGCTGTTCCCGGCGGTGGCCGTCGTCACGGCGGTCGTGGCGCTGAAGGTGATCGGCGTCCTCCCGTTCCCGTTCCCCACCTACGGGTTCTTCTTCGACGGGCTGTGGCTGGCGTTCGCCGCCGGGGTGGGTGTGTATTACCGCGGGAACGTGGCCAAGCCTGCGGCCCGCCTGTGCCTCGATCTCGGCTTCCTGATCGGGACCATTTGGGCCGTCGCGCACATTCCGGATCGGTGGGAGTTCTCGCAGACGGTGCCGGCGAACCTCGCGGTCGCGTTCCCGACGGCGGCCGTCCTCGGCTGGCTGCACCGGTTCGATTCGCGCACGGCCCGCCTGCGACTGCTGGTTCCGCTCCGCTGGTGCGGCGTCCGCTGCTACAGCCTGTACCTCGTTCACGGGCCGATCACCAGCACGCTCAGTTTGAACCTGCACACAGCGGGCGTGACCGGTTCCGCCGCGACGGTACTCGTCACGGTGCCGCTGTGCCTCGCCGCGTCGGTACTCGGCGCTTGGGGCTTCCACCGCTGGGTCGAAACGCGGTTCCTGAACTCACCGGCCACGGCTCAGGCCGCTTTGCCGGTGGCGATGTCCGGCGCGTCGGCGACGGTGACATCCCGCGTGCGGTGCCCGGTCGAATCGTAGATGAGCAGCCGGCTCTCGTCCGCCGCCCAGACCGCCGACGTGCGGAGCATTCGCGGCCCTTCGACGTGGAATACCGCCCCGCACACCCGACCGTTCCGCTTGAGAGGCGTGGACCGCAGCGGCGACTGCGCGGGGTCGAGTTGATCCAGCCCGCACAGCTCCCGGTGGACGAACGCCGTCAATTCGCCGGCCGTTGGCAACGACACCACCGACGGGAGCTGCTTCGCGGGGGCCGTCGCCATGCGGTGAACTCCGGAGTCGATACCGTGCGAATCACACCGGAACAACTTCGGACGCCGCCTTCCTCCGCTCAACGCCTTCCTCCGCTTTCGCTACCAATCGTGGACCTGCCGCAGTGCGTCGTACAGGACGACCCCGACGGCGGTAGCCAGGTTGAGGCTGCGGACTTTGCCGGTCGGCATGGGAATGCCGAGGAGTCGGTCGGCAAACCGCTCCCGCACCGACTCCGGCAGCCCTTTCGATTCACTTCCGAACAGCAGCACGTCGCCGTCGGCGAACGCCGCGCGGGTGTAGTTCGTTGGGGCCGGGTTGTCGATCAGCCAGAGGGGTTGACCGGAAACGGCGGACAGGAACTCGTCCATCGTCGGGTGCATGACGACATCGACGTGCGGCCAGTAGTCGAGGCCGGCCCGCTTCAGGGTATTGTCGTCGGTGCGGAAGCCGAGCCGGCCGACCAGATGCAGGCGGGTGCCGGTGGCCGCGCACAGCCGCGCCACGTTGCCGGTGTTCGGCGGGATCTCCGGTTCCCAGAGGGCCACGTGAAGCATGGGGAGAAGACCGCTCGACTGGTCCGCAGGTTCGCCCGACTCACGTGCGAATCAGTAGCCACAGAGACGCGGAGAAGAGCTTGGCACAGTCGAGGGCGTCATTCGCACTTCGGATTCGCCACGCCTGGCAACCCCCGTCATCCCGCGCGGGCCTTCAGGTACCAGCCGAGGTAGTTCAGCAGGCCGACGCAGACGAGCAGCAGGAACAGCACGGCGAAGGCGTTGAACGCCCACCGGTACGCCGGGGACGACTCCCCACCGGGGACGAGCGGGCCGTCGTCCAGAACCGCCGGCGGTGCCGGAGCGGGCACCGGCGCGGGGGGGTGGGCGTGTTTGTGGGCCATCGCGGTTCCCTCGGAGGACGGGGCGGGCGGAAGACCCTATTCTGTCGGCCGAGCCGCCCCGCCGCCAGAGCCGAACGGTCGATTCGCCGACCCGCGAGCGGAACGCCGGCGTTTCGTGCGGAATCCGCGGCGGAATTGGTCGGGGCGAAATTCCGGCACCGGCGGCGGTTTTGAGAGGTAGAATCAGCGTACCGTACCCCGTCCGCGCCCCTATTTCGTTGACTCCTGGCATGGACACCGTTTCGGTCGATCCCCTCCTCGCCGCCCTCCGCGACAGCGGCCAGCACTCGGCCGACAAGGTCGCGGCGGCGGAGCGCGCGTTCGCCGAGTGCGGGGGGCGTCCGGCCGACCTCGCCGAACGGCTGAACGGGGTCGGCATCCTCACCCGCTACCAGTACAAGAAGCTGCAAGCCGGCCGCACCGCCGACCTGGTGTTCGGTCCGTACCTGATCCTGGACAAGATCGGCGAAGGCGGCATGGGCAAGGTGTACCGGGCGGTGCAGTTGCGCATGAACCGGCTGGTCGCCCTGAAGGTGGTCCGGCCGCAGTTGATGGCGAACAAGACGGTGTTGAAGCGGTACGAGCGGGAGGCTGCCGCGGCGGCCAAACTGGACCACCCGAACATCGTCAAGCTGTACGACGCCGAACTGGCCGACGGCCGGTACTTCCTGGCGATGGAGTACGTCGAGGGGCTGGACTTGGCCAAGCTGGTCAAGCAGTTCGGCCCGCTGCCGTACCAGGAGGCGTGCGAGTACGTCCGGCAGGCGGCCCTCGGCCTGCACCACGCGCACTCGCAGTCGCTCATCCACCGGGACATCAAGCCGTCGAACCTGCTGGTGTACGGCGAGCGGGCGCTGCCCGGCACCAACGGCAAGGCGGCGCTCAAAATCCTCGACATGGGCCTGGTGCGGTCGATCCTGGAGGAGGACGACGGGCAGCCCGACCTGACCCGCGACGGGACGGTCGTCGGCACGCCGGACTACATGTCGCCGGAGCAGGCGAAGAACTCCAGCACGGTGACGCCGCAGGCGGACATCTACAGCCTCGGCTGCACCCTGTACTACCTCATCACCGCCAGGGCACCGTACTCGGACGGGACGCCGGTCGAGAAGCTCATCAAGCACCAGTTGGACCCGTTCCCGGACGTGCGGAAGCTGGTCCCGTCGGTGCCGGCGGCGCTGGCCCGCGTGCTGGCCGACATGACCGCCAAGCGGGTGTCGGATCGCACCCCGTCGGCCGCCGCGGTCGCCCTCGCCATCGCCCCGTACACGCCGAACGGCGACCAGTTCGATTTGTTCGCCCCGTCCGCCGGCGCGGCCGCGGGGGGCAGTCAGCGGTCGGCGCGGTACGAGGCGGTCGATTTCGCCCCCGCGACGCCGGGGCCGGGCGCGTCGTCCGCCGTCCCCACCGCCTCGACCGTGGCCGCCGCCGTCGCCACGCGGACGCCGCCCGCCACCCGCACCGGCGGCAGCGTGACCGGCCCGAAGTCGGTTCGCACCGCCCGCCCGAAGGCCATCCCGGTGCCGGAGCCGGACCCGATCTCCGCCGAAGCCCTACCCGTCGGCGACACCCGGCGGACGCCCCGGCCGGTCGGCGGCACCGCCCGCATGAGGAAGCCGAACGGGAAGACCGCCGCGAAAGGCCGGCGGTTCCCGGTGGCCCTCGTGGTCGGGTGCGTGCTGGCCGGGGTGGTGGCGGTGGCGCTGGTGTTCCTCGCCTTCCACAAGGCGACGCCCCCGACGCCCGCCCCGGTGGATGCGCCGAAGCCGGTCGAGCCGCCGCCGAAGCCGGCCGAGTCGCCGTTCCGCGCCATCGAGGACTTGTTGGCCGACAACGCCTCGGCCGTGCTGGTCAGCCACCCGAAGGCGTACTTCGACCGGTTCGCCCTGGACCCCAAGCCGAGCGGCCCGGTCAACCGCGCGTTCGACCGCCTCACCCGCCGGTTCCTATTCGACGCCCGCAAACTGGACCGGATCGCGGTGTCGTTCACGAGCGAACCGAAGGGGTTCGTCGTCGCCGGGGAGGGCGGCCTCCTGAAGCCGGAGTGGGTGCAGGAACTGGACAAGTACTCGGCGGCGACGGTCCAGGTGAGGAAGGACACCGGCGGGACCAAACGGCTCCAGTTTCCGCTGCCGGTGCAGCCGAAAGGCCCGCAGAAACCGTGGAACTTCAGCGACGGCGTGGGGGCGGTGCTGCCCGGCCCACCGACCGCGTACCTGCTGGCCGACCACGACGAGGCACTGAGCCGGCTGGTCCGCCGCAACAACGACCGCGGCCCGGCCACCGACGTGCCGCCGGAACTGGTCAAGGAACTCCGCACCGCCGTCCCCCGTGCCCCGCTGCTGTACTTCGTCGCGGCGGGGAATCACCGCTTGCCGGCGAAGGCGTCGTGGATGAAGGGGGAGACGCTGGCCTCGCTCGGCGTGTCGCTGCTCACCGTCGAAGCCCGGCTGGACCGCAAGTTCACCGTCGATCTGACCGTGACGGGGGACACCCTGGAACACGTCCGGGATTTCCTGAACGTGGAACTGCCGCGCCGCCTGAAGGACTGGTCGCCGGAGTTGAAGCCGCTGGCCGAGGCCGCCGTCGCCGTCGAACCGCAACCGGCCAGCGCCGCCGGCAAGGTGCGGATGACGCTGTCGCTCGCGCTGGAGTGGGAGACGGTACAGACGGCCCTCGAGACGCTCCTCGCGTCCTACGCCAGCGACCGATAGAACGGCCTTCACTCTGTTGTCGGTTCCAGTTCCCGTGCGCTGCGGTCCTTGCGGTCCTCCAGCCACGCCACGTCGCCGCTGTCCGCGAACCGCTTCACGCCGACTTCCAGGATCGCCGCATCCGGCACCACCGCCAGCGGCGTGTAGCGCGGGTGGTGGCTGTCCTTGAACGGGTCGTTGCGGGCCGCGTTGTAGCAGCAGATCATGCTCCACCGCGGGTTGTCGGACGTGTTCTGGTCGGACCGGTGCAGCAGGTTGGCGTGGAAGAACAGCGCGTCGCCGGGGTCCATCTCGACGTGGACCAGCGGGAACTGGTCCGGCCGCTTCAGCAGTTCCTCGACGTGTTCCTTGTCCGCCCCGGCCTGCTCGCCCGTCAGGACGTGGTTGATCCGCCCGCACCGGTGGCTGTTCCGGATCACTTGCAGGCAGCCGTTGGCGCGGGTGCAGGGGTCCACGGCGACGAACACGCTCGTCAGCAGCGGCTGCAAGATGCCGTTCTGATACCAGTACCCGTAGTCCTGGTGCCACGCCCACGCGCCGCCGACCTTGGCGTCTTTCAGGATCATCTTCGAGTGGTAGTGGTACACCTCGCCGCCGAGCAATTTCTCGCAGCTGCGGACGATCCGCTCGCACCGCGCGAACATCCCGTACACGCCGTCGCCGGGGTGGTTCCACAGGCTGAGGCGGACCACCCCGCCCTCGCCGTCGGCGCGGCCGAAGCTCCGCTTGTCGAGTTCGTTGTCCGCCCGCGCGCTGCGGTCCAGCACGTCGATTTCGGGCGTCGTGTAGAAGCCCCGTGCCAGCACGAAGCCGTCGTCGCGGTACGCGCGCACGTCGGCGTCGGAGAGGGTCGGCATGGGAGGGCCTCCGGTGGTCACTGGAACAGGTCGGCCACGGGGCAGGTGAAGCCGGGCAGCACGGTGCCGCCATCCAGGGTGTCGGTGTCGTGGTGTTCGACGCCCCGCATGTTGCCGGAGTACACGGTGACGACGTTCGTCTCCGGATCGACGAGCCACACCAGCTTCACGCCGGCGTCGATGTACTCGCGGATTTTCGCCAGCACCCTCGGTCGTCGGTCGTCGGGCGACAGCACCTCAACGACGAGGTCCGAGGGAATCTCAAAGTAACCGTCCGGCATCTGCGGCTGCCGGGCGATGCTGTAGAAGGAGAAGTCGGGGCCGCGGACGGTGTCCGGGCGAGTGGAGATCACCACGCCGGACTCGACGGCCGTCCAGCCGAGTTTGTGAGTTTCCACGTAGACTCCGACCCTCCGGTCGATGCGGGAGACGATGATCCCGTGTCGGCCTTGCACCGGTGGCATCTGAACGATCCTCCCTTTCACGAGTTCCTGTTTGGAGCCGTCCACCGGGTTCGGCAGCTTGCCGAACTCCTCCGCCGTCAGCAGCTTCGGCAACGTCGCGGTCATCGGCTGTTCCTCCTTAATACGGGTGCGCCAATTGTTTCCGGCAGTTCGCTAGACCCCACCCCCTATCAGGGATCGGTGGGAGGAGTGGCACAAGTGTCGCGCAGACTGAGAGTTGCCACACGTTCCGTCACGGCCGACGCCCAGGCCCCGCCACATGCCACTGTACGAGTGGACGGCCCAGGTCGCCACCCGCTTCCCTGCCCGGCCACGCCCTCGACGCCGGCAACCGGGACGACCGGTTCGCCGTCGCCGAGGCCGACTTCGACGCCCGCGAATAGACCTACCCCTGATAGGGGGCCGAGGGCGGGGGTTTCGTACTCAAATCTACCGCTGACAGGGGACCACCCGTGACCCTCGACACGTTCGACCTGCTGCTCTCCCCTGCGGGGCAATCGGCCCTGGCCGCCGCGACCGCGCTCGCCCCGACCGACAGCACTTACTTGCAGGCGACGACCGGCTTGCGGAAGCAATTCCCGCCGCAACTGGCCGCCATCGCCCTGGAAACGGTGATCCTTCGCGGCAAAGCCGCCGGAAAGTTCCGACTCGCCGCGCGGATGTACTTCACCCGCGAGGCCCTGGAGGTGGCGTCCGGCGAGGTGATCGCGGCGTACCGGGCGGAGCGGTTCCGGGGGTATGGGGGCGTCGGCGATTTCGGCTGCGGGATCGGCGGGGACACGCTCGCGCTCGCGGCCGACGGGCGGACGGTGGAAGCCGTGGACGACGACCCGGTGCGGGTGCGGATGGCCGAGGCGAACGCCGCCGCGTGCGGGTTGGCGGATCGCGTCCGCGTTCGGCATGCGAACCTGCTGGACGACCCGTTGCCGGACGTGCCCGCCGCGTTCGCCGACCCCGGCCGCCGTGCCGGTGGCCAGCGGTTCCTGTCGATCAGCGACTACCTGCCGCCGCCGGGGTCGCTCGTGAAACTGCTGCCGCGGTCGAAGTACCCCATCGCGTTCAAGCTCGCCCCCGGCGTGAATCGCGACGAGGTGGCACCGTTCGGCGGCGAGTTGGAGTTCATCGCGGTGGACGGCGAACTGAAGGAGTCCGTGCTGTGGTACGGCGAGTTGCGGACGAGTTTTCGACGGGCCACGCTCCTCCGCTCCTCACGTTCGGGGGGAACAGTGTCTTTTCACCTCTCCCCGTTGGGGAGAGGTCGGAACGGCGTAGCCGTTCCGGGTGAGGGGGTGGTTTCAGAAGCGAAAACCCCTCACCCGGTTGTTGCGCAACCGACCTCTCCCCAGCGGGGAGAGGTGGGAAAACCCGTACCGCTAAACTGGTCTGTCGAGTTCGTTCGCCACACCTATGCCGCCGACACCCTCGTCCTGCCGGACGTGGCGCGGCCCGTCGGGGCGTACCTGTTCGACCCGGCGGGGGCGCTCGTGCGGGCCGAACTGGAAGGCAACCTTGCGGCGGAGCTGGGACTGCGACCGATCACAGCGGGGCAGGCGGTGTTCACCGGTGACGGGCCGGTGTCGTCGCCCTTTCTCACCAACTACCGCGTCGAGGCCGTGCTGCCGCTGGACGCCAAGCGGGTCAACGCGCACCTCACGGCGAACGGCATCGGCCGCATCACAGTGGTTCAGTGCGGATCGGGCGTGGACGCGGACGGAATCAGTCGGAAGTGCAAGGGGAAGGGGGCCGACCACCGGTTCGTCGTGCTGACGAAAGAAGCCGGCCGGCCCGTCGCGGTCGTCGCGGAACGCAGCTGAGGCTCGCACTCCCACACGGGCGCGAGCCTCGGGTTTTTCCCGCCGCAGTCACTTCGGCGGCGAGGGGGAGTTGTTGGGCGAGACCTGCCGGATCAGGGCGGCCGCCTTCGACTTCAGCTGTGCGGCGGAGGCTTTCTGGAGGTCGCCGAACCCCTTCTGGAGGAGGTCCGCCTTCGCCGGCTCCTTCTCCCGCACCGCCGTCAGCAGCGGCTCGAACTGGGACGCTTCGCTGCCCATCGGGTTCCCCTTCGCGTAGTGGTCGAGGAACCCGATCATCTGCTCGAGGGGCGACAGGGCGACCTTGATCTCCACGTCCACCGGCTTCACCTTCTCGCCGTCGTTGCACCCGGCCAGGGCCAGGGCGGACAGCCCGATCGTCAGCGCGCGGAACACGGTCGGTCCTCCGGTCGGGGTGGGTTAGAAGTCGCCGAGGACCTGGCCGTCGCTGCAGTGCCCCAGCCGCTGCCAGGTCAGCAGGTCGATGCTGTTCCGCACGAACCGCACCGACCCGTCGCCGAGGACGGCCATCACCCCGCCGGTGTGCATGCTGCGGGCGGGGATGATGCCGTGCCCCCAGTCGTGCGCGCCGCCGGGGCAGCAGTCGCCGCCGGCGCTGGGCCATTGCCAGTTCGGCGGGGCGGCCGAGTTGAACGCCGACTGGCCGGCCGGGTACCACAGCGGCATGGAGCCGTTGTTCGTCTTCAGGCCGATCGGGCTGTTCTTGGCGGCCGTCCCGATGTTGGTCAGGTCGGTCTGGGTCGGCCACGTCGGGTTGGAGACGGCGTTGAACAGGCCGCCGCCGACGTAGAAGATGTCGAACGGGTACTTGCCGGGGCCGGCCTGCTGGGTGGCGTTCGACCCGGACAGCAACTCGGACGCCATCACCGTGTTCGTCAGCCCGTCCGTCACGTCCGCCATCCGCCGCGTGCGGGCCTGCTGGATCATCCCGTTCATCGAGTTGTCCCAGTTGGCGAACACGCGGCTGCCGTAGGCCCAGCCGTAGTTCGAGCCGGGGCCGTCCCAGCCGTTGTTGTTCGTCCCCCGCTGCGGGGCGTTCGGGGACGACGGGCAGATGAACGTCTTGATCCGCACGCTCATCATGTTGTTGTAGAAGGCGGCCCAGTTCGTGCCGTTACCGGCCCCGTAGGCCACCCGCCCCTGCGGCGGGGCGTTGGTCGGCAGGGTAGCCACGCGGAACAGGTTGTCCTGCTCGATGTACGGCAGCAGCCAGTAGTTCGCGCTGACCGCCTCCCACACGTTCACCCCGACCTGCTGCTGGTTGGCCGGGAAGAAGTTGTTGGCGTCGTGGTAGCTGTGCATGGCGATGCCCAGCTGCTTCAGGTTGTTGCTGCAACTCATCCGCGCGGCGGCCTCGCGGACCTTCTGGACGGCGGGCAGCAGCAGGCCGATCAGGATGGCGATGATGGCGATCACCACCAGCAGCTCGATGAGCGTGAAGGCGCGGCGGCGACCGCCGCGGATGACCGGGGAGAGCATGGGGCACCTGGGAGAAGTCTGACCGAGCCGCCGGGGAGTTCGGCGTGGCGGCGTATCGTCTACGAGAGAATACCGCGTGCGTCCGGTGAAGGCAATTGGTTTCGCACCGCGGCAGGATTCTGCGGGGAAGCACATCGGGACGGGTGTTCACCGCAACGGGCATAACGCAACGTCGTCCCGCGTGGCGGTGCGTCCGGTCGTTCCACCTCCCTCCGTGTGAATGAGGTCGCTTCCCGCTTCAGACGCATCCCATCCAGAGGGTGTATTTCAGGTCGCGTTCGGGGGTGGTGAAGTTGCCGCCGCCGGACAGCGACTGGGCGCAGGCCACGATGTCGAGGAAGTCCCGCGGGACGTTGACCAGCGCGGCCGCGATCAGTGCCGTGGTGCCGAAGTGTAAGAACACGTTCGGCGGCTCCTCCTCGTTCGGGTCGAACCGCCACTTGCCGGACGCGGTCCCGAACCGCAGCCGCCGCTGGGGGGAGTCGATCCGCTTCCAAGTCTGCCGGCCCTGGTCGTCGAGGGTGATGGCGAGGTCGCAGGTCAGGTTGGTGTTGCTTTTGAGAGTGAGGGTGCAGCCGACGGATTTCATGGTGCTCGCCCCAGTGGACGGGTGTTCGGACGACGGCCGGAAGGATTCGGCGTCTACGCCATTATCGCCGACGGGCCGGGCCGGGGCACACGCGAAATGACGTTTCGCGGCCGGCGGGTTACAATGCGACTGCCGTCCACAACCGAGGGGAACCGCCATGTCCGCCGTCCTCGCCCCGCCGCCGACCGTCGTGTCGCCGCCCCGCCCACGGAGCGCGCCGAGGCCGTACCGGCACACCGTCCGGCAGTTCCACCAGATGGGCGAACTCGGCTTCTTCGAGGGCCGCCGCGCCAGCCTGATCCACGGCACCGTCTTCGAGGAAGGGCCGATGCACCCGCCGCACCGGATCGCGCTGGAACTGACCGATGCCGCGATCCGCTTCGCGTTCGGTCCCGGCTGGCGGTTCTGCGTTCAAATGCCGCTCGTCCTCGGCCAAGACATTGACCCGGAGCCGGACATCGCCGTGGTGCGCGGGTCGGCGCGGGGGACGACGGTCCACCCGGCGGGTGCCGCCCTCGTAATCGAGATCGCGGACAGTTCGCTGGACTACGACCTGACGGTGAAGGCCGAGCTGTACGCCACCGCCGGCATCGCCGAGTACTGGGTGCTGGACGTGGACGGCCGCGCCCTGCACGTCTTCCGCGACCCGGCCCCGCTGCCCGCCGCCCTGACCGCCGTCGCGTACCGCACGCACGACACGCTCGCCGATACGCAAGCCGTCGCCCCGCTCGCCGTGCCGACCGCCACCGTCCGCGTCGCCGACCTGCTGCCGTGAGATGTCCGCTACGGACCTCCCGGCCCGGCCGCACTTCGGCTAGACTTCAGTCATGATCCGAATCGCACTGATGCTGTTGCTGGCGTCTCCGCTGGCCGCGCAAGCGCCGTCCGCCCGGCTGCACGGCGAGACCGAGGCGGCGCAGACCCGCAAGCGGCTGGTCGAGGCGCAGGCGAAGCTGTCCGCCGGCACCACCGCCGACGCCGTGGACGACCTGCTCCGCGTGCTGGCCGACTCCGGCGACGACCTCGTGCAGTTGGCGGACGGGTCGCACCAACCGGCCCGCCGGCTCATCCACCGCGCGCTCGCCGGGCTGCCGGCGGACGCGCTCAAGAGCCTCCGCGACCGCATCGACGAGCCCGCCCGCAAGCTGCTCGACGCCGGCCGCACGGCCCGCGACCCGAAGCCGCTGCGGGCGCTACTTGACCGCTACTTCGTCAGCCGGTCGGCCGAACCCGCGCTGCTGCTGCTGGGCGAACTGGCGTTCGAGCGGGGCGAGTTCGCCGCCGCCGAGCGGTACTGGCGGACGCTGCTGCCCCCCGTCGGTGACACCGCGTTGTCATTCCCGCAGCCGGCCGCCGACCCGGCCGCGGTCACGGCGAAGAGCCTGCTCGCGGCGCTCTTCGCCGGGGACGTGGAGCGGGTGGCGACGGAGTTGCCGGCGTTCCGCGCGAAGTACCCGACCGCCGCCGGCCGACTGGCGGGCACGGACGGCCAGTACGCCGACACCCTGGCCAAGTTGATTGCCGCCCCGCCGAAGGTGCCGAGCGGTTCTGAGGGGTGGACGACGCTCGGCGGCAACCCGCACCGCGACGGCCGCACCTCCCAGCCGCTGCCGCGCCACCTGCCGAATCAGCCGAAGTGGAAGACGCCGATCCCCCGCGACGCGGCCGACCAAGACCGCCCGAAGCCGGCCGGCGTGCCGGCGGCGCGAACGCTGGCGCACCACCCGGTGATCCTCGGCGGCACCGCGTACTTGGCCGACGCCGGGCGGGTGTTCGCCTTCCACCTCCGCACCGGGGCGGCGCGGGTCGCCTACGACGTGCGGGCGCACGACCCGCGGCTGGCGTTCGACCCGGCGGAGTTGGCCAAGCCGACGCCGTTCGACGCCGACTTCGCGCTGACCGCCGCCGGGGGCAAACTCTACGCCCGCCTCGGCAACCCCGCACAACCGACCGCCGCCCCCGGTGACGACGGCAAGAAATCGCTCAGCTTCCTCGTCGAACTGGAGCCGACGAACGCGCCGAACCCGCCGGCCAATGCGCTGACTTTGAAGCCGACGTGGGTCGTGCCGCCGCCGGCGAAGGACGGCCTCGCGGCCGCGTGGGAAGGCGCGCCGCTCGTGACCGACGGCATCGCCGTGGCCGCGTTCAGCCGGCTGGAGAATAGCCGCCGGTTCCACTCCGTGGCCGCGTACCGCTTGCCGTCCGCCAAACCGCTGTGGGTGGCCGACGCCTGCGACGAGGACGCGAACCAGGCCGAGGGGTTCCCGAACCGCCAGGAGTTGCTGACGCTGGCCGCTGGGAATGCGGTGTACGCCACGCACGCCGGTCTGACGGTGGCGTTCGACGCGGCCACCGGCAAACGGGCGTGGGCGTTCCGCAACCCGCCGGCCGCGAAGCCCCCCGTCGGCGGCTCCCCCCGCGACATCAGCCCGGCCGTGGCGCACGGCGGGCGGGTGTTCCTCGCCCCGGCGGACGGCGACCGCGTGTACGCCCTGGACGCCGAGACCGGGGCGAAGCTGTGGGAGTCGGCGGCCGCCGTGCAGATCGACCACCTGCTCGGCGTCAGCCGGAATCGGCTCGTCGCCGCCATCCACGGGCCGAACAAGGGCCTTCGCGGGTACGCTGTGGCCGACGGCCGCGACCGCGAACCGACCGGCTGGCAGAACCACGACGACCCGCAACTCGGCAGCTACGGCCGCGGCTTGGTGTCCGACGATGCGATTCTCTGGCCGACGACCGCCAAACTCTACTCGCTCGACCCGACCGACGGCTCGATCCTCCGCGACCCGCAGTCCGGCCCGCACGGGAATCTGGCCTACGCCGACGGGGTGCTGCTGGTCGCCACGCCGACGGAATTGTGGGGCTATCTGCTCGACCCGACGCCACCGGGTGCGGCACCGGCCCCCGCCGCGCGGCCGTGGGTGAAGCTCGAACCGACGCCGTTCCGCGCGGTGGAGTTGGTGGCCGCGCCTCGAACGGAGTTCGACCCGCTGGCCGCGCCCGCGCTGCCGGCCGACGCCGGGATGAAAGCCGTACCACTACCGCCCGCCGCGTGGCCGATTCGCCCGGTCGCCGACGGCCCGGAGCTGCCGGGCTTGTCCGCGCGGGCCGCGCCCGCCGACCAGCGGTTCTTCGCCTGCGACGGCCGGACGCTGTTCGCCTTAAAGCCGGCCGACGGCACGCCGGTTTGGCGAACTCCGCTCGCACCCGAAGCGCCGTTCGCGCGGGGAGTGCTGACGACGGACGACAAGCTGATCGCGCTAGCGGCGGAGGCGGTCGGCTGCTTCGACGCGAAGACGGGCCGGGCGAACTGGCGGTTCTCGCCGCCGGATTTCACCGTCACCACCGTCGCGCTGGCGGGCAGTCGGGTGGTCGTGCTGCTCGGCGAACACGTCCTCCTCGCCCTGGACGTGGACACCGGCAAACCGGCGTGGCAACTCGACTCGCAGCTCCGCGCCCGGCTGACCCGCCGCGCCGTCGATTCCGCACCGGCGTTCGCCCCGCACCTTCTCGGCACGCCGCGCGCCGTCTACGCCCACCGCACCGACGGCACGCGCGTCGTCATCGACCCCGCCACCGGCACCGCGATCCCGACCGCGAACCCGTCCGTTTCCGGCTGGTCCGGCCCGCCCGCGACGGACGGGGCGCGGGTCATCCTCCCCGACGGCACGCTGCGAGTCGGCGCGCGGAACGAGGCGACCGGCCCGACCGAGTGGGTCCGCGACTTCCCCGGCGAAAGCAGCGGCATCGGCCGCGCCCCGGCCGTGCGGGTGTTCGACGGGGCCGTCCTCGTCGCCGTGCAGCGGTCCTACGGCACCGAGTTGCACCGCCTCGCGCCCGGCAGCGGAAAGCCGCTGTGGCCGAACGCGCCGGTCTTCCTCGCCGACGCCCTGGATTTGTCCGCGCTGGATGCCGATCGCGAGCGGCTGTATGTGCCGGCCGGGAATCGGCTGACCGCCTTCGACACCACCGGCGGGCGGGAACTCTGGTCGCGGGAGCTGCCCGGCGACGGCTGGCGGGTGCGGGTCGGCCGCGCCGGAGTGATCGCTTACCCGCCGGCCGCGATTGCCGACGAGCCGCTGTCCGCCGTCGTCGAACGGCTGGCAAAGCGGTTGGTCGAAAGCCCCGGCCGGGCGTTCGGACTGTTCGGCACGCTGATCGCGGCCGAGTGGAACCGGACGTTTCCCGTGCTGCTGCTGGAGGCCGAGACCGGCGTGGTACGGAAGCGGTGGGACGTGCCGACGGCCGGCCCGGTGGTCGGCGTCCACTTCGCCGGCGACCGCGCGCTCGTCGTGTCCGTCGGCGTCGCGGTGACGTTGGCGAAGTGACCGCCGACAAGACTCCCGGAAGAATGCCGGGGAGAAAAGCCGGGTACCGGAAGGCGACACGTTGGAGGCCCCATGACCCGCGCCGAGTTCGTGGACCGGATCGAAACCGTATTCGCCACCCGCGGCGGCGAGCAGTACGCCGGCGAGGCCGTGTCCCAACTGGAACACGCCCTGCAAGGGGCGCTGCTGGCGGAAACCGCCGGCGCGCCGAACGCCGACATCGCCGCCGCGCTGCTGCACGACATCGGCCACCTGCTGCACAACCTGGGCGACGACTGCGCCAAACACGGGGTGGACGACGAGCACGAGGAACTCGGCCTGCGGTTCCTTCGCCAGCACCTGCCGCCGGCAGTCACGGAGCCTGTGCGGTTGCACGTGCAAGCGAAACGGTATCTATGCCGCACCGACCCGGCGTATTTCAGTACGCTGTCGAATGCGTCCGTCACCAGCTTGAAATTGCAAGGCGGGCCGATGTCGGCGGCCGAGGTCGGCGCGTTCGAGGCGAACCCGCACCACGTCGCCGCCGTCGCCCTCCGCCGGCGGGACGACGGGGCGAAGACGCCGCACCGGCCGACCCCGCCGTTCGCCCACTACCGCCCGCACCTGGAGGCCTGCCTTGTCGGCTAACCCCACGCAGATCAAACTCGTCGTCCTCGACTGGGCCGGCACCGTCCTCGACTTCGGCTGCCGCGCACCCGCCGGAGCGTTCGTCGCCGCGTTCGCCGAGGCCGGCGTGTCCGTCAGCGTCGCCGAGGCCCGCGGCCCGATGGGGCTGCACAAGAAGGACCACCTCCGCGAGATGCTCCGGGTGCCGGCCGTCGGCGACCGCTGGCAGGCGGCGACGGGCCGGCCGTGGGCCGAAGCCGACGTGGACGAACTGTACCGCCGCGTCGCGCCGATGCAGGTGGCCGCCGCGGAAGCGCACGCCGAGTTGATCCCGGAGGTGCTGAACTGCGCGGCCGAACTGCGGCGGCGCGGCATCCTCATCGCCGGCACCACCGGCTACTTCCACGAGGCGGCGGCGGTGTGCTACGCGGCCGCCGAGAAGCAGGGGTACAAGCCGGACTTCCGCGTGTGCGCCGACGAGGTGCCGGCCGGCCGCCCGGCCCCGTGGATGATCTACCGCTGCATGGAGGCGCTGAACGTCTATCCGCCGATGGCGGTGGTGAAGGTCGGCGACACGCTGGCGGACATCGCCGACGGGCAGAACGCCGGCGCGTGGAGCATCGGCGTGGTGGACAGCGGCAACGAGATCGGCCTGAGCCGAGAAGAGTGGGAGGCGCTGCCCGACGGGGAGAAGGACTCCCGCCGCGCGGCCGTCCACGAGCGGTACGCCGACGCCGGGGCCGACGCCGGCCTGAACACCCTGGCCGAGCTGCCGGACCTGATCGACGAACTGAACGAGATGCTGAAGGGCAAGCGGTGAGGGCATCGCGGGACGAACGGGCGGGGTGGGATGCGCGGGAAACCCCACTCGCCACGGCGGCCGCGCGGACCTCCTTCGCCATCGCCTCCGGCAGGCCAGTTCTTCCACCTCCCCTCGTCGAGGGTCGGTCGGTTCCGCCGCCCGGCCAAGTTCGGCGCTTGCGTCGAACGGATCAACACACGCCGTGTACGGTATACCATCGGTATGTTCGCCTCCCTCCCCCGCGTGCTCGTGTCCGCCCTCGCCGGCCTGGCGGCGGTGGTCGGCGTCGTCGTCCTTCTCGCGCTGCTGCTTGCCGAAGAGAAGCGGCCCTACGAGCTGGTGAAGGACTTGGTCCTGCCGCTCATCGGGCCGGTGGTGGCCGTCCTCGTGCCGACGCTGCTGCTGTACGTCATCCCCCGCAACCAGAGCCGCGAGCGGTTCGCCCTCGACCTGTGCGCGCAGTATTACACCGAAGAAATGCGACACGCTCGGAACGTCGGGTGGGAGCTGTTCGTCACCGCCCAGCACCGCGAGACGCCCGCCCGCCAGGTCGAACGGCTGAACGACTTCCTGGACTATGTGACGAACCCGGACGCCCACCGGGCCATCGATCCGAGGCAGGACGAGGTGTACCAGCGGGCCACCCGCGTCCTCGACTTCTTCGCGCTGGTGGACTCGTGCCTGCTCCGCGGGGCGGCCGACCCGGACCTCGTGCGGTCGTTCCTGCTGTACTACTACCTGTGGTGGCGGGACGAGATCCTGGAGCCGCTACGGGCGACCCGGCGGGTGAACACCGACGACCCGAAGCTGAAGCCGCCGTGGTGGGAGCCGATGACCCAGCTCGACGGACTGGCGAAGTGAATTCTCTGTCAATTCGGAATGTCACTTGACGAGTAGAACAAAACACGGATCATACGCATGTGAGGTCGGCACGCGGCGTGTCGATCAAACTTCCAGGAGATCTCTATAGCTCGGTGTCCGCCCTCTAACTGTCTTCGTGCTCTCGTTCCTCGCCGTGGACATGTTCCAGGGGTCGGCGTACTCGCAAACCGTCACCGCAACCCTGGCCGAGTCCTCGGACGCGGCGGTGCCCAACGTCACCCTTACCCCGGCCGCGACTCTTCAAGGGTTCGCAGCGAACAAGAGCGGAACCGTCATCATGAAAGTGTTCTCGATCAAGAACGACGGAGTCACGAAAAGGCTCATCTACACGAATCAAACCCACACCATCACGACGAACGCGACCGGAGGTGCAATCGTCCAAGGAACGGCTGGAACGAAGGACTACGACTTCGTCGAACTTGATGAGGGTTATCCACAAAACCAAAACCCGCCGTTGAATACTCTTTAGGTGTTACGCAGTTGGGGGTATTCGGCTTGCGCGGCGGTCGTTCCGGGGCTATCGCTCGGCCATGAATGCGCCGAAAGTTGAGGCCGGCCAGTACA
>JAYTTN010000148.1:0-8264 GCA_043745295.1 Fimbriiglobus sp. | reverse complement strand
GAGCGGGGGGCGTCAGCCCCCTGTTTCTTCGGTTGGTAACAGGGGGCTGACGCCCCCCGCTCGCCGAAAATAAACTCACCCGACGCCCGGCAGGCCGCCGCCGAGCATGCCGGGCGGCAGGCCCATGCCGGACGCCATCTTGGCGCTCTCGGCGGCCAGTTGCTCGCGGACCTTGTTCAGCGCCGCATTCGTCGCCGCCACCATCAGGTCTTCCAGCATCTCGCGGTCGTTCAGCTTCATCGCGTCCTCGGCGATGGTGCAGCTCAGCACTTCCAGCCGGCCGTTCACCTTCACCGCGACCATGCCGCCGCCGGCGTTCGCCTCGGCGGTGATCTGCCCGACGGACGCCTGGAACTTCTGCATCTCCTCGGCCATCTGCCCTTTGTTGCCGAGCAGCTTCATCATCGCGCCGATTTCCTTGAACATGGTGCGGCTCTCAGTCGGGGTCGGGCGGGGGTGGAATGTCCGTCACGGCATCGTCGTCCTCGGTGTCGGCGACCGCTGCTGCCGCCACTGGCGAGGCGACCGGCTCGGCCGTCGGGTCGAAGCCGTCCTCGGCCTTCATCAGTTGCGCGCCCAGGATGCTGACCGCCGCTTTCAGGAACGGCAGTTGCAGCAACTCTTGGCGGCGACCCTGGCTCGCGGACGGCGGCGGGACGGTCGCTGCGGGGGTTGTGGTCAGAGCGACCGCCGCCTGCAACTCGACCGCCACCGCCACGTCCTTGCCGGTCGATTTCCGGAGGGCGATGCGGAGGACATCCAGTGTCCGCTCGCCTCGGATCGTTTCATAGACGGCATTGTAGCCCGACGGAACGCGGATTGCCAGGGCATTTGGCCCGGAAAGTGCTGGTAGTCCTGGCAGTTGACGGAGTTGCGCCGCGAGAATCGGTCCCACGTCCTGGATCAGCTTCGCCCACAACTTGGGGAGCTCGTCGTGGCTCACCTCCAGGAACACCGGCTGCGGAATCGCCTTAACCTCTGGCTCCGTCAGCGGTTTTTTTTTTGCCGCCTCGGCGACCGAGGGCGACGGCTTGGGGGACGCGGCCGCAGGTGCTGGCCGAGTTGGGGCGGGGACCGACGCCCCCGGATTCGCCGACACCCACTGCGCGATATCGCCCACCGCCAGCATTTCCTTCAATCGGGACAGCCGGACGACGGCCAATTCGAGCAACACCTGGGTGTGCGAACTGCCCCGCATTTTCGCCTTCGCCGACGTGAGGACATCCAGCCCGGCCAGCACCGCGTCCACCGACGCGCCGGCCGCGCCCGCCACGATCTTCTCCCGCACCAGCGGCGACACGTCCCCCAGGTCGGTCGTCGGCCCGCCGACGGCCACCAGCATCAGCCCGCGCCAGAACTCGACCAGTTGATCCAGCACTTCGCCCAATTGTAGCCCGCGTTCGGAGGCGTCCGTCACCAGTTCGATGCCCCGCTTGGCGTCGCCGCGCAGGATCGCCTCGGCCAGCTCCGCGACGCGGTCCTCGGCGGCGGTGCCGATGACCGCGTGGACCCGCGCGGCGGTCAGCTTGCCGTCGCACGAGCCGAGCAGTTGGTCGAGCAGCGTCTGCGAGTCCCGCATGGAGCCGTTCGCTCGCCGCGCGACGATCCGCAGGGCGTCGTCCTCGGCCTCCAGCCCTTCCTTGCCGACGATGTGCCGGAGCGTCTCGAAGATGCGGGTGGCGTTCACGGTGGCGAAGTCGAACCGCTGGCAGCGGCTGAGGATCGTCACCAGAATCTTCTGCACCTCGGTGGTGGCGAAGATGAATTTGACGTGCGGCGGCGGCTCCTCCAGCGTCTTCAGCAGGGCGTTGAACGCCGAGTTCGACAGCATGTGGACTTCGTCGATGATGTACACTTTGAACCGCGCGCGGGTGGGGCGGAAGCCGACGTTCTGCTTCAGGTCGCGGATCTCCTCCACCTTGTTGTTGCTCGCGCCGTCGATCTCGATCACGTCCACGTCGTCGCCGGCGGCGACGCCCAGGCAGATGTCGCACCGGTCGCACGGGGTCGGCGTCGGCCCCTTTTCGCAGTTGAGGGCTTTGGCCAGGATTCGCGCGGCGGAGGTCTTGCCGACCCCGCGCGCGCCGGTGAACAGGTAGGCGTGGGCGATGCGGCCTGACTGGAGCGCGTTGGTGAGCGCCAGCGCGACGTGTTCCTGCCCGATCAGGTCGGCGAACTGCTTCGGCCGATAGCGGCGGGCGACGACGGTGTACGCCGGCGGCGGCGGGGGCATCGCCACCAGCGGGTATGCCGGCACCGGCGGCTCGACGGGTTTCAGTTGCGGCCTGACGGCCTCTTTCGCCTTCGCCATCGTGGACACGCCTCCGGGTGTGGGGATGATGCTACCCCGCGCGACGGGCCAGCGGCAAGCTCCGTTGCGAGAGTGGAAGAATGGATCGGGTGTGCCTGCGCGCTCCCTGCGGTCGCGGCGAAGACAAGTCAGCCTGTCTTCGCCGCGACCGCAGGGAGCGAACCCACCCCTCACGTCCGGCCGAACTGCTTGTCCAACTGCTGGCGGCTGAACAGCAGCGACGTGGGGCGGCCGTGCGGGCAGTGGTGCGAGTCGTCGGCCATGCCGCGCAGCATCAGCAAGTGCGCGATCTCCTCCTGGCTCAGCCGGTCGCCGGCCTTCACCGACGCCTTGCACGCCATCGTCGCCAGCAGGTGGTCGAGCAGCACCTCCTTCGCCGGCGGGCGGTCCTTCGACACCAAGTAATCGATGACGCCTTGCAGGATGTCGGCCGGCGGCTTGCGACTCAGCAGCGTCGGGTAGCTGCTCAGCAGGATCGTGTTGCCGCCGAAGTCGGACACGTCCAACCCCAGCGTGGCGAGCTGCTCGGCCGCGCCCAGCACCAGCGCCGCCTGCTCCGCCGGCAGCTCGATGGGTTCGGGAATCAGCAGCCGTTGCACTTCCAGTTTGCCGTCTTTCACCCGCCGGCGGAGCTGCTCGTACAGGATGCGCTCGTGCAGCGCGTGCTGGTCGATGACGAGCATCCCGTCGGGCGTTTCCAGCACGATGTACGAGTCGTGGACCTGCAACGCCGACCCGGACGGCAGCGCGGGCAAGGGGAAGGGGAACGCGGGTTCGGGCCCCATCCCCGGCCCGTCGCCTTGGGAATGGGCACCCACAAGGGGTGCCCCTACGTCGGTGTCTGGTAAGGGCACCCCTTGTGGGTGCCCACCTTCGCCCAACCCTCTCCCCCCGTCCCGGAACGGGACGGTTTCCGAGGGAGAGGGTGGCGGCGCAGCCGCCGGGTGAGGGCCGTCTGACCTTGGCTTCGGAAACCCGGCGATGATCTCTTCCCACGGCGCGACGGTCTGCTCGGCCGCATCGCGGCGCGGGCTGAACAGGTTCGGCGTCGGCGCGGACCCCGGTCGCATCTGCCAGTCCGGGGGCGGGACCGGGAACGGCCGGCGCTCGCGCTCGTCCCCGTCGACGGCGGAACGGGGTTCGATCACCGTCGGCGCTTGCAGTTGCGGGATCAGGTTGGCCTTCATCAGCCGCGTCTTCACCGCCGAGCGGACCAGCGAGTAGACCAGCGAGCCGTCGCGGAACCGCACCTCGGCCTTGGTCGGGTGGACGTTCACGTCCACGGCGTCCGGCGGCACGGTCAGGAACAAAAACCCGACGGCGTACCGGCCGGTCATCAGCAGCCCGCGATAGGCTTCTTGGAGCGCGTGCCCGACGGTGCGGTCGCGGAACCAGCGGCCGTTCAGGAACAGGTACTGCTGCTTGGCGTGGCCGCGGTCCACCTTCGGGTCGGCGACCAGACCCGTGACGCGGTACGGGCCGGGGCCGCTGTCCACGTCCAGCAGGGCGTCGCGCACGTCGCCGCCGAAGAACAGGGCGATGCGATCCGGCAGCGCGGCCGACGCCGGGATTTCGTAGACGAGTTTGTTGTTGTGCCGCAGCACGATGTGCAGCGACGGATTGGCCAGGGCCAGCCGGGTGACGGTCTCGGTGACGTGGCCGAGTTCGGTGCCGACGGTCTTCAGGAACTTCTTCCGCACCGGCACGTTGAAGAACAGGTGCCGCACTTCGATGCGGGTGCCGACCGCCCCGCCCCACGGCCGGACGGGGGACAGCGAACTGCCGTCGCAGCGGACTTCGGCCCCGGTGTCGGAGCCGCGCGGGCGGGACTGGATCGTCACCCGCGCGACGCCGGCGATGGAGCAGAGGGCCTCGCCGCGGAAGCCCATCGTGTGGATGCGGAACAGGTCGTCGGCGTCGGCCAGCTTGCTGGTGGCGTGGCTGGCGACGGCCAGGGGCAAGTCGTCGGCGGTCATGCCGCAGCCGTCGTCGGCGACGCGGATGAGTTCGGTGCCGCCCTGTTCCAGGTCGAGGTCGATGCGGGTGGCCCCGGCGTCCACGGAGTTCTCCAGCAGCTCCTTGACGACGGACGCCGGCCGCTCGATCACCTCGCCGGCGGCGATCTTGGCGACGACATCCGGCGGCAGTTGTTTGATGCGGGGGGGAATCATTTCGCCTTCCGGAGGGCGTCGAGTTCGGCCTTCAGGCGGTCGATTTCCGCTTCCGCGCGGAGCCGCCCGTCGCGTTCGGCGGCCGTCGCCTTCTCCTCGGCCGTGAGCAGTCGCTTGCCGGTCTCGGCGTCCCGCAGGATCAGCCGTTCGCCGTCTCGTTCCAGAGTGAGGCCGAGTTCCTTGGACGCGAGTTTTCCCTTCACCAGGCGGATCGGCTGGAACTTGCCCCGGCTCCGCCGGTATCCCAGCAGCGGCGGGTCGAGGTACTCGTCCAGCGGGTCGAACAGGAAGTACTCCTTCACCTGCCACACGTCCCGATAGGCGGCGAACTTCTGCCCCATGTCCTCCTTCGAGGTGGACGCGGAAGTGAACTCGAAAACGACCGACGGGAAGACGCCTTCAGTCCACGTCTTGTACGTCTTCCGCATGTATTTCGGCACGCCGAAGGCGACGAGGATATCGGGGGCCAACACCGCTTGCGGGTTTCGCTGCTCGTAGTAGACGAACATGTTCCCGTTCACATACACGGCCGGGTCGTCCGCGTACCACTCCTCCAAGCGGGGGATCACGTCGTACATGAGTTGCCGGTGTTCGTGGGATTCCGCCATCGGTTGCCCGTCCGAGTCGGGGTAAATGGCGGTGTCCAAGTCGGTCGCGTTCGCCAGCTTCGTCGCCATGTCTCGCGCCTCCGGGTTGATCCGAGCCGGAAGCGTGAGCGACGGTCTTCGAGCAAACCCGTCGCTCACGCTTCCGGCTCGGACGGGATTCTGTCAGCCGGCCGCCACTTCCTCCTTTTTCCACTCTTGCAGCTTGCGATACAATGTCCGTTCGCCGACGCCGAGCATTCGGGCCGCCTCCTCGCGGTTGCCGTCGGCCAGTTCCAACGCCTTTTCCATGTAGAACCGCTCGACCTCGACCAGCGGCCGGCCGATCAGCCCGTCCGCGCCGGGCCCGAGCGGGGCCGACGCGCGGGGGCCGGCGGGCAGCAGCTTGGCCGGGCCGGCGTCCTCCGGGAAGTCGTCGCCGTCCAGAATGCCGTCGAAGTCCAACAGGGTCATGCTCTCCAGCAGGTTCCGCAGCTCGCGGACGTTGCCCGGCCAGTCGTACCGCTCGAACGACTCCCGCACGGCGTGCGACACGGCGACGACCGGCTTGCCGTACTTCTTCGCCAGTTGCTCGGTGAAGTGGTGCAGCAGTTGCGCCAGGTCCTCGCGCCGCTCCCGCAGCGACGGCAGGCGGATGACGCCGACCTTCAGCCGCTCGTACAGGTCGCGGCGGAACTTGCCGTCGGCCACCATCCCTTCCAGGTCGCGGTTGGTGGCGGCGATCACACGCACGTCCACCTTGATCGGGTCGTTCGCGCCGACGCGGATGACCTCGCCGTTCTCCAGCACCCGCAGCAGCTTGGCTTGCAGCGACAGCGGCATGTCGCCGATCTCGTCCAGGAACAGCGTGCCGCCGTGGGCGTGCTCGAACCGCCCCTTCCGCAACTTGTCGCCGCCGGTGAACGCGCCCGGCTCGTGGCCGAACATCTCGTCGTCGAGCAGGTTCTCGTTCAGGGCCGCGCAGTTCATGGCCACGAACGGTTTGGTCCGCCGGGGGCCGTTGGTGTGCAGCGCCTTCGCCGCCAGCTCCTTACCGGTGCCGTTCTCGCCAAATACCAGCACGGGAGCCGGGGCGGCGGTGTACGCCTTCAGCAGTTGCACCACCCGCCGCATCTTGGCCCCGTCGCCGACGACGCCCTCGAAGCCGAACTTCTCGTCGAGCTGCGCCCGCAGTTCGCGGTTCGCCCGCGCCAGCTTCACCTTCTCCCCGCACTTGTCCACGACGGCCCGCAGCTCGCTCAGGTCGATGGGCTTGAGCAGGTAGTCGGCCGCGCCGAGCTTGCGGGCCTCCTGCGCCGTCCGCACGTCGTTGAACCCGCTGATGACGGCGACCTCGGCCTCCGGCTGGCACTCGCGGACCTTCCGCACGATGGTCAGGCCGTCCACGTCGCTCATCCGCAGGTCGGTCAGCACCATGTCGAACTCGCCCGCCTCGATCCGCGCCGCGCCGAGCTTGCCGGAGGCGGCCACCTCGACGGCGTGCCCCTTCCGCGTCAGGCTCTCGGCGATGGTCGCGGCCAGCTTGGCGTCGTCGTCGATGACGAGGACGCGGAGGCGGACGTCGGACGGGACGGGTGCGGCCATGCGGACACCTACCGGAGCGGGCGAGACGAACGGGTATTCTATCCGGCGGTGGGGGCGTTCCCAATGCGACGGCGGGCGGCGCGTGACGGCGGGGTTTGCGCGTCAAAATCCCCGACGAAGCCGGCGACAATGCCTTCGACGAAGCCGTCGTCACGGCGCGCTTTCAGCCGTCGATTGCGGAGCGGTGCATCCTGCTGGCGTGGGCCTTCACCCTGCCGTGTACGATGTTCCTGAGCGGCGGCCTGTTCCTGCTCGGCCGGCTGCTGGTGAAGTGACGGCCGCTTTCGGCCGGAGTACCATATCGGCGTGACTCCTGGAGAACGCCCGTGGCCGACCCTACCCGCACCGCCGCCCCTAACGCCACCGCGTCGGTCGCGGACGCGGATGTCACCGCCTCGGCCGGTGCGTCCGCAGGCCTTCCCCTGTCGCCCGCACCCGGCACCCGGTACGTCCTCGGCGACGAGATCGCGCGCGGCGGCATGGGCGCGGTGTACCGCGCCACCGACTCCGTGCTGGGCCGCGAAGTGGCGGTGAAGGTTCTCCTGGACAAGTACGGCCCGGCGACCGGGGCGGCCCGGCGATTCGCCGACGAGGCGCGGATCACCGGCCAACTCCAACACCCCGCGATACCGCCCGTCCACGACCTCGGCACCCTGCCCGACGGCCGGCCGTTTTTGGCCATGAAGCTGATCAAAGGCCACACCCTCGACGACCGGCTGAAGGCGCGCATCGACCCGAGCCAGGATCGCGGGCGGTTCGTGGCCGTGTTCGAGGCGATCTGTCAGGCCGTCGCCTACGCGCACGCCCACAACGTCATCCACCGCGACCTGAAGCCGGCGAACGTGATGGTCGGGGCGTTCGGCGAGGTCCAGGTGATGGACTGGGGCTTGGCGAAGGTGCTGACGGCGACCCGCGCCGCTACCGCGTCGGGGGATTCGGACGAGACCGCCGCCGGCACAGAGGTCCGCAGCCTCCGCGATTCGGACAGCCCGTTCACGCAGGCCGGCAGCGTCCTCGGCACGCCGGCGTTCATGCCGCCGGAGCAAGCGGCCGGGGCGGTCGGCTCCATCGACGCCCGCAGCGACGTGTTCGGCCTGGGGGCCATCCTGGCGGTGATCCTGACCGGCCGCCCGCCGTTCGTGTCCACGTCCGCCGAGACGACGCGGGTGAAGGCGGCCCAAGGCGACGTGGCCGAGTGCTTCGCCCGGCTGGACGCCAGCGGGGCCGACCCCGACCTCGTCGTCCTGTGCAAGCGGTGCCTCAACCCGAGGAGTGAGCACCGCCCGGCCGACGCCGACGAGGTGGCACGGGCCGTGGCGGGGCTGCGGCAGGCCGCCGACGAGCGGGCGCGGCAGGCCGAATTGGACCGCGCGAAGGCGGAGGGCGAGAAGGTGGCCGCCGAATCGCAGGCGAAGGAGCAGCGGAAGCGGCGGCGGGTGCAGATGGCCCTCGGCCTGTCGTTCACCGCGCTGGTCGTCCTCGGCGGGGCGTTCGGGTGGTGGGCGGATCGGCAGGCGGCGGAGCGCGCCGCCGAGCGGGACCGGTTCGAGGCGGACGGGGCGCGGGCCGCCGCAGCGATCGAGGCCGACCGGG
>JAYTTN010000147.1:0-8294 GCA_043745295.1 Fimbriiglobus sp. | reverse complement strand
AGGCGCGCCGCGAAAGCGGAGGCGGACACCGTCGAGCCGGTCCTCCCGCTCATCCTCCCTCCTCCGCTCCCGCGCCCCAGGGTCAAGAACTTCGACCTGTTCTCCCCGCGGCCCGACGCCGTTCTCGGCGAACCGGCGGCGTGAGCGGCCCGGGTGGTGCGTTCGCGCCGGCGTCGCCAACTCCGCCGTTCGGCTCAACCCCGCCAGCCCGCACCGCCGATACGACCGGGACGAAGCCGACCACCGAGATTCCCCCGATGCGGCGGGTGCTGCCCCTTACCGGATTCCTCCTCGCGCTGGCGACCGCCCTGGCCGGCTGTCGCGGGCCGGAAATCCGCCTGCTGCCGGCGAAACCGCTGCCGGCCGTGCCGCCGGTGTCCGAGCCGGCGGTCGCCGCGATCACGGCCATCGAACCCGACTTGAAGACGCTGCCGCGGGTCGAACCCGGCTCGGACGGCGGATCGGTTCGCCCGCCGGGGCGCGGGATCGCCGAAGCCGAGGTGGCCCGCGTGGCCGCCGAGCGGGCGCTGACGGCGAACCTGCTCCGGACGGAATCGTCGGTCCCCCGCGCGGTGCTGACCGACCGCCACGGCGTCCCGCTGACGAAAGGCGACGACGACGCGCTGATTCGAGAGGTCCGCGCGCTGGCCGCCACCGAGGCCCGCAACCGCACCGCCTCCGAGGCGCTGGTCGCCTTCTTCCAGTTGGCAGACGCCGAGGGCCGGGGCGACGTGCTGCGGAAGTCGGTCATCCTGCTGGACCAGTTGAAGGCGGCGGTGAAGGACGCGAAGGCGAAAGGCGCGAAGGTGCCGGTCGAGGCGGACGAGTTGGACCGCCAGCGGGCCGGGCTGCTGGGGGTGCTGGGACAGGCGGAGTTGGGGGCGAAGCTGCTGGACGTGGACCTGAAGCGGCGGCTGGGGCTGCCCGGCACGTCCGCCGACCGGTTGCAGCCGACCGGCGACTTCGGCCTGTCCGCGCCGACCCCGGACGTGACCGAGGCGGTGGCGCAGGCGCTGGAACGGCGGGGCGACTTGCAAGCCCTCCGCACCGCGTACCTCGGGCTGAACACGGACACGCTGGCGTCGGTCCGCGAGTACATCCGCGCCCTGCCGGGCGTGGGCGGGCTGGTCGGAGGAGGACCGCCGCAACTGCCGTTCGTCCGCCGGCTGTCGGAGCGCCGCCTGGCCCCGTCGGTGGCGGCGCTGGACGCGGTGCTGGTGGCCGAGGTGGAGGTGCGGAAGCGGCAACTGTGGGCGGTCATCGAGGAGAAGGAGCGGGGCACGGCCGACGAGGTGCGGGCGGCGGTGGCGGCGGTGAGCGAGCAGGCGCGGCAGGTCGGACTGGCGCGGTGGCGGGCCGAGCAGGTGATCGCCAAGGCGGACGAGGAGAAGACGAAGGCGCGGGGGGCGATCCTGGAGCAGCTGGCGGAGATCGAGGCGCTGCGGGCGCGGGCGGACGTGATCGCGGCGGTGATGCAGTGGCACCAGGCCCGCGTGCGGGCGAACGCGGCGATGGGCCTGTACGCCGGCGACGGGCGGTGACGGCGCGAACAGCCTCGCCGCGAGCCGGCGGCGGCTCGCGGCGAGGCTGGGGGTGTCGGCCGGTCGGCGGTCTCGACGGGTCGGTTACTCGTCTTCCTTGTCGCCCTTCATCCGCATGACCACGAACACGACGATGAGCAGCACGGCGACGCCGACGAGCGGCCAGAAGACCATTGGTTGGCCCATGAAATCGGTGAAAGCCTGCACGGGGGGTGTCCTCGGGACGATGGGGGAGAACCCGGTAACGATGATACCGGTCGGTCCGCCGGCCGACGTGGCGGTCGGATTCGCCGCTGTTTTACAGCCCGCCGAAACCGCCCGCAAGCCCCATCCGCGAAATTTTCGCGGCGGCCGAATCGCCGCCGCTACGACCCCTGCCATCCGGAAAAAGCTCCCGCCGTCACCGGAATTGCTCTCGGCGCGACGGCGGGCCGTCGATATACGGTGTGCGAAACCGTGGACAACCGGGGGGCGTGGCGACACGGAACCGCCCCGGCGCGTCGTCAAGGAGGATGAACCCGTGAGTCTGATCTCTCGCCGCGTGGCCGCCCTGGTGGTCGGGTCCGCCGTCGCCGTTTCGGCCTCGGCCCAGGTGCCGTCGCCGCCCGCCCAGCCGTCGGTCGGTGCCCCGCCGGCCGTGGTGCCGACGGCCAAGCCGGAACTGCCGCCGACCGGGATCGCGGCCAAGGTGAACGGCCAGGAGATTCCCGAGAAGAACGTGTGGCGGGCGCTGCGGACGTTCGACAAGTCGGAGCACGAGATCGCCCGCAAGGAGATCATCAGCCACCTGACCGAGAACGCGCTCATCGACCAGTACCTGAACGCGCTGAAGGTCACGCCGGAGGCGGCCGAGGTGGACAAGCTGATCGGCGAGCTGAAGGCGGAGCTGGCCAAGGCCATGCCGCCCCGCGACTACGCCAAGGAGCTGGAGTCGATGGCCCTGACCGAGGGCGAGTTCCGCGCCGAGGTGACGGCCCAGATGAAGTGGGACAAGTTCCTGAGCAAGCAGGGGACGGACGAGGCGCTGAAGGCGATGTTCAACGCCGCCCCGGACATGTTCGACGGCAGCATGGTCCGCGCCCGCCACGTGCTGATCACCCCCGGCGAGGACAAGGTCAAGCAGACGGAGGCGCTGCAGAAGCTGCGGGGCATCAAGCAGGTGGTGGAGAGCGAGGCGGTCAAGGCCGTCGCCGCCCTGCCGGCCACCGCCGCCCCGCTGGAGAAGGAGCAGGCGAAGATGAAGCGGACGGACGAGCTGTTCGCCGCCTACGCCAAGGAGCACAGCACCTGCCCGTCCAAGAAGGACGGCGGCGACCTGAACTTCTTCCCCCGCGTCGGGGCGATGGTGGAGGCGTTCGCCAAGGCCGCCTTCGCCGCCAAGCCGGGCGACATGACGGACGTGGTGATGACCGACTTCGGCTACCACCTGATCCTGGTGACGGCCAAGAACCCCGGCAAGCTGCCGACGTTCGAGCAGGCCAAGGAGGCCGTCCGCGCGGTGTACGCCATGCGGCTCCGCGAGGCGGTCCTGGCGCAGATGAAGAAGACCGCCAAGATCGAACTGACGGCCGCCAAGTGAGCGGAACAAGACAGTAAGTGACGGACGCGACCCCGCGGGAAACCGTGGGGTCGCCGGCGTTCGGCGGGGTGTCAGCAAACGACCTCGAATGCGTTCGCTTCACTGCCCCGCCGGCACCGACAGCATCCGCACGGCGAACGACGCCAGCCAGTGTTCGCCGGCGTAGTCGCCGCTGGCGACGTGCGCCAGGCCGGCGTCGGCGTGCTTGGCGGCACTCGCCGTCAGCGCCTTCCGCGCCGGGTCGTCCTTCGGCAGGCTCAGCAGGATTCCCCGCAGGCACCACGCCCGGCTCAGGTTCAGCCCGTCGAGGTGGACGAGTTGCGGGTCGGCGCGGTCGGTGACGGTGGCGGGCGCGAACAGGCTTGTCGGTTCGCCCTTCGCCGCGCCCGGCAAGTACTTGTGGAACCACGCGGCGAACTCGGCCGGCGGCAGCACCCGCCGCATCAGGTCGCACTCGCACAGGCTCGGCGAGAGAAAGTCGTTGCCGTCCGGCTCCCACCGCGCCGGCGCGTCCGCGTCCTTGCCGTAATAGGCTTTCGCCCGCTCTTCGATGAGTTCCCGCAGCTTCTTGTTGCCGACCGTCTTGGCGTAGTCGTGGGCGAAGGTCAGGCCGAACGCGGTGTTGGAATGCACGCCGGCGCGGATCGGGTACGTCTGCTTCGGGAAGTACGCGACGTACCGCTCGGCGAGCAGTTCCGCCAGCGGGGTTAGGTTCGCGGACCACGTCTTCGCGTCCGGGTCGTCCCAGGCGTGCAGCTCCTCGGCGAGCTTCAGCAGCCACGTCCAGCCGTAGGGCCGCTCGAACGACTTCGCCTCCGGGCGCTGGAAGTACGCCACTTCCACCTCGATGTTCCCGGCGGTCAGGTGTTCGGCCAGCACCGCGCGGATGTCCTTCGCTTCGAGCAGGTCGGGGAACGTTCGCAAAACGCGAACGAGGAGCCAGTGTCCGTGAACCGACGAGTGCCAGTCGTAGCAGCCGTAGAACGCCGGGTGCGACGCCTTCGGCGTCTTGGTGTCCTTGTCGTCCAGCAGGACGTGTCCGGGCTTGTTCGGGAACTCCTTCCGCGCGCCCTTGAGGGCGAGTTTGGCGAACGCCGACGCCCGCTCGCGGGTGAGCGTTTCGGGCTTGGGCGCGGGTTCGGCGGCGGGCATGGCGACCAGCCCCACGAGGGGAACCGCGAGCAGTGCGACGAGGCGGAGCATGGGGCGATACCGAAAAGGTGTTCAACTCGGTGGACCAGACATCCGGAGGAACCGGCGGACGATCGCCACCCGACGGGCGTCCGGGATGCCGTACTGGACGTACAGCGGCGGATCGACGAAGTGCAACACGTCCATCCGAATACCGCGGAACCGGTAGAGCGGGTCGCCGACCGCGCGGGCGTCTGCCCGAAGACGAGAGAGGATGCTCTCGTAGGCTTGCACGACGGCATCCGCCCGCCCCGTGTTGATCGCTCGTCGCACTATCTCTCGGAGCTGCTCCCGTGCAAGTCCGGTCAATTCGACGACGAAGGCGCTGTCGGGCGAGTCAGTTGCCATGGACTTCCCCCGTGTCGACGCGGGCAGCCCGGACCATCTCCTTGATCTCGGCGAGTACCTGTTCGGCCGGGTACTTTTCGTCGTCGTCTTCGATGTACGCGGCGAGGTCGTCGGCGGTGAACTCGGCTTTGAACTTGGCCAGAATTTTGGCCGTCTCTTCCGGCGTGTAGTCCGGTAGCGGGGCGTTCGTCGGCATGGCGGTTCTCCGGTGATGTCTTCTCCCGAATTCTACCCCACTCCTATTCAGGTGTCACTTCTTCCCCTTGCGGGCGATGGCTTCCTTCACCGCCGCGCCCAGGTCGGCCGGGGTCTTCGCCACCACGATGCCGGCGGCTTCGAGTGCCTTGATCTTGTCCGCCGCGCTGCCGCTGCCGCCGCTGATGATCGCCCCGGCGTGGCCCATCCGCCGGCCGGGCGGGGCCGTCTGCCCGGCGATGAACGCGGCCACCGGCTTCTTGACGTTCGCCTTCACGAACGCCGCCGCCGTCTCCTCGGCCGTGCCGCCGATCTCGCCGATCATCAGGATCGCTTCGGTCTCGTCGTCCTTCTCGAACAGCGTCAGGCAGTCGATCTGGTTCGTGCCGATGATCGGGTCGCCGCCGATGCCGACGCAGGTGGTCTGCGCGTAGCCCATGCCGGTCAGTTGGAACACGGCTTCATACGTCAGCGTCCCGGAGCGGCTCAGCACGCCGACGCCCTTCTTGCCCGGCTCGACGGCCTTGTGGATGTAGCCCGGCATGATGCCGATCTTGATCTGACCGGGGGTGATGACGCCGGGGCAGTTCGGCCCGACCAGGCGACAGTTCGGCTTCGACTGCACGAACCGCTTGGCCTTCGCCATGTCCAAAACCGGGATGCCCTCGGTGATGGCGACGATGAGCCGGATGCCGGCGTCGGCCGCTTCCATGATCGCGTCGGCGGCCATCGGCGGCGGGACGAACAGCATGGTCGCCGTCGCGCCGGTCTTGGCCACGGCCTCGGCGACGGTGTTGAAGACGGGCAGCGATTTGCCGCTGTCCTTGCCGGTCCAGGTGGTGCCGCCCTTCTTCGGGGTGACGCCGCCGACGAACGACTGCGGGCCGTACTCCAGGCACTTGTCGGTGTGCAGGCTGCCGGCCGACCCGGTGATGCCCTGGGTGATGACCCGGGTCGTCTTGTCGATCAGAATGCTCATGGCGCGCTCGGAGGAGGGGTTCGCTGCCCGCTGTTATACGGTCGAACGGTCCACCGGGGGAGCGGCGGCTGTGGTGAGGAAGTCGATCTTCTGCACGTTCAGCAAGGAGGCGTGAACGAGGCGCGCGGCGGAACCGGGGCGAGACGGCCGCAGCAGGCAGACCATCTGGCCGGCCGCGACCAACATGTCCGGGTGCAGGATGTCGAACTCCTCGCCGTTCATGAGAGTGATCCGAACCGGCACGAACGGCTGGGCGCGCGTGAACTCTTGGATGTCGTCGGCGGTCATCGGAGGCTCCTTGCGGGGGTGAGGAATCGCGTTCCCGATCTCGAACGGTTCGATCCGCGCGACCTCCGAGAGTTGGAGGTGAATCGCGGAAACGTCCGCCCTCTCCGGACTTCGCGAGGTGTCGGGGTGGAGGTACACCATCCCACTCGCGGTCATTGCCTGATCGGGTCGCGCGACGTGGAAGGATTCGCCGGTGGTGAGCGTCACCCGAAACGGCTTGAACGGCTCGGCGCGGGTGAATGCTCGAATGTTCTCGGAAGTCATCGGGAAGCCCCCTGACCGCGTGGGATGGATGGGGAAATTGTAACGCCCTCGCCGCCGCAGTCAAAGCTCCTCCACGTCACCCGTTCCGCACACCGGGCAGACCCACACCCGGCCGTCGAAGTACGGCTCGGCCGGGGCATCGAAGATCGGATCGACGCAGCCGTTCGCGCAGGACTCGTCCCCGTCGCACTCGTCCTCGAAGTCGTAGTCCCGCCACAGGTCGTCCCAGTTCTCCTCGCCCCAGTCCGGGTTCGGCCCGCGCACCTCCGGCACGGCTAGGCCCCGCCGGTCGGACCACAGGTAGCGGGTCCGCTTCTGGCAGAAGTCGCAGCGGTGGACGGCGATGTCGTCCAGCCCGCCGAGGTCGGTCGGGTGCTGGCAGCGGGGACACCGCACCGGGCCGGCGTCCTGCACCAGCTCGCCGTCGTCGTCGAGTTCGGTTTCGCGCCAGGCGCGGCCGGGGGGACGGGTGCGGGTCATGGCGGATCTCCGCGCGGGACGGGGTTCGAGGCGGAATGTTTGTACACTCTGGCGGCGTCCGGTGGAAGGTCCGTAGCGAGGGCCGCGCCAGAACTCGCGCATTTCGTCGTTCCCGCGCGCGGCCGGTTCGCGTACAAATTGGCCGTGCGGACACCCGCCCGTCCTCTTCTCACCAAATGCTCGCGAGGGTCGAATGATCCGGTTCTCCTGCCCCGGCTGCGGGGCGGTCTATTCCGTCACCGACGACAAGGCCGGCAAGAAGGGCAAGTGCCCGAAGTGCCAAACCGACTTCCAAATCCCGCAGGCGGAAGCCTCGGCCCCCGCCGCCCCGCCGCCCCCGCCGCCGAAACCGGCCGGTGGGTCGAACCCGTTCGCCGACCTGGCCGACGACGACGCGCCCAAGAAGAAGAAGCCGTCCAAGGCGGACCTGGACGACGACTACGACGACCGCCCGAAGAAGAAGCCGGCCCGCGCCGCGGACGACGACTACGACGACCGACCCAAGAAGAAGCCGCGCCGCGACGACGATGAGGATGACTACGACGACCGGCCCAAGAAGAAGGCCCCGTCGAAGGCGGAGCTGGACGACGAGGACGACCGGCCGAAGAAGAAGGGTCGGCGGGATGAGGAGGACGACTACGACGACGCGCCCAAGAAGAAGCCGGCCCGCGCCGCGGCCGACGACGACTACGACGACGACCGCCCCCGCAAGAAGAAGGGCCGCCGCGACGACGACGAGGACGACTACGACGACCGCCCGCGGAAGAAGAAGAGCAACGGCCTGCTGCTGACGGCGTCCATCCTGCACATCGTCGCCGCCGCCATCTACCTGCCCTGCTCGGGGCTGGCACTGGCGGGCGCGGGGATGCTCGGCGGCATGGTCGGCGCGGCCGACACGGTCTCCCGCGACTCCCGCAACCAGGCCCGCGTGACCGGCAACCGGGCCGGCGCGGACTTGGCGGACAAGGCGATCTCCGATGTCAGCACCGCGCTCACGCTGCTTCAGGTGACGTTCATCGCGTCCGTGCTCGGCGCGTGCGTGGCCATCCCGGCGGCCATCGCGGGGTTCATGAAGAAGAAGTGGTTCGTCCCGGTCAGCCTCGCCGCCGGCGGGTTGCTGATCCTTTCGGCGATCATCTTCCTCGCCACCTCGGTCGGGTTCCTGCCAATCTTCCCCACGCTCGGCGTCTTGCTGTTCACGCTCATCCCACTCGCGCTCGGCGTCGTCGGGATTATCGCCGCCACGAACAAGAACGTGAAGCGGGTGCTGTCGTAACCGTCCGCCATCGCCGTGGCCGTCCGGCGTCCCTCGCCGGACGGCCGTTCTCCCTTCCCAGGTGATCGCCGTCTTTGGGATGACGAGATGCCCGAAAGCCGCCCGTCTTCACGCCGGAGGCGTGGCGGACTGTAGCCAGGGGTGAAACCCCTG
>JAYTTN010000146.1:0-29969 GCA_043745295.1 Fimbriiglobus sp. | reverse complement strand
CTTTGCGGTTCCTTCGACGGCCTGACCGCCGCCGCCGGCAGCGACACCGGCAAGGTCGTCGTGTGGGATTGGAGTGACGTGCTGGGGAATCGGGGGATTTCGCCCCGGAGGGGTGCAAGATGTTAGCCAGGGGTGGAGCGAGCGCAGCGAGCGGAACCCCTGGAAACCTGTCGTCCCTCCGAGACTCCCGCTTTTTTTCGCCAACGTTAGCCAGGGGTTCCGCTGCGCTCCACCCCTGGCTAACTTCTCCCGCCCCTCCGGGGCGAAGAGGAAACCGCACTCGACTCACGAGAACAGGGCCGTCACCGCCTCGCCCTTGACCAGCTCGCGGGGCTGGTTCAGGTGGTTGTGGACGATGGTGTCCGGCTTGATGCCCAGGCTGTGGTAGATGGTCGCTAGCAGCTCCGTCGGGTGGACCGGCGCGTCCTTCGGGGCCGAGCCGGTCTTGTCGCTCACCCCGTGGACGTACCCGCGGCGGATGCCCGCACCCGCCACCAGCGCCGTGTAGCAGTAGGGCCAGTGGTCGCGGCCGTCGTCGCTGTTCTGGTTGCCGCTGGTGCTGACGCCCCGCCGCGGCGACCGGCCGAACTCGCCGACCACCACCACCAGCGTCTCCTTCAGCATCCCGGACTTGTCCAGGTCTTCGATCAGGGCCGCCACGCCGGCGTCCAGCATCGGCGCGGCCTGGTCCTTCATCCGCTTGCTCAGGCCGACGTGAACGTCCCACGAGTGGTTGTCGCTGTTCGCCACCTTCGGCCACGTCACCTCGACGAACCGGGTGCCGGCGGCGATCAGCCGGCGGGCCAGCAGCAGGCACTGGCCGAACGTGTTCTTGCCGTACTGCTCGCGCAGCGTGGCGTCTTCCTTCGACAGGTCGAACGCTTCGCGGGCGCGGCCGGACACCACCAGGCCGAGGGCCTTGCCGTAGTACGAATCGAGTTCGTACTTGCTCGTCACCTGCTCCAGTTCCGGCATCCCCTTCGCCACCGTCTCGCGGAGGGTGGCGCGGCGCTCCATGCGGGCCGTACTCAGTTCGTCGCGGAGCTTCAGGTCATCGACCTTGATGCGGTCCATCTTCGCCAGGTCGGTGTCGTCGCCCGGCGGGTACAGCAGGTACGGGTCGTAGGCCTTGCCGAGGAACCCGGCCCCGCCGCCCTTGCCCACCACGTTCGACTCTTGCAGCGGGCGGGGCATCATGACGAACGGCAGCATGGGCACCGTCGGCGGCAGGAACTTCACCACGTTCGACCCGAGGGTCGGGAAGTCCTTGGCGTTGGGCGGCTCCAGTTGGCCGGACGGCGACACCTTGTCGGTGGTGTAGCCGGTGTGCATCTGGTAGATGGCGGCGGTGTGGTTGAACAGGCCGTTGGGCGTGTAGCTCATCGTCCGGATGAGGGTGGTCTTGTCGAGGATGCCGCCGATCTTGGGCAGCAGCTCCGTCACCTTGGTGCCGGGCAGCTTGGTGTCGATGGCCTTGAAGGTGCTCTTGTTGGCGGCCGGCACGTCGTCCTTCGGATCCCACAAATCGAGGTGGCTGGGGCCGCCTTGCAGGTAGATGAAGATGACGCTCTTGGCCTTGCCGAAGCCCTTGCCGCCGGTCGTCTCGCCGGCCTTCGGGACGGGGGCGTTGTTCGCCTGAGCGGACTTCAGGGCGAGCACGTTCGCCAGGCTGATGCCGAGGACGCTGGACCCGCCGATGCGGATCAAATCGCGGCGGGAGACGCCGTCGCAGGTGTCGCGGCCGGTGAAGCCGGGGATCGCCAGCATGGGCGGAATCCTCTGGGGTGGGAGAGGGCGGACGGGCGGGAAGGCCGGTGGGGTGTATCTAATTCTAGTGTGAGAATACCCGGTGTCGGGGGCCGGGGCAACGGTTTTATTTAACTTGTCCTGGGGCTTCCGCCCCAGGCTACGGCCGGCGGTCCCTCCGGGACGAAGAAAGCCGGACCGCCGAGTAAAACGGCAACGCAACCCGGATATCGAAATGGCCCTGGGCTGACCGCACCCTGCTCGGACGAACGTCTTGACACGCGCCGCCGGGGTGGCTATCGCCCCGGCGGGGTCGTTTCGGGGGAGACCGCCCCACACGGGGGATTCCGGATGACACGTCGCGTCGCGGCCGTTCTCGGCCTGGGGCTGCTCGCCAGCTCCGTCGGCTGCAAATACTTCCCGGCGCGCTCGACGACCGAGTCCGTCCAGCCCGCCATGCCCGGCGGCTCGGCCAAGTTGCCGCTGCTCGTCGGGCCGCAGGGCGGCGCGTCCAACGTCACCGAACTGCCGGTGAAGGAGGCCATCGTCGCCTGGCTCGGCACCGCCCACGAAATGGAGAAGAACAAGCAGCCGGAGGCGGCCATCGAACTGTACGAGAAGGCCCGCGCGGCCGAACCCCGCCTCGGCCCGGACATCAGCCGTCGCCTCGCCGTGCTGTACGACCAGATCGAGGAGTTCACCAAAGCCCAAACCGAGTACGACCTCGCCCTGAAAGCGACCCCGACCGACGCCGAACTGCTGGCGGACCTCGGCTACAGCTACTACTGCCGGGGCGACTGGAAGCGGGCCGAGGAGACGCTGCGGCACGTCGTGACGTACCACGCCGACCACAAGCGGGCGTGGATGAACCTGGGCCTGACCCTGTGCGCCGCGCAACGGTTCGAGGAGGGGCACGACGCCTTCCGCAAGGCCGGCACCGAGGCCGAAGCGCGGGTGAACCTGGCCTTCGCCCTGGCCGTGCAGGGGCGGAACGACGACGCCAAGGAGCAGTACCGGGGGGCCTTGCAACTGGAGCCGGGGATGAAGACGGCCCGCGCCGCGCTGGCGGCCCTGGAGAACCCGAAGCCGGTGGCGAAGAAGCGGCCCAAGCTGGCCGACGACATCCCGCCGGAACACCAGATTCGGTCGATCCACGAGATCGAGAAGCAGCTTCGTGAGGAAGATTCCAAAAAAACCGACCTGCCGCCGGTCGAACTCAACGGGTTGCCGAGGCAGTGACTTGCGAAATCGGACAGTCCCACGAAACCCGGCACCCACTGCCGGGTTTTACTTTGGTGTCGGAACTTTCTGTTCCGGTCGCTCGTCTGCTAAACGAGGGACAAGCAAGGGGACGTGGGGATTTTTTTCCTTTTTCCGCTTGATTGCCCTTGCGCTGTCGAGTAGCTTATCTGAGACCGTAATTCCGTGTTCCGACGCGAGAATTCGGCCGGCCGATTGGTGGGATCGCTTCGCTAGGGGTAGTGCAAGCGATCCAGATGGCATCCGAACCGCTCGGTTCGAGCCTCATCACCGTGCCGCACCAACCTGAGGAGGGTCCGCTCATGCGTCTCCTGAACACCGCCGTCGCCCTGCTGGTCGCTCTCGTCCTCGGCGGCACCGCCACCGCCGCGCCGATCTTCAACTACACAACGCTCATCCCGCCCCCGACCCCGAGTTCGGTCAGTGGGCTGAGCGGCGGCAACTCGATCACGATCATGGGCATGTCCGACTTCACGAACACGAAAGATGCTGGCTTCCCCGGTGGGACCAACATCGCCCTTTTCACATTGGGCGTGACAGCGCCTGTTGGAAGCCCCGTCCAAACCATTACCGCGACGACGATCTTGTTCACCCTGAAGCTCACGGACGTCTTGTCGAACCAGACCGGCACCATCAACTTCTCGGCGTTGCTTCAAGGGAGCATCGGGAACAACAACTCCAGCCTGACCCTCACGAACATCACGCCGGTCTCCCCCATCATCCAGAACCTGGACGGGTTCAAGTATACCCTCAGCTATACGGCCCCGTCGTTGAACCCGACGGGCCCGACGAACTTTAACGTCAACATTCAGGCGGTCGCGATCATCCCGGAGCCGGCGACGCTGGCCATCTGCGGCATCTTCGGCCTCGCCGGGTTGGTCACGGCCCGCCGCAAGCTGAAGAAGTCGGTCGAGCCGACCGTCGCCGCGTGATCCCGCTTGCCTGACGAACTCGTGATCGACAATTCCAAGCCGGGCAGGATGCCTTCCTGCCCGGCTTCGCCGTTCCCCCCTTCGCGGCGCGAACCCACCCACCCGTCCTGGGCTGCCGGAGCCACGGTATGAACGCCGCTGCCGGTCTGATGGCCCTCGCGGTCGCTTTCGCGGCCCTGTTCTGGCACACCTTCGCCAACCTCATCCCGCTCTGGCTGAACGACCCGAGTTACGGCCACAGCGGTGCGGTCGCCGTGGCGATTCTCGGCTTCGTCGGCTTCCGGGCGAACAAGTACCCCGTCGCGGACGCCAGCCCGACTCAGGCAGGCCTCGCCTTCGGCCTCGCCGCCGCGGCGCAGCTCGTCGCCGTCATCCTCGGCTCCTCGTGGGCCGCGATGCTCGCCATCGTCTTCGTCGGCCGGGGGATGCTGCTTCTGGTCGGCGGCCGCGACTACGCCGCGCGGTTCACGTTCCCGCTGCTGCTGGTCGCGTTCCTGTTTCCGCTGCCGTTCACCTGGACCAGCTACATCGCCCTGCTGCTGCAAAACGTGGTCAGCCAGTTCAGCGAAACCGTGCTGGGGCTGTTCGTCGTCTGCACCCGCACCGGCCACACCATCCGCATCGCCGGCGTCGATCAGTCGCTGGTCGTCGCCGAGGAGTGCAGCGGCCTGCGGCAAATCCTGGCGTTCGTGGCGTGCGCCGCCATCATCGGCGCGCTGTTCCACCGCCGCACCCTCGCCCACCGCATCGTGCTGGTGCTGGCGGCGGTGCCGGTCGCCGTCGCCGCCAACGTCCTCCGCGTGGTGCTGATGAACCTGGCCGCCGCCGAGTTCGGCACCACCTGGATGGGCGGGTGGATGCACGACATTCCGGCCCTGTTCAGCCTGCCGGTCGGCATCGGCCTGTTCTTCCTCGCGGACGTGCTGCTGTTCGGCGTGTTCGGCACGCCGGCGGCCCCGCCCGTCCCCACCCCCGCGCCGCCGGCCACGGGCGTCCGCCGCCGGATGCTCGTCGCCGCCGCAGTCACGCTCGGCCTTGCCGCCGGCAACGGGCTGCTGTTCTGGCACTTGAGCGTCGCCCCCGCCAACTCCAGCGACTTCGCCGCGCCGCTGGCGTCCACCCCGCTGACGTTCGGGGAGACGAGCGACGGCTGGGTCGGCACCGACCTGGTGAAACAGCGGGAAGACCTGCTCCCGAAACTCCAGTTCCGGTGGGACGAAGTGGTGCTGCGGCAGTACGTCCACACTGCGAAGCCGGTCGGGCTGCAACTTTACATGGTCTATTCGCGGACGGGCGAGGACCGCAAGCACCACCCGGAGATCTGCATCCGCGAAGTGTCCGGCGCGCCGGAGGACGTGGCGATGCGGCGGAAGGTGACCCTGGCCGAACCGGGCCGCGACGGTCAGCGGTTCCGCTTCCTGACTCGCGGCGACCAGTCCACCGTGGTGTACTACTGGCATTACCGCCTTCCGCCGGCCCCGGCCGACCGTAGCATGGTCCAGGAGCTGCACCAGCGACTGGCCGGGGCCGCGCCGAGCGTCACCGTGCAGGTGTCGCTGTCGGGCCAGCGACCGGCCGACCTCGAACTGGTGGAGACGATCTTCCTGCCGGCCCTCGACCGGGCGATCCGCGCGGCCGCCCCGGAGGGCACCGTGGTCGCCTGCAACCGCATCCCGATCTCCCTCGCCCGCGACTGATCCGCCGGCCCACCGATACGCCCCACACCCCGACGAGACACCATGAGCGTTCGCAAATCGGCCGCCTACCGGATCACGATGATCGTCCTGTCGCTCGCCTGCCTGGGCGGCGCGGGCTTCCTCGTGTACCGCACGTACTTCGCCAAGCCGTCGCCCGACAAGCTGCTGGTCGAGGCGAAGAAGCGGTTCGGCGACGGCGCGGCGGCGGAGAAGGCGGGCAAGCCGGCCGACGCGGCGACAGCCTATGCCGAAGCGGCCATTCACGCCGAAAACGGCATCAACGGCGTCGAGGAACGGGTCCGCAAGGGGGACGTGACGAAGGACGACGCGCGGAAAATGCTCCACGACCTCTGGCTGCTACGGGCGCGAGCCACCCGCGACCGCGAGTACGCCAAGGCGGCGGTCGAGGGCAAGCCGATGGAGGAGTCGCTCGACACCACCCTGAACGAGAACTACCGCAACTACGCCGCCCTCCGCGACGACAAGGACCGGGGCCAGTCGGTCGCCGATCTGCGGAACGCCTTCGACGTGGACTCGTCCGACCCGGAGCTGGCCAAGGAGCTGCTCCGCGTCGAGCTGGTGCTGTCCCCCATCGACTGGCGGGAGGTCGGCAAGGTGTGCAAGGTGCTGGTGAAGGCCACGCCGAACGACCCGCGGGCCAACTACTGCCTCGCCCGCGACGAGTTCCAGCAGGGCGGGGCGCGGCTGTCGGACAAGTCGCCGGACAGCGTCGAGAAGGCCGAGAAGTACCTGGAGGTGGCCGCGAACAACAAGGCCCCGTACTGGCGGACGATCTGGCTGCGGCTGCAAATCCTGCGGTGGCACGTCGAGGCGGCCGGCAAGAAGAAGGGGCGGGAGCTCGACGACCGCACTGCCGCCCTTCGGAAGGCGCTGTTCGAGCCGACGACGGGGGCGCTGGACCGGGCGGCGAACGGGGAGGCCCTGGTCCCGCTCAGCGCGTTCGACGCCGAGGGGCTGTTCGGCGTCCACTCGTTCGCCCTGTCCGTCCTGCTGGCCGACCCGGCCAAGCCGCCGGCCGCCGCCGACGTGCGGGCGGTGTGCGAGTCGGCGGTGGCGATGGGGCGGAAGCTGGCCGCGTCGAAGTCTAAGGACAACCTGCCGCTGGCCGGGGCGGCCATCGCCGACGTGGTGCAACTGGCCGCGCCGACCCTCGCAAAGGGCGGCCGGTCGGACTGGGAGACGGTGAGCAAGTCGGCCCGCGACTTCTTCGCCGAACACCCGACGGCCGTCACCGGGTCGGCGGCCGTGCGGGTGTCGCTGCTGACGGCCGACGAGGCGGCCGTCGCCCGCAAGCGGGGCGACACGGCGGCCGCCAAGGAACTGTACGACAAGGCGGTGGCGGCGCTCGACGCCGGGCTGAAGGCGGCCGCCGAGCAGAAGCAGGTGCCGGCCCAGGTCGAGTACCACGAGGCGCTGCTGATGGTGAAGTGGCTGGAGGGGACGAAGCCGGAGGCGGTGGAGCCGCACATCGCCGCGCTGAAGGCGTTCGACCTGCCGCGGGCGAAGGCCGTCGCCAGCCTGTACGAGGCCAACTTGGCCGCCCGCCGGGGCCGGCTGGAAAAGGCCCGCGTCCTGTTCGACGCGGTGCTGAAGGACAAGTCGGTGCCGGACTTCGCCCTCCGCGCGCACATCGGGCTGGCCGAGGTGGCGCAACTGCTGGGCGATCCGGGGGCCTCCACCGCCCACCTCCAGCAACTGGCCGAGGCGTACCGGCGGTACGACTCCCTGTCCCGCGCCGACCGCGACCTGCTCGACCAGCGGTTCGGCAGCGCCGACGAGGTGACGGCGTTCCAGGTGCTGGCCAGTCTGGGGACCGGCTACCTGCGTTTGGAACGGGAGCAGAAGAACAACCCCGGCAAGGCGCTGCCCGTGCAGCTCCGCGAGGACATCCTGAAGCCGGCCGCCGCGCTGGCCAAGACCCTCCGCGTGTCGGCGGATAAGGACAAGCCGTCCCCCGACCGCACCGCCCGCCTCGCCATCGCCCGCTACCGCCTGCTGACCGGCGACCCGGAGCAGGCCGACAAGATGTTGACCGACCTGGCCGTCGATTACCCGCGGAGCGTGGAAGTCCTCATCAGCCGCGCCGACGCCCTGTTCGCCGGCAAGGAGGCGGACCCCCGCGCCAAGGCCGACGACCTGATCCGGCGGTTCGTCCGCGAGAACGCCGACGTGCGGGCCGGCAAGCTGTACTGGGCCGAGTGGCTGATCCGCACCGGCCGCGACAAGGAGGCCGTCGAGTACATCCGCAATCCGGTCCACTTCCCCGACCAGACCGATCAGGTGCTGACCCGCCTGCTGGCCGGCGCGCTGTTCCAGTCGGGCGAGCGGGACGAGGCGGCGAAAATCCTCGGCGCGCTGCCGGCCGCCCCGGACATCGACCTGGCACTGATCCGCGCCGCCGCCACCCGCGACCAGCGGGACGCCATCCTCAAGTCGGCCCTCGGCCGGTACGAGAACAACGGCCAGTTCCAACTGTACGAGGCGGCCACCTTGATGGCCGACGGCAAGTTCGAGGACGCCGCCGCCCGGCTGCTGACGCTCACCGACCAGACGGCCGCCCGCCGCAACGCCCGCCGCCTGCTGGAGCAGACGGTGGTGGCCTACGCCGACCGCGACCTGAAAGCGGCCACCGCCTTCCTGGACAAGCTCGTCGCCGAGGCCCCGGACGAGCCGTCCGTGTACGCCGGGTTCGCCTTCACCGCCCTGCTGAACGAAGCGGTCGGGCAGCCGGCGGACGTGTGGCCGACGGCGAAGACCATGTACGCCGCCCTGAACAAGTGGGAGCAACTGGCCGTGGACAAGCCGGGCAAGCCGGGCGTCTCGCCGCTGGAGGCCGGGCTGACGCGGATGCGGTTCCACCAACTCGCCGGCGCGCCCGTCGCCGCCCGGCAGGAGGGCGTCCGGCTGGTCGCCCAGAACAAGGAGAACGTGCCGCTGCTGCTCACCCTCGTCGAGCTGTTCCTCGGCGAACCCGACCCGCAGCCGGTCAAGGCGAAGGAGTACCTGAAGGCCGCGTTCGAGCTGGTGCCGCCGGACTCGGTGCGGCTGCTCCAGTTGGACGCCGCCGTGAAGGAGCGGTCGGGCGACGCGGCCGGCGCGGCCGTCGTGTTCGACCGGATGACGGTGCTGTTCCCGGCCGACTCGACCGGGTACGCCAACCTCGTCCGCCTGGCCACGGCGGACGGCAAGCCCGATCAGGCGGCGAAGTGGGCCGTGAAGTGGACCGAGAAGCAGCCGGACAACGACTTCGCCATGCTGGAACTGATCCACCAGTATTACGTCACGGGGGCCAAGCCGGCCGCCGCCCGCGAGGCCGACTCGCTGGTGAAGAAGGTGGCCGAGCAGGTGAAGAAGGCGGCCGCCGCCGAGCCGCCCGACCCGAAGCGGGACCCGGTCGAGAAGCGGGTCGCCCTCGCCCGCGCGACGGCCAACCGGGCGGTCGCCGCGGCGTACTATCGGGCCAAGGCGTTCGACGAGGCGGGTGCCCGCGTGACGGCCGCCCTGGCCGACGCCCCGAAGGACCTCGCCACCCGCCTGTTGAAGGGCGATCTGGCCCTGGCCAAGCAGGACTGGGACGCGGCCGTGGCGGTGTACAAGGAACTGTTCGACGAAGACAACGCCAACGGCGTCGCCGCCAACAACCTGGCCTGGCTGCTGGCCGCCAAGAAGAACCAGCCGGCCGAGGCGCTGGCCCTGGTGGAGAAGGCGCGGGTGCGGAAGGGGGCGGACAAGCCCATCGGCCCGGAGCGGCTGCGGCCGGAGTTCCTCGACACCATCGGCATCGTCTACTCGAAGGTGGCGAACAAGGCCAAGTACCCGGAGATGCGCGACCTGTTCGAGGCCGCCGTCGTCCGCTACCCCGGCGACCCCCGCCTGCACTTCTGGCTGGCCGAGGCGCACGCCGGCCTGGGCGAGACCTCCAAGGCGATGGCCCGGTACGAGGTCGTCCTGAAGCTGTGCGAGGTAGCCATCCCCGGCATCACCGACGACGACCGCAAGCAGCTCCGCGAGCAGGCCGCCGCCAAGCGGAAGCTGAACTGACCGCCCCCCGCGACAACCCGTTCTCCCGCGCCGCCGACTGTTACCAGTCGGCGGTTCACTTTCACTCGGCCCGCCAGTTCTTCACTCCGGCCGCTTCCACCGAGCCGGCATTTTCGCCCCCCGCGCCAATGCGGGCCGTTCGGTTGACACGCCCCACGCCGCGACCTAGGTAGCTGGCGAGTGAACCGAGCGACGAGCCGATCGATCCCCGGCCGCGACTAGGACAGACGCGGCCACTCCCTCCGGGTCGATCCCCCCCAATCTCGCGACCGTTCCCGCACGCCCCGGCGTGGCCCCGCGCCACCGCCGCCGGCTCCCCCGTTCCGCCGTCATTGCCCCCGGTCCCGTGACGCCCCCGCGCCCAGTCGCGGTCGGAGCCGCACGCCCGTCGGGTCGCACCCCTACACCCGGAGATGCCCCCATGTTCGTCCACTTGCTTCGCGCCCTGTGGTCCGACGAGTCCGGTGCCGTCCTGTCCACCGAGTACATCATGCTCGGCTCCATCGTCGCCGCCGGCGGGTCCACCGGCATGGTCGCCCTCCGCGACTCCATGACCGACGAGTGCAAGGACTTCGGCGCGTCCATCGGCGAACTCCGCCGGTCGCACATGCCGAAGGTGGCCAAGCCCGGCAGCAAGGGCCAGCAGCCGCAACACCCCGCCGACGCCGGCCAGCTGCCGTACTGGGCCATGTCCTCCAGCGGCACCCCGGTGTGCCTGAACTGCGCCGCCATGACCCCGTGACGGCCGCTTTCCCGGTGTCCACGGCCGGCGGGCGTCCTTACATTGACCCGACCGTTCGTCCTCCGAGTCGCACCGCCGTGGCCCCGGACCTCCGACGCTCCGCCTGGATCGTCATCGCCGCCTACAACGAGCAGCCGCGGCTGGGCGACACCCTCGCCCGCCTGCTCGCCACCGGCTACGCCAACGTCGTCGTCGTGGACGACGGCTCCCGCGACGACACCGCCGCCGTCGCCCTCCGCCACCCCGTCTGGGTGCTCCGCCACCTGCTCAACCTCGGCCAGGGGGCGGCCCTCCAGACCGGCATCGCCTTCGCCCTGAAACGGCACGCCGACTACATCGTCACCTTCGACGCCGACGGCCAGCACGACCCGACCGAGATCGACCGCGTCCTCGCCCCGGTCGCGTCCGGAGAGGCCGACGTGGCCCTCGGCTCGCGGTTCCTCGGCGCGACGGTGAACATGCCGTTCGCCCGCAAGCTGGTGCTGAAGGGCGGCATCGTGTTCACCCGGCTGGCCTCCAACGTCCGCGTGACGGACACCCACAACGGCTTCCGCGCGTTCAGCCGCGCCGCCGCCGAGAAGGTGCGGATCAGCCAGAACCGCATGGCCCACGCCTCGGAAATCCTCGACCGCATCCGCGAGCACCGCCTCCGCTACGTCGAGGTGCCCGTCACCATCCGCTACTCGGCCGACACGACGGCGAAGGGGCAAAGCTCCTGGAACGCCGTCCGCATCGTCTTCGACTTCCTCCTGGGGAGGGCCATCCGATGACCGGCTTCCAGTGGGCCACCATCCCGCCGCTGTTGCTGCTGGCGGTGCTGGACGGCTCCCGCGTGCTGATCGGCCACCCGTCGTTCCGCCGCGACAGGCTGCTCCGGTTCGTCGTCTGGCTGGGCGCGGCGGCTGCCATCTACAACCCCGGTCTGCCCTCGTGGGTGGCCAACCAACTCGGCATCGACCGCGGGGCCGACCTTGTCCTCTACGCCTTCGCCCTGGCGTTCCTGGCGGTGTCGTTCCACTTCTACGCGCAGGGGGTGAAGCTCCAGCGACAGCTTACCCAGGTGGTCCGCCACGTCGCCATCTCGGAAGCGGAAAAAGGCGAGGGGACGCCATGACCGCCCCGGCCGTGTCGGTCCTGATGCCCGTGTTGAACCCGCACCCGGTCTACTTCCCGGAGGCGGTGAAGAGCGTCCTCGCGCAGACGTTCGCCGACTGGGAACTGGTCGTCGTCGAAGACCCGTCGCCGTCGTCCGCCGCCGAGTTGCTGAAAACCCTCGCCGACCCCCGCATCCGCCTGATTTCCAACCCGACCCGCACCGGCCTCATCGCCCAGCGGAACCGCACCCTGACCGAGGCCCGCGCCGACATGGTGGCGTTCCTGGACGCCGACGACATCGCCGAGCCGACCCGCCTGGCCGAGCAGCTCGCCTTCTTGACCGCGAACCCGGACATCACCCTCGTCGGCAGCCAGCTCACCGTCATCGACGCCGCCGGCCGGGTGGTCGGCGGCCGCTCCTACCCGACCGACCACGCCGACATCCTGCGGGCCATGCCCCGGTACAACGCCGTTCCGCAGCCGGCCGCCACCGCCCGCAAGGCGGCCCTCCTGGCCGTCGGCGGGTACGCCTTCGACTACCCGGCCGAGGACTACGACCTGTGGTCCCGCCTGCTGCTCGCCGGCCACCGCTTCGCCCACCTGCCGACGCCGCTGTTGCGGTACCGGGTGCATCCGGGGAGCGGGTCGAAGGGCACCCGCGTGCGGGCCTTGCTCCGCCTGACGGCCGAGGTGAAGCGGCGGTACTGGTGGCCGGCGATGACGTGGCGGGACCGCCTCCGCTACTGGGGCGAACGGTCCTTGGAGGCCCTACCCCCGGCCGTCGTCGCGCAACTGTTCGCCGCCCTCACCTTCCGCACTACCCCACAGAGACTTGTCGATGCTTGAGCGAGAAGCCAAGTGGTTCGGTGAGCAGCTCCGCCAGCGCTCGGATGCCGAACTCTTTCCACTGCTGAACATCGGCAGCCAGACCGAACACTTCCGTGTCGTGGAACAGCCGTTCATTGACCGACATTTGTTTGCCCCGCTCCGGGCACGCGGTGGGCGAATCGTCCACACGGACTTGCAAGCGGCCAAAGGCGTGGAAGTGGTCGGCGATTTGACCGATCCGGTGTTTCAGGAACGGTTGCGAAAGGAGCGATTCCGTTCGGTGATCTGTTCGAACCTACTGGAACATGTGCCGAACCGCGAGGAAGTCGCCCGGATCGTGGTCGAGGTGCTGGAACCGGGCGGATTTCTCTTCCTGTCGTGCCCGTACCGCTACCCGTATCATCCCGACCCCATCGACACGCTGTACCGCCCGACGCCCGATGAATTGGCCGCCCTCCACCCCCACACGAAAATCCAGGCACAGGCGATCCTCAAATGCGGGACGTACTCGCGCGAACTCGGCAAGCGGTTTCTGGCCGAGCCGTTCGGGGTTTCCTGGCGGGTGACAAAAGGGGTCGGCAAATCGGCGGCGGGGCTACTCGGGAAACGCCGCGCCCCGGAGTCGTCGGCTCCCCCGAAGGCCCGTCCGTCCACCGTCGGCGAACTGCTGCCGTGGCTGTTCAAGTCTTTTCAGGCGTCGTGCCTCGTCTTGCGGAAGGAGGGTTGACCGTGCCCCTCCGCGTCCTCATCACCACCTCGCACGCCCTGCCCCACATCGGCGGCATCGCCGTCCTCGTGGACACCGAGGTGCGCGCGCTGGCCGCCGCCGGGCACGAGGTGACGGTGGTCACCAGCCGCATCGGCGGCAAGGGCGACGCGCCGGTCTACCCGCCGAACGTCCGCGTCCTCCGAGTCTGGGCGTCGCCGATTCTGGAACGGATCGGCCTTTTCTTCCCGCTCTTCAGCCCGTGGTTGCTGTGGGTTCTGTGGCGGGAGGTCGGCCGCGCGGAAGTCGTCCACGGGCACGCCTGGGTCGCCCCGAACACCGCCCTCGCGCTGCTGTTCGCCCGACTCCGTGGCGTGCGGGCGATCCTCACCGAACACAACGGCATCCAGCCCCGCAAGTCACGGCTGGCGACGTGGGGGTTCCGGCTGCTGGTGGAAACCATCGGTCGCGTGTCCGTCGGGTCGGCCGGGCGGTGCGTCACCTACAACGCCCGTGTGATGGCCGACCTCCGGCGAATCGGCGGTTCGCGCAAGCCGGTCGAGTTCATCCCGTACTCGATCAACGCCGACCTATTCCGCCCGCCGACGCCCGACGAGCGGACGACCGCGCGGGAGGCGCTCGGCTGGGCACCGGGCCGGAAGAAGGTGCTATTCGTCGGCCGGCTGGTGGCCGAGAAGGGAATCCCGCTCTTGCTCGGGGCGGTAGACCCCGAACAGTACGACATCGTGTTTTGCGGGTCCGGCGACCCGGCGATTCTGGGGCCGCTACCGCGGCCGGGAGTGGAGTACCTGCCGCCGCGCAAGCAGGCCGAGTTGGTCCGCGTGTACTATGCTGCCGATGTCATGGTGCTGCCGTCGTTCGTCGAGGGCTTCCCGCTGGTCGCCCGTGAAGCGATGGCCTGTGGCCTCCCGACGATCCTCGGCTATGATCCGGGGTACGAGCCATACCGGGGAATGCCGCTGCTGCGGTTCTGCGGCCTCACGGAAGCAGAGGTTAGTTCCGCGATCCGAGAGCGATTGGAAACGGCACTGGTCTCGAACCGCCCACCGGCATCGGGTCGCCTAATGCCGTTGAACGCCGAGTGGATGGAGACGGTCTACCGGTTCGGAGACCGGGTCGATCCAGTCCCGGCGGATTCGCTGTCGTGGCGAGAGGTTTCGCTGCCGGGTCTGGTTGGCACCAACCGGCCGCGGGTCTCGGTGGTGATGGTCGTGCTCTTCCCCGACCCGCGGTACTTTCCGGAAGCCCTCGAGAGCCTTCTCCGTCAGACGGTCGCGGACTTGGAGGTGATCCTCCTCGAAGTGCCGTCGGCGCGGGCGGTGGCCGACGACTTGAGGAATTGCAACGACAACCGCGTTCGGCTGTTCCGAGCGAGCGGCCCCGCGACCATCTCTGAGGCCGTCAACTTCGGTTTGACCGTGGCGAAGGGTGAGTTGATCGCCCGCTTCGATGCCGACGACATCGCCGAACCCGTTTGGCTCGAGACGGCAATCCGGCACCTCGACGCGAACCCGCAACTCGGGTTGGTCGGCAGTTTCGCTCACGAGATGACGGCCGACGGGCGGGTGACTCGGCTCTTGCCGCGACCCGTGACGCACGGGGAGATCGTCCGCTTCATGCGGAATTGGTCCCCGATCTATCAGAACACGCTTGTCTGCTGGAAGCGCCACCTCGAGGCGGTCGGCGGGTATCAGTTCGGGAGTTTGTGTGAGGATTACGAACTCTTCGCGCGGCTCGCCGCCGCCGGGGTTCGGATGGAGAACCTGCCGATCCCACTGGTGCGGTATCGGCGTCACGCGGGGAGCATCTCGATCTCGCGGCTCCAAGAGGGGTATCGCGCGCACTTGGCCGTGAAAGACCGCTATTTTCGGCGGCAGTTTACTCCCGGCGACTGGTTGACCTACTCTTTCCAACTTGTCCTTGTGACCGTGCCGCCAGCCGTCGCGGGCTATTTGCTCGAGAGCTGCGCCGCCGTGTACCGGTCGATCCGCATGATCCGCCAGTACGTCACGCGGCAGAACCAACCGGAGGGACGACAGTGATCGGACGCGCCCTGGCAAGCCTGATCCGCGGGTACATCTGTTACACCCCGCCCCACCCCGGACGCGGGCTGTTGGGAAAGGTGGCGCGGTGGCTGGACCCTTCCGTTCGGAAGTTCGAAGTTGCTCCCGGCGTCTGGCTCCGCTTGGATCTCCGGAACCCTCACCATTTCTACTATTGGACGGGAGACTTCTTTGAACCGGAGGAGCTGTCCATATTCTTGTCGTTTCTCAGGCCTGGGATGACGGTGCTGGACGTGGGGGCAAATATCGGTATTTACACTTGTTCTGCAGCGCGGGCGGTTTCCCCTGCCGGGCGTGTGATCAGTTTTGAACCGGTTCCAGCCGTGTACCAAGAGTTGATAGGCAACATCAAGCTCAACGGTCTTTCCAACGTGACCGTGGTTCCGGCAGCGGCGAGCAGTCAAGCGGGACACGCCCAGTTTCACACCGGTCAGCTTGACGGCCTTGGCTCGCTCGTTCGAGCAAGCGGAACGAACCAAGTGCTCGAAGTCGCGACCGTCACAATTGACGAGGTACTCGCGCGCGAGTCCATCCAGAAGGTCGATGCTGTGAAAATCGACGTGGAGGGAGCCGAACCGCTTGTGATCCGAGGCATGGCCGGACTATTGCAGAGTCCAGTTCGGCCAATCCTTCTCATCGAGCACAACGACGATGCCTTGGCAAAAGCAGGTTTTTCCAGCGAGCAACTGTTCGCCAGTGTCAGACAGTTCGGTTACCGCGCCTTCGTTATCCGACGAGGGGCTCTGACGGAAGTGGACCGGCCGACTAGGGCCGACGCGATGGGGTTCGTGAATTACGTTTACCTTCCCACAGATGGCGGTGCCGGAGGCACGAAGGCCTGACGGCATGCCCTTACGAACAAGCCCGAGGCAACCATGACGGTCGCGGTGGCCGCCAGCGCTACCAGCGCAGTCGCGGTCGCCGATAGGTGGCCAAAGAGGGCGGCACCGACCCCGAACACGATAGCTCCCGACGCATAGCTCGCCAACATCAGACGTTCTCGACCGAATGCGGTGAGGAAGCAACTCGAGATCGCTGCGACCCCAGATGCGGCGGCAGCCGTCAGGAGTACGAGGACGGGGGACAGGGACGTACTGTACTCAGGCGGCAAGCAGAAGATGATCGTAACGGCGGCACCGCACGCGAGAACTACCCATAATCCTCCGAGAGACAACCCGACCACAATCCATAGGCTCGTGGCGAATTGCTGGGTGTGCCCATACTCTCGATTCATGTGTGTGTAGACGATCCTGCTCAGAATCCAGACGGCCGTCATATAGACTAGAGCAGCCTGGAGCGCAATCCCATATGTGGCCGCCCCAACTCCGCCGTGTTGGCTACGAACGAACACCAAACCGGCCTGGAACGGCACCATGTACAGCAACCCAGCCACGAGGATGGGCCAGCCGGATTGCAATTGGCCGGCGAACCGTTCCCGCGTCCAAGTCAGCTTCACCCGGCCGTTGCGGCGGAAATAGACCATCGCTTGCAGCGCCGCCGCCAGTGCCCACTTGCCCAGCAGGATGAACCCGACGAGCGGCACCGTCAGCGCGTCGGTCGCGTACAGGGCCGCCACGGCCCCCACCATTAGCAAGTCCCCCGGCACCATTAGCGCCGCCGCCAGAGCCTGCTTGTGGGCGGCGTCGAACAGCGGGTTCAGATTCAGGCAGGCGGCCACGTTCCCGGCCGCGATGCACCAGAGCATCACCCGCTCGTCCGCCGAGATCGGCAGGAACGCCGCCGCCAGTGCCGTAGCCACCCCCACCAGCACCGACGCCACCGACACGATGGTCAAGTAGGCGGTGATCGTCTCGGCCGACTTGTCCGGGTGCAGGGTGAGGTCGCGGACGACGATGGTGGTCAGGCCGAACGTGCCGACGGCGACGAGGTAGCTTTGCAGGTTCAGGGCGAAGATGACCGCGCCGAACCCCTCCTGGGGGAGGCCGTAGGTGAGCAGCAGCAGTACGCCGAGGGCGCACGCCTGGGAGATGCCAGTGCAGGCGACGAGGCCGACCAGGTTGCCGAGGGCCTGCTTGCCGGCGGGGGTCCAGTACGACCGCAAGAAAGCCCGGCCGCGCGGCCACGGTGTGCGGCTCATGGGTCAGTCCTTCGGGCCGTAGACCTGGTTGGCGCGGTACAGCTTCAGCCGCTCGGCGTGGGCCGCCTTCCAGCGGGGGTCGGCGGCGGACGCGGCCAGTCCCTTCTCGCCGGCAACGACGGCGTCGGGAAAGCGGCCGAGGCGGGCGGCGAGCTGCGCCTGCGTGTCCAGCCACTCCGGGTTGCGGTCGTCGGTGGCCAAATTGGCGGCAGCGACTTTCCAGTAGGCGACTTCCCACAGGCCCTTCTGCGCGGCCGGGATGGCGTGCTTGGCGAACAGCGCGGCGCGGGCCTCGGCGGCGAACCCGGCGACGACCGACGGGTCGCGGGCGACCGATTCGTCGGCGGCGGCGCGGGCGACAACGGGGTTGCCGGCGGCCAGTTCGCACGCGGCCAGGGTCAGGCGGTACATGGCCGATTCGGGAAACTTGGCGGCCACGGTGCGGCCGCTCGCGGCGGCTTGCGGGAACTGCCGGGCCGCCAGCTCGCACGGGATGAGGAACCGGTACACGTACCGGGGCATCTGCGACCACGGCTCCCCGGCCATCGTGCGGTAGTACGCGGCGGCCGACTCGAAGCGGCCGTTCAGGTAGGCGTTCTGGCCGAGGTACAGGCGGAAGGTCAACTGATTCGGGTTCGTCCGGAGGATCTCGTCCAGGAGTCGCTGGGCGTCGTCGAACCGGCCCTGCCTCATGCGGATGTCGGCGACCGCCGCCTTCGCCCGCACGTTGCCCGGCCGCGCCTCGAACACCGCCTCCACGAACGTGTCGTTGCTCCGGTACACGGCGTTCCGGTGAACGGTCAGCCGGCCGAGGGCGACGGCGGCGACGGCCAGCAGGATTGCGGCGACGGCCGGCCGGCCGAATTCGTAGCGGAAGCGGATCGCGCCGAGGACGGCGTCGGCCGCGAACACCAGCCCGGCCAGCACCGCGATCAGCGGCAAATACATGCGGTGTTCGAACGCCACGTCGGTGATCGGCATGACGCTGGAGGTCGGGCCGAGGATGACGAAGAACCAGGCGAACAGGAAGCCGACCGCCGGGCGGACGGCGAGCAGCCCGACGCCGGCCAGGAACAGGGCGACCACGGCGAGCAGCGCCGGCCACACTTGGGCGACCGACTCGGCGAGCGGCCAGTCGCCCAGGTCGGCGCACTGGCCGACCGGCCAGACGACCAGCCGCAGGTAGTGCAGCAGGACTTCGGTCTCGGTCAGCAGGTACCGGAACGGGGTGATGTCCAGGCCGAACCCGATGCCGACGTCCGCCGCCCCGGTCGTCCCACTCGCCCCGCCCAGCAGCGGCCGCAGGACGTACCCCCAAACGGCGAGGACGGCGAGGTGCGGCAGCCAGCGGGCGCGAACGACAGTTCGCCAGCGGTCGGCCAGGAAGACGCGGTCGAACGCCCACAGCACCGGCGGCAGGGCGACGCACACCTCCTTGCAGTGGCAGCAGGCGAGGTACGACAGCACCGCCAACGGGTACCACAGCCGGGGCGAACCGTCGGTCGCCCCCCGCGTCCAGCAGTAGAAGGTGAGCAGGAAGAACAGCCCCATCAGCGATTCGTCGCGCTGGATCACATACGTGACGGCCTGCGTGTTCAGCGGGTGGACGGCCCACAGTAGGGCGACGGCGAAGGCGACGAACTCGCCCCGGCCGGCGAACCGGCCGCCGAACCGGGGCAGCGCCAGCACCCGGCGGAACAGGCCGAACAGCGTCAGCACGGCGAGAGCGTGGACGGCCACGTTGAACAGGTGGTAGCCGAGCGGGTTCAGGCCGCCGAGCCGGTGGTTGGCCAGGATCGTGACGCGGGACAGCCACCGGCCGCCGGCCTCGGCCAGGTACGCCTTCGCGTCCCCGATGGCCGGGTTGAGGGTGATGTGCAGGTTGTCGTCGAAGCAGAAGCCGGTGTTGACGGCGTCGGCGTAGGACAGCCCGACGGCCAGCAGGAGGACGGCGGCGGCGTTCGGCCAGCGGCCGGGGGCGGGCGGGGGGGCGGTCATCGGCCGGCCTCCGGCGGGGGCAGGGGCGTCTTGCGGACGGCCACGAACAGCCGCCCGCGGGGGTCGCGGATGGCCTCCGCCCCGGTCTCGTCGAGGACGACCAGCCAGTCGTCGGCGGCGGCCGTCACGCGGGCGACCAGCTCGCGGTGGAAGTCCGGCTCGACCGCGATCAGGTTGACGCGGTAGCGGTCCAGGTACTCCCACCAGTTCGGCCCGCCGTTGGCCGTCCGCAGGGTGGCCGTCCAGTGCCCCTCGGGGAACAGGTGGGCGTGCGTGAACAGGAGCGGCGGACAGCCGGGCACGTCCCGCCAGTAGAACAGCTCGCCGATGGCCTCGGCCGCGAACACCGGGCCGACGGGGCGGTTCGGGTACCGCTCCCGCAGGGCGGCGGCGAGCGGCGCCATCCGCTCCGAGGTCGGGGCCGCCGGGGCCGCGACCACGCTCAGCAGTTCGAGCGGAGTGCCGGGGTGGAACGTCACCTTGAGCGGCGGCAGGTCGCCGGTCTGGAGCCAGTTGCTCAGCGGCGTGAACAGCAGGGGGGGGATCGCCAGCAGGACCGCCAGCATAGTCTTGCGGAAGCTGGGCACGGACGGCGGCCAGACCAGCCCCCACCGCCCGGCGATAGCCGCCCAGTGCGGGGTCAGTTGCCAGATCGCGAGGGGGTACCACCACGTCATCATCCGCTGCTGGAACAGCGGGGCGAGGCCGAACGTCAGGGCCAGCAGCCAGTGGGTCGGCGTCACCCGCTTCGGGGAGAGTGCCAGGGTCGCCAGCGTGACCAGCAGCACGTCGGCGTACAGCGGGTAGCCGGTGTTCGGCGTGCCGAAGTCGATCGGCTGCCACTCCTGGAGCCACTTCAGGTTCGGGTTGCCGCCGAACGCGACGGCCAGCAGGTAAATCCGCGGGCCCATCGGGTTGACGAACGCGACCGCGACGGCCGCCACCAGCCCGGCCAAGAGCAGTCGTCGCACCTGCGTGTCGGCGACGGCCGCCCGCACCGACCCGCATTCGACGCACCGGCCGAGCCACACCAGCGCGAGCAGGCCGCACCCGATCACGAACCCGCCGTGCAGGTTCGCCCACAGCACCAGCAGCGCCGGGATTAGGACGACGGCCCGGCGGGTGACGACCGGCCGCGACAGGATTGCCAGGAACCCGGCGAACAGCGCCAGGCTGAACAGTTGCGGGCGGTGGACGCCGATGGTGGACACCCCGACCAGGAACACCAGCCCGATGCCGAGCAGGGCGAGCGCGCCGGACCCGGACGCGCGGCGGAAGGCCAGCCAGAAGGCCGCGTACACGGCGACGATGCCGAACACGTGCGCCGTCCGCAGCAGCTCCGCCCCGCCCTGGAACCGCCGCGCCGGGTCGCTCCCCGCCAGCCGCTCGCCGCCGCGGTACGTCAGGTGGTACGCCACCTGGGCCAGCCACGGCTGGAACGTCGCCGCGTCGTCCTTGGCCGTGTACGGGCTGAACGGCTCGTGGGCGGGCAGGTCGCGGTTCTCGACGATCCACCGGCCCAGCTTCAGGTGCGCCCACACGTCGGTGTGGTGCATCGGCAGGTAGCTGTACAGGACGAGGATGGCCCCGAGGACGGCGACGGCCAGCACGCCCGTCGTCGTCAGGTAGAAGGGCGCGAGGGGCGAGTTCGGGTCGGCGAAATCGATGCCGGCCCCGACCGGGCGGTCCATCGGGTCGTCCGCCGGCGGGTCGTCGGTCGGCTCGCGGTCGGCGCTCGACATGGTGGGATCGACTCGGGGCGGGAGGCCGGGCGCGGTGCGGGAAGTGTACGACGGATCCGCGGCGATGCAAGTCAGCCGCCGAGCCCGCGGAACGGCGTCGTATAGTTCGGCTTGAACGCCTCGTCCTTGTGCAAGTGCTTGTTCAGCGGGGCGGCCACGAACTGGAGCGAGGCGCACCGGGCGACGGCGGCGGCCCGCCAGTCGCCGGCCTTCGCCTTCGCCTCCGCCGCGGCCTTCAGCTTGTCGTGCGCCGCCCAGTCGAGGGGGAGCGACAGCCCCTCCGCCGCCTGTTTGGCCGTCGTTTCCAGGTCGGCGAACCGCTCGGCCACGGCCCGGTCGATGGCGAACGGGCTACTCTTGTAGACGCGGAGCGGGCCGGGTTCGCCGTCGTCCTCCGCCACCCCGCTGCCGGCCTCCACCTTCCGCCGCAGTTGCACGGCCAGCGCGGCCAGTCCGCCCAGGGTGGCGACGGCCGCCACGACGAACGCCGGCTTCGCGCCGGGCAGCTTCTCCATCTGGAGCAGGACGGCCAGCACGATCATCAGCCCGCCGAACACCAGCCCGGTGAGCGGCCACGTCACCTTCCGGCCCCACCACCGGAAGAGACGCACGGCGGATGACGGCGGCTGCGGTGGGGTCGCCACCGGGCCGTCGCCGGGCACCCGCGCGACGAGGCAGGTGACGTTGTCGCTCCCGCCGCGGAGGTTCGCCAACTCGACCAGGAAGGCGCACGCCTCGGCCGGCGGGAACAGCGCCACCGCGATCCCCAGTTCGTCCGGCTTGACGTGGTTGGTCAGGCCGTCGCTGCACAGCAGGAAGGCGTCGCCGGGCAGGATCGGGTGCGGCCCCTCGACGTCCACCTGCACCTCGGCCTCCGGGCCGAGCGAGCGGATGATGACGTTCCGCTTGAAGTCGCCCAGCTCGTCCGGATCGATCCCCTGGCGGCGGGCGATCTCCCACACCCACGAGTGGTCGAACGTCAACTGCTCGACGCGGTCGCCGCGGACGCGGTACACCCGGCTGTCGCCGACGTGCCCGATCCACGCCCCCTCCGGGCGGACGAACAGCGCCGACCCGGTGGTGCCCAGTCCCTTGAATTCCGGCGTCGTCTGGCCGATGCGGAAGATGCCGGCGTTGGCCTCGACGAACGCGCGGCGGACGGCGGACGCCGCCCCCTCGGTGGCGATGTGCTTCAGGTACGTCAGCGGGATGTCGCGGATGGCCTTGGCGCTGGCCTTCTCGCCGACGGCGTGCCCGCCCATGCCGTCGGCCACGATGAACACGTGGCCGTGCGAGCGGAACCGCGCCTCGTCCGCCGCCGGCTGGGTGGCGCAGGCGTCCTGGTTGTGGGTGCGGCGGATGCCCACGTCGGTCTGGCTGGCGTACTGAATCGTGTGGGGCGAGGACACCGTCGGCTCCCGGCGCGGATCAAGGTCCGGTCATTCTACCGACTGCGGACGCCCCGCCGGAGAATCCTGCCGGCCCCGCCCGGCGGCTCGGATGAAACGACCCTCCCATTCTTCCCGTTCGTCCGGCCTGCAACTACGCTAGCCATCGGCTCCCCAACTCATTTCTCTCGTCGCACTTTTCCGCGAACTCCGCGCCATGCCCTCGCCCCTCCGCCGCCTCCCGCCCGCCCCGGTCGCCGGCCACCTGGCATTCCGGCCCCGGCTGGAGAGCCTGGACGACCGCATCACCCCCGCCGTCGCGTTCAACCCGGCCACGACGTTCGCCGCCGGCAACGCGCCGACCGCGATGGCCGCCGGCGACTTCAACGGCGACGGGCGGGCCGACGCGGTCGCCACCAGCGAAGCCGCCAACACCGTTTCCGTCCTGCTGAACGGCACCCTCGATGAAGGCAACGCCAATGACGGCATTCCGACGTTCGGCGTCGGCGTCCCGTTCGCCGTCGGGACCGGGCCGACGGCCGTGGCGGTGGGCGACTTCGACGGCGACGGGCGGTACGACCTGGCGGTCGTCAACCAGGCCGACAACACGGTATCGGTCCTCCGCAACACCACCGCGCCGGCCGCCGCCAGCTTCGCCTTCGCCGCGAAGGTGGACCTCGCCGTCGGGACGACCCCCCGCGGGCTGGCCGTGGGCGATCTCAACGGCGACGGGCGGACCGACTTCGCCGTCACCAACAGTGGTGGCAACTCCGTATCCGTCCTGGAGAACACCACGGTGCCGGGGGCGGCCACCCCCACCTTCGCCCCGAAGCAGGACGCTACCGTCGGCTCCGGCCCCCGCGGGCTGGTTGCGGCCGACTTCGACCGGGACGGGCGCGCCGACCTCGCCGCCGCCAACAGCGGCGGCAACTCCGTCGCCGTCCTGGAGAACGCCACCACCTCCGTTATCGGCTTCGCCCCCCAACTCTCGCTTCCCGTCGGTTCCTTCCCCGTTTCGGTGGCGGCCGCGGACCTCGACGGGGACGGCAAACCCGATCTGGTCGTCCTCAATTTCGGCGACGGCACCGTGTCGGCGCTGCGGAACACGTCCACCGCCGGCGTCTCCAGTTTCGCCGCCATGCAAGCAATCACCTACGGCAGCGGCTCGGTCACGGTGGCGGATTTCGACGGGGATGGCAGGCCCGACCTGGCCATCTCCGATGAGGTCGCCGGCACCGTGACGATCCTCCGGAACACGTCCACCGTCGGCGCGATCAGTTTCGCCGCCCGGCAGACGCTCGCCACCGGTTACGCCTCCCATGACACGACGGCGGCGGACTTCGACGGAGACGGCAAGCTCGACCTGGCCGTCACGTTCCGCGTGTACGGTGCCCCGTCCGTGTCGGTGCTGCGGAACACGTCCACGGTCGGCGCGATCAGCTTCGCCGCCCCGCAATCGCTCGCCGCCAGTTACGGCGCGTATTGGGTGGCCGCGGCGGATTTCGACGGGGACGGCAAAACCGATCTGGCCGTCGCCCACCAGGGCCGCGGGGACGTGCCCGGCAGCAGCGGCGTGTCGGTGTGGCGGAACACGTCCACCGTCGGCAGTATCACCTTCGCCGCCCCGCGAAAGTTCGCCACCGGCAACGATGTCCGCTCGATCACGGTGGCGGACTTCGACGGGGACGGCAGGCCCGACGTGGCGGTCACGGCCACGGTCGGCGTCGTCTCGGTGTTGCGGAGCGTCCCGACGGTGCCGGTGACGGGGCCGGCGGTAGTGGTCAGCCGCGGTTCCCAGGGCGTGTGGGCTTACGACCGCATCGCCAACGACTGGAAGCAACTCCTGTCCACTCCGGTGACTCGTATGGCGTCCACCGCGAACGGCAATGTCATCGCCGTGTTCCCCGGCTATGGCACCTACTACTACCGCGCCAGCGACAACTCCTGGACGCGGTTGCTTGCCGTCGCGGCGAACGCGGTGGCCATCGACCGGCTGGGCAACGCCTACGCCAACTTCACCGGGTACGGGACGTACATCTACCGCCCGTCCGGGCTGACCCTGGCGAACCCGGCGAACGGGTGGGCCCTGTTGGCCGGCACCAACGCCCAGGCGGACGAGCTGGTGGCGAGTGCGAACGGGGACGTGGCGGCCGACTTCATCTACGCCGGGGTGTGGCGGTACCGCCCGACGGTCGGCTGGGTCCTGCTGAACGGGGTACCGGCCGCCGCCCTGGCCATCGGCGACAACGGGCAGGTGGTGGTGTCGTTCACGGCGCAGGCGACGGGCGTGTACCAGTGGCGGGACGGGCCGACCCCCGGCTGGGCGCTGCTGCACGGGTACAACGCGACCAACCTGGCGGTGGACGGGAACGGGAACGTGACGGCCACGTTCAACAGCCCGACCCTGCCCGGCGGCGTGCAGGTGGCCCGGTCGTCCGCTCACCCGAACAACACGACCATCAACTGGACCACGATCCACCAGGGCACCGTCGCCACGTCCATCGCCACGGACCTGTTCGGCAACGCCTACTTCTACCTGAACGGGTACGGCGTGTACGAGTACAGCGTGTACCCCGGCTACCACCGGCGGTCGGCGTTCGACATCGTCGCCGCGAGCATCGGCCGGTGACGGCTTCGCGGATTCGCCGTCGGGATTGACCCGCCCGCCGGGGTCGGGTATCCGCGCCGCCCGCAGCGATCACTGTAGTACCGAACGGCGGAGGAGGCCGGGCGCATGAGCTGGCGGACGCGGGTGCTGATGCCGGTCGCCGTCGCCGCCACCGCCGTCGGGTGCGTGGACCGGCGGTACGTGGTGCGGGCCTACGACGCCCGCGACCCGCGGATGCCGGTGCCGGCGCAGATCACCGTCGACGGCACGCCGCTCGGCTCGGCCCCGCTGGACAACCGGTACGTGTACACCGGAACCTACGAGTTCCGCGCCGTCGCCGAGGGCTTCCAGCCGCTGACGCAGCGGGTGAAGTTCAAGCCGAAGTGGTACGACTATCCGGGCCTGGACCTGTTCGCCGAAGTGTTCTGGCCGTTCCGCATCGAAGACGTTCGCCAAGTGGACCTGCACCTCCAGCCGGCCCGCCCGCTCCGCCCGGACGAACTCCAGGCGAACGCGGATGTCCTTCGGGGCAAGGGGCTGACCCTGCCGCCGTCGCAGGTGCCCGAACCGCCGCCGCGTGCGGTGCCGCCGCCCGTCACCGGCCAGCCGCTCCCGCGCGTGCCGGTCGCCGCGCCGAAGTAGCAAGCCGAACTCGCCACTGCGGCCGCACTCGAGGTTCGCCCGCCGCGAGCAAGTGGCGAACCCCTGGGCGATTCGTCCCTTCCGTCAGACCGACCCGCCGCTCTCGGCCGACGACGCGGAGGAGTCGTGTCGGGTTCGCCGCGCGGCACCGCCGAGCGCGTCGGCCGACACCATCACCCCACCTTGCTCATCCGCACCTGGCCTTCGACGACGGTGGCCATCGGGCGGCCCTTCACCTTCCACCCGTGGTACGGGCAGTTGCGGCTTTTGCTCTTCGACTCGGTCAGGTCGATGGCGTACTCGGTGTCCGGGTCGATGACGGTCACGTCCGCCACGGCCCCCGGCAGCAGCGTGCCACGATCGATGCCCAGCACCTTCGCCGGGTTCAGCGTCATCTTCTCCAGCATCTGCATCCACGTCAGCCGGCCGGTGTGGACCAGGTGGGTGGCGCACAGCGGCAGGAACGTCTCCAGCCCGATGATGCCGTTCGGCGTCTGGTCGAACTCGCGGGCCTTCTTCTCGGCCGCGTGCGGGGCGTGGTCGGTGGCCAGCACGCTCAGGGTGCCGTCGATTAGCCCGGCGAGGATCGCGTCCACGTCCCGCTGCGTCCGCAGCGGCGGCGACATCTTGAAGTTGCTGTCGAAATCGACGAGCGACTCGTCGGTCAGGATGAAGTGGTGCGGGCACGCCTCGCCGCTGATCCAGAAGCTCGGCTTGCCGTCGCGGGCCAGCTCCGCGGCGCGGGCGCGACCTTGACGAATGAGGTTCACCCCTCCCGCCGTGGAGACGTGGAGGATGTGGACCTTCCCGCCGGTCAGTTCCGCCAACACGATATCGCGGTAGATCATGATGTCCTCGGCGACGCCGGGCATCCCGCGCAGGCCCAACCGCACGCTGACTTCCCCCTCGTTCATCACCCCGCCTTCGGTCAGTTCCAGAATCTCGGCGTGAACCAGCACGGCTTTGCCGAAGCGGTCCTCGAAGGCGTCCACCGGGCGGACGAACGGCCCTTTCCGCTTGAACATCTTGGTGTACTCGAGCGCCCGCCGCATGATCTCGGCCGACGCCACCGGCGCGCCGTCGTCGGTGAAGGCGACCGCGCCGCCGTCCACCAGCTTGCCGATCTCGGCCAGTTCTTTCCCGGCGCGGCCTTTCGTCACGGCCCCGATGGGCAGGACGAAGCACTGTTCGGCCCGCTTCGCCTGGAGGATGACGAACTCGGCGGCGTCGCGGGTGTCGATGGCCGGCTCGGTGTTCGGCATGCACGCCACGGTGGTGACGCCGCCGGCGATGGCCGCCTTCGACCCGGTCTCGATGGTCTCGTCCTCCTCGCGGCCCGGCTCCCGCAAGTGGACGTGCATGTCGATAAGGCCCGGCGACACGATGAGGCCGTTGCATTCGAGGACGCGCGGCTCGGGGAGACCGGGGAGTTGGCCGTAGCCGACGATGACGCCGTCGTGGACCCACAGGTCGGCGACGGTGTCGAGGTGCTGAACGGGGTCGATGACCCGCCCGCCGCGGAAGAGGATGGTGCTGCTCATGCGGCGAATTGTATGGAGGGGCACCGGAGTGGTAGAATCACCCGCAAGGGAGGAACGACACATGACCGCGACCGAACTGCACGACACGCTGGAACCGCTTCTGGACCGCCACCCGTTCGTCCCCATTCGGGTGGACGGCGAGGGCGGGCCGATCACGACGATCAGCAACCCGTACCGAACGGACCTGTTCGAGGGCACGCTGACCGTCTTGCACAAGGACGACGGGCGACCCGTGGCGCGGGTGAAGGCCGAGCAGGTGGCGCGGCTGGTCCCTTACGACGAACTGCCGGCCGAACCGGGCTGCCTCAGCTTCCGCGAGTTCCACGCCGTCGCCCGTCCGCTCGCCCGCGCGACCCCGTTCCGCCCGTTCCGCGTGGAGTTGATCGACGGCCGACGGTTCCGGATCGAGCAGTCGGGGGAACTCTTGATCAACGGCCGGTTCGCGTCCGCTCAAGATGCCTCGAAAGGTCCGAGGTTCGTATTCCCCGTGTCCACGGTCGCCGCCGTGACCGTTCTCCAACCGGCGGAGGTTGCCTGACGTGACACGAGAAGAATTCGACCGAGTTCTCGATTTGGCAGACACGGACGACGTGATCGTCTTCGAGTTGCACAGCGGGTTCCGCGTGGTCGTCTTCGACCGCTACGCGCTCCAGAGGAACGACGGCTTGCTGTCCTACACCGAAGAGGACGGCGAAGAGAGTTACTTCGACCCGTCCACCGTTTCCCGCGTCATCCGGCGGATTCAGCCTCCCCTGCGTGACCGCCTCCGGCCCAGCACGAACGGCAAGCATTAGCCTCCCCACTCCCCAGGAACCCTCTCCCATGCGTGTTCTCCTCGCCCTCCTGTTCGCTGCGCCGCTGGCCTTCGGCCAGCAGCCGCCGAAGGACGCCGCCACCCCGGAACAGATCAAGGAACTCGGGTTCGACCCGTATGACCAATCGAAGGTGCCGCTCGAAGTGGAGCCGCCGGCCGACTTCAAGGGCAAGAAGGTCGTCCTCGTCGCCGGCAGCAAGAGCCACGGCCCCGGCGACCACGAGTTCTTTGCCGGCACCGCCGTCCTGATGAACCTGCTCAAGCAGACGCCCGACGTGTGGCCGGTCATGGTCCGCGACGGCTGGCCGAAGAACGAGAAGGTGTTCGACAAAGCCGACGCCATCCTCTTCTACATGGACGGCCGCGGCGGCCACCCCGTCGTGCAGAAGGACCGATTGAAGTTGCTGCAAGGTTATATGGACAAGGGCGCGGGCTGGTTGAACCTGCACTACGCCGTGGACTACGATCCCAAGCACGGCGAGACCGTGGTGAACTGGATGGGCGGCTACTACGACCCCCGCATCAGCACCAATCCGCACTGGGACGCCGACATTCGCGGCCTCACCAAGCACCCGATCACCCGCGGCGTGGAGCCGTTCAAACTCCGCGACGAGTGGTACTACAACATGCGGTGGATCGACGACGCCAAGGATGTCAAGGACGCCAAGAACGTCACCCCGATCCTGCAAGCGCTGCCGCCGGACAACACGCGGGGAACGGCCGACGCCAAGAAGTACCTCGGCCGGCTTGAGACGATGGCGTGGGCCTACGAGCGGAAGGACGGCGGGCGGGCGTTCGGCTTCACCGGCGGGCACTTCCACCGCAACTGGGGCGACGCCAACTTCCGCCGCACGGTGGTGAACGCCATCCTGTGGGCCGCCAAGGTCGAAGTCCCGGAGACGGGCGCGAAGGTGGACTTCGACGCGGCCGACCTGAACCGGAACCTGGACAAGAAGGGCCAGCCGTTCAAGAAGATCGCCCCGCCGGACGCGAAGAAGTGACGCCGCCCATCCACCGCTACCCGCGCACCACCCACCTGGACGGGTCCGGCCTGCAACCGGACGACAGCCCGGACACCCTGGCGATGTCCGCCCTCGCCGGCCGGCACGTCGTCATCGAGGAGAAGATGGACGGGGCCAACTGCGGCCTCCGCTTCGACGCCGACTCGCTGGAGCTGCGCCTGCAAAGTCGCGGGCACTACCTGACCGGCGGCGGCCGCGAGCGGCAGTTCGACCTGTTCAAACGCTGGGCGGCGGCCGCGTCCGGCCGGCTGTTCGATGTCCTCGGCACCCGCTACCAGATGTACGGCGAGTGGCTGTTCGCCAAGCACACCGTCTTCTACGACGCCCTGCCGCACTACTTCCTCGAGTTCGACATCCTCGACCTCGACGCCGGTTCGTTCCTCGACACGCCACGCCGGGCGGAGCTGCTGCGCGGCGTGCCCGTCGTGCCGGTGCGGGTCTTGTACGCCGGCGTGTGGCCGGGCGAGGCGGCGGTGCGGGCGCTGGTCGGCCCGTCCGCGTTCATCACCCCGGACGCCGGCGAAACGCTGGACGCCGACACCGCCGCGCTGGGGTGGAACGTCGAACTCACCCGCCGGCAGACGGACCTGACGGGCCGCATGGAAGGGCTGTACGTCAAGGTCGAAGCCGGCGGCGAAGTCGTCGGCCGATACAAGTTCGTCCGCCGCGACTTTCTGCAAACCGTCCTCGGCGAAGGCCACTGGCAGGACCGGCCGATCATCCCGAACCGTCTGGCGACGGGTGTCGATTTGTTCGCCGGGTGGTGACTCTCGTTAGCCCGCCGCGCCAGCAAGGGGCCAACCGCTCACGGGGGTAGCCGGAAGCAGGGCCGCCCCCGTAACCCCACGCCCCTTGCTGGCGCGGCGGGCTAACGAGAGTCACCACCCGGCGAACAAATCGACACCCGTCGGCAGACGGTTCGGGATGATCGGCCGGTCCTGCCAGTGGCCTTCGCCGAGGACGG
>JAYTTN010000145.1:0-8304 GCA_043745295.1 Fimbriiglobus sp. | reverse complement strand
GTTTCCGGCTCGAACACCCCCTCTCCGGAACGGGGAGGGGGCCGGGGGGTGGGGTCTCAAAACCGGATACCTACCCCTGACAGCCCCCCGTGGGGGAGGTCGGTTCGAGCCACCGGCTCGAACCGGGTGGGGGACAAACACGCCAACTGCGTAACACCTAATCGGTTTCGGATTTCTCGTTTTGACTGCTCGGTGAGCACAAGGTCGGCACCGACGCGGCCGGGGAAGTTGAACTCCGCTTGCCGACGGCGGACGGTTGGGCCGTCAAGCAGATCGAACCCGGTTCGCCCGATGTCCGCGTGGTCGTGCTGCCGTCGTCACCGGGTGTCCTCCGCTACTCGGCGACGCAGCGAATCGCTACCGCCGGCGACCAGCGAGCCGACATCCAGTTCGTACTGACCCGTCCGGACGGGAAGACGCTTCGGGTCAAGACGGAAGTGGTGTCCTACGGCCTGCAAACCCCAGCCCCCAAGTAACCGCGAGGGACTGCCATGCGAATGCTCCTGCTCTTCGCCGCGCTACTGGGCCTCGTCGCGCTGTCCGCCCCCACCGCCGCGCAGCCGGCCGGCGACCCCGTGCCGAAGATTCTGGAGGCGTGGAAGAAGCGCCAGACCGCGTTCAAGACGGTGAGGTACGTCGTGACCGGGAAGGTGGACCACCTGTTCCTGCCCGTGCCGAATCCGCAGATCAAGGACAAGATGCCGAAAACCCCGTGCGAGGTGCCATTCCGCGCGGTGGTGTTGCTCGACTGCGTGACAGGCCGGCATCGACTGGAATTGGAGGAGTCCGTCGCCGCGATCAGTTCGACGCTCTTGCGGGGCAAGTCGGACGGCAGGCTGCGGCAGTCGTTGTCGAAGTGGCGGGCGATGCGGTCCTGCCCGAAGCAGTCCCGGTACCGCCGCAACTCGGCCGCGAACGCCGGTCCCAACGCCGCCATTTGCTCATCCGTCATGGGTTCCCTCCCGATGACCCTCCTATCGGCCGTCAAGCAACCCGCGCTGTGGTGTTAGGCCCACGTCCGACCTCGACTCGACATCGAGTGAGTACGGCGCACCGAATGGCGACCGTGAATAGGCTTGGGGTCGGTGGCCCACAACGGCCCCTTCGACGCGCGTGGCGTATTTTCCAACATTGACCCCAGGGCTTCCGCGCTGGGCTGAGAACACCGACCACTTCGGGGCGACGAATGCGTTCCAACTTCAAAGTGAGACGGGTGCGTATCGGCTACAATCTCGCGGTTCCCCTCGTTCCGGAGATGCCGCCGATGCGCCGATGCGCTCTCGCAATGCTGTTCGCCCTTCCCGTCGCCGCTCGGGAGCCGAAGGCGGTGCCGCCGAAACACCTGCCGGCCGTCGATAAACTCGTTGCCGCCGAGCTGCCGGACCTGCTCAAGCTGTACACCCACCTGCACCAGAACCCCGAACTCTCCCTGCAAGAAGAGAAGACCGCGGCGCGGATGGCGGACGAGTTGATGAAGCTCGGCTTCAGCGTCACGCCCAAGGTCGGCGGGCACGGCGTCGTCGGGGTGCTGAAGAACGGCGACGGGCCGTGCGTGTACATCCGCGCCGACATGGACGCCCTGCCGGTGACGGAGCAGACCGGCCTCGCCTACGCCAGCAAGGCGCGGGGCAAGAACAGCGCCGGGGCGGAGTGCGGCATCATGCACGCCTGCGGGCACGACATCCAAACGTCATAGCCATTACCGCACGCTTCTATACGACTTCTCTTTTCCCGTCCGTCTGCCCGGATAATAAGGCGAACTCAACCGGACGGCGAAGGCGAAGTGAACGCCCGTAGCGAGTGTACGCCTGTAGAAATGGCAGTCGGAGACCGGAAATAAGCCATTTTGATAGCTTACGACTTATCCCAGCGGTCGGCAAGTGAACGTGTGGAATTCATCACATTGCCGCAAAGTTCGCCCCAACTGCGACTTAAGGCTAACTGACGATGATTGGCACGACGGTTGCTGTTTTAGGACGTGGGCAGTCCGTGAAACCGAACTTCGGAGGCGAAGACAATGGACGAGTTGAAACCGGGCGAACTGGTGAACGTCTTGGGCGAGCGGGTGGACATGCCGGTAGTACGGCAGGTGGGTGATACCGTGACCTGCCTCCGGCTTCAGAAGAACAGGTCGCACAAGGAGGTTGACTACCCGCGTGCCACCCTGGTTCGTGCCCCGAAGCCCGAAGGCCCGTTCGTCATCACTTCGCGGGCGAGGTAGTGAAGCCAGTGACACCTCTGCAATCGTAGGGGGCTATCTTTAAACGGAGTGCGGTAGATCGCCACGCTTTCCCGCGAACCCCGTCCTTACCCGGCGGTGGTGACGGTGGGCAGCATCCACGGCGGCACCAAGCACAACATCATCCCGAACGAGGTGGTGTTGCCGCTGACCGTCCGCACCACCAAGGACAGCGTCCGCGATCACGTCCTGAAGGCCATCGACCGCATCGCCAAGGCGAACGCCACGGCCGCCCGCGCGCCGGAGCCGGAGATGAAGGTGAACTTGGAGGAGTTCACCCCGGCCACGTTCAACGAGCCGAAGCTAACGCGGCGGATCACCGGCGTGCTGCGCGGGGTGCTGGGCGAGGCGAACGTGACGGAGCGGCCGCCGATCATGGGCGGCGAGGACTTCGGCCGGTTCGCCCAGAGCGGCGCGCCCATCTTCCTGTACTTCCTCGGCAGCATCGGTCAGGACAAGTACGACGCCAGCGTGAAGCCGGGCGGGCCGGTGCTGCCGAGCATGCACTCGGACGGCTACGCCCCGCTGCCGGAGCCGAGCGTGAGGAGCGGCGTGCGGACCATGAGCAGCGCGGCCCTGGAGCTGCTGGGGAAGAAGTAGTCATCCGATTCGGGAGCGGCTCTGCCGTCGGTAGATTGGAACATCCAACACGTCGTCGCGCACGGTCTGCCAAGCCCCCACAATGGTGAACAAATGACGCAAGAACCGCGAGTCCGAATGGCCCCGTCCCCACCCCGACGAGTTGCCGCCGACGCCTTCGACGTGCCGAATCTCGCCGCGACGGAAGCCCTCGGCCGCGCGCTGGGGCCGTTGCTGTTTCCGGGCGCGGTGATCGCCCTGGTCGGCCAACTCGGGGCCGGCAAGACGCACTTCACCCGCGCGGTGGCCGAGGGATTGCTGGTGCGCGACGTCCATGCCGTCACCAGTCCCACGTTCGTGCTGATCCAGGAGTACCCGGCGCGGCTGCCCATTTATCACTTCGACGCCTACCGATTGAGCGGCGAGCGGGATTTCCGCGACCTCGGGGCGGACGAATACCTGTACGGCGACGGCGTGTGTCTGGTGGAATGGGCGGATCGGGTGCCGGCGGCGCTGCCGGTCGAACGGTTGGAGATTCGCATCGAGATTCTGGACGCCGACCGCCGCCGGTTCGCGGCGACGGCGACGGGAGCGAGATGGGAGGAGTTGCTGGCGGAATGGCGGGCCGCGGCGGTCGTCTCGGGGTGACGCGACCGCCGGAATGCGCGCGCGGGGCGGTCACTTGCTCAGCATTTTGACGAGGGCCGCCAGTTGCGCCGCGCCGACGCGGCGGATCAACTCCTGCACGGCGGACAGGTCGCGGATGTCCACGTTGCCGGTGATCTTGCCGGCCATCCGGCCGGCCCCGTTGCCGCCGTTGGTCTTCGCCTTCAACTGCGACTTGTACGACGAGATGATGGCCTTCTTGATCTCCCGGCCGTAGGTCTTCTGGATGTGCTCCTGCATCTCCGTCGGCCCCACGTCGCCCAGCGTTTCCAGGGCCGACTTCACCATCTCCCGCTGACTCGGTTCGCCGCCGCCGGCTCCCGCTTTGCCCTTCGCCATGAGTGTTGCCTCCGCCGTTGTGATTGCGCTCGCGTCGGGTCATCCGATACGATTAACCCGGATGATAGTTGCGCGCCGTCCCCGTGTCAGGATGCGAATTGTAAAATTTCCAAGATCACACGTTTTCAACCCCGCGCAAGTGTTACGCGACTCGCCCGGCGCGCGGCATTGACACGGCCGCCGCGCCGTGCGCTGATACGCCTGCCCGGAGCGCAATCGCATGACCGATCCGAATACGCCCGCCGCCGCACCGCCGCCGCGACCGGTGGAAGGGGTGGACTACGACATCGAGTGCGGCCGGTGGGTGTTCACGGCCGCGTATCACCTGCGGCGCGGGACGTGTTGCGCCAGCGGCTGCCGCCACTGCCCGTATGACCCGCCGGGGGGAAAGGCTCCTCCGAAGGCCGTCGAGGATTGAAAAGTCGGATTCGGAAGAGCGTTGCGGGGCGACGGGTGGTGAACTTCCCAAACCCCGTTGTTCCCGTGGGCGGAACTGTTTCCTTCTCATGAGGGACATTCGGCGCGAATGTTGCCCTCAACCACTACGCAAGTCCTGGCCGCTTGTTTTCCCGAACACCCGGCAAAATTGGCCCGCCCCTTGCCCGATTCTGTCGCAAAACCCCATGAGGCCACAGATGCCACCAGTATTCGCTCCGATGTCCGTCGAGGATTCCGTCCGCGAGCGGGTCCACTCCTGGACGGGCCGTCGGGTTCGCGGGTTGGTCGTGGTCGTGCGCGGGAAGACGGTGGTCCTCGCCGGCCGAGCTTCGTCGTTCCACATCAAGCAACTGGCCCAGCGGGGCGCGCAAGACGTGCTGCCGCAGGCCGCGCTGGCGAACGAAATCGTCGTCGAAACGGCCGGCCGCTAGTCACGTCCCTTCGGCCACATGCTCGCACGTCACATTCGTGCTGATGCCGCCGCGCGGCGTCCACCGCGACACGACGCGGCACCGCACCGGCTGGCACGCCGCCACGAAGTCGTCCAGCAGCCGGTTCGTCACCTGCTCGTAATAAATGCCCTGGTTGCGGAACCGCTGGAGGTACAACTTCAGCGACTTCAGCTCCACGCACGCCGCCGCCGGCGTGTACGTGTAAGTGATGGTGCCGTAGTCCGGCTGGCCCGTCAGCGGGCAGACGCTGGTGAACTCCGGGCAGACGATCTCGATGGAATACTCCCGGCCGGGGCGGGGGTTCGGGAAGGTGTCCAACTGGTCGGCGGACGGCGTCTCGGTGAGCGACATGGATGCGGCGGACTCGGTGGGAAGGGTGTCCCGTCAGTTATAGGCGGCCGTTCCGAGCCGGCGCAGGGCGGGCGCGACACCGGTTGCCGGCGATCCGCGGTTTGCCCCAACGCGGTCCACTCGGGGTGGTTCTTCGACGCAACATACCGGCCGGTTCGCGCGGTCAAAAGATTGAACCCCGGCGTGGGCCGGGGTTCGCGCGGGTTGCCGCTGGTCGATCCCAGGGGCATGAGGCCCGACAGCCGGTCACGACACGAACGTAGCCGTGCTAACCTGAGGACCTGTTGGCGAACCCCGCTGGGTGCAGCAATTGATTTTGGCAGGTTCAGGCGAGCGGGGGGCGTCAGCCCCCTGTTCCCGTGGGGATGTTGAACGCAACAGGGGGCTGACGCCCCCGCTCGCCAACAACAATTGCCGCACCCAACCCCGCTCGCCCGCGCGTTTCCCATGCCCGCGACTACGGCCGTCGGGTAGAATGGCGATCACCTGATCGGAGCCGCTGTCATGCCCGAAGTCACCCTGCACGACCTCGCCAAGCGAGTCGAAGCTCTGGAGAAGAAACTGGCCGCCCCGCCCGCCCCCGACTGGCGGAGCGCGGTCGGGATGTTCGACGACAGCCCGTTCATGATCGCGATGCTGACCGAGGTGGAGAAGGCACGGGACGCCGATCGCGAGGCGGCGCGGAAGGGGGAAGTGGAATGATCCTCCTCGACACCGATCACCTGACCGTATTGCAAATCCCCGGCAGCGACCGCCGCACCCGCTTGGTGGCGCGGTTGGCACTGGCGACGAACGAGACCGTCGCGCTTCCCGTCGTCGCCGTCGAGGAACAGATGCGGGGTTGGCTGTCGAGCATCGCCAAGGAAAAGAAGTACCGCCGGCAAGTCGCGCCGTACCACGAACTGTCCCGCCTGTTCGGCTTCTTCGCCCGGTTCGACATCGCCCCGTTCACCGAACCGGCGGCCGAATTGGTGGACTCGTTCGGGCGAATCCAAATCCGCGCGACCGACAAGAAGATCGCCGCCATCGCCCTCGCACAGGACGCGCTGCTGCTGACTGCCAACCGCCAAGACTTCGAGCGCGTTCCCGGCTTGCGATTCGAGAACTGAATGGACTGACCTCCCGCCCGCGCGTTTCCCATGCCCGCCCCGCCGGCCGTCGGGTAGAATTCCCACATCCCGATTCACCCCGCCGAGGTCGCCCACCGTGGGACAGAAAATCGAGAAGGACCTGTCGCGGTTCCGCAAGATCGTCCGCGGCAAGGTGAAGTCCAACCTGTCGAAGTACATCAGCCGCGGCGAGATGATCGGCAAGAAGGGGAGCGACCTGGTGTCGATCCCCATCCCGAGCATCAACCTGCCGCAGTTCCGTTTCGGCAGCAAGGGGTCGGGCGGGGTCGGCGTCGGGCCGGGGCAGCCGGGGCAGCCGCTCACGCAGCCGCAGGACGACGGCGACGGCACGCCGCAGGCCGGCGACAGCCCCGGCGGGCACATCCTGGAAGTGGAACTGACGATGGAGGAGCTGGCCGACATCCTCGGCGAGGAGCTGGCCCTGCCCCGCATCCAGCCGCGCGGCAAGAAGAATATCGTCAGCGTGAAGGACAAGTACACCAGCATCCGCACCGTCGGGCCGGAGAGCCTGCGGCACTTCAAGCGGACGTACAAGGAGGCGCTGAAGCGGATGATCTCGTCCGGCGGGTACGACCCGCGGCGGCCGCTCATCGTGCCGCAGCGGGAGGACAAGCGGTACCGCAGCTGGAAGGAGTTCCCCAAGCCGGAGGCGGTGGCCTGCGTCGTCTACATGATGGACGTGTCCGGCAGCATGACCGACGAGCAGAAGGAGATCGTCCGCATCGAGAGCTTCTGGATCGACACCTGGATCAAGGCGCACTACCAGGGCGTCGAGCGGGTGTACATCATCCACGACGCGGCCGCCAAGGAGGTGGACGAACACACCTTCTACCACACCCGCGAGAGCGGCGGGACGAAGATCAGTGCGGCCTACGACCTGGCCGCGCGGATCGTCGAGAGCCGCTTCCCGCCGAGCGAGTGGAACGTGTACGCCTTCCACTTCTCGGACGGCGACAACTGGCAGGAGGACAACGCCAAGTGCCAGGACATCCTGGGCAAGCGGCTGCTGCCGGTGCTGAACCTGTTCGGGTACGGGCAGGTGGAGTCGCCCTACGGCAGCGGCGAGTTCATCGACCACCTGTCGGACTTGGCCGAGAAGCACGACCACCTGATCCTCAGCCGCGTGCCCGACCGCGAGGCGATTCTGGGCAGCATCAAGGAGTTCTTGGGGACGGGGCGGTGACGGGGCGACGGCGGATTCGGGCTTCGCGCGCGGTCTTCGTGAACCGCTCGCGGACGACTACAATCCCCGCATGTTCGGTTTCTTCCGCCAGCGCCGTCGCCGCAAGCTGCTCGCCGAGCCGTTTCCGTCGTGGTGGGACGCCATCCTGGCGCGGAACGTCGGCCACTTCCCGCGGCTGTCCGCGCCGGAGCAGGCCAAGCTGCGCGACATCACCCGCATTCTCGTCGCCGAAAAGGGGTGGGAAGGGTGCGGCGGACTGCACGTCACGGACGAAATCAAGGTCACTATCGCGGCCCTCGCGGCCCTGCTGCTGATCGGCTTCGACGACCACGACTACTTCGCGCGGGTGCCGTCGGTGGTGGTGTACCCGTCGGACTTCCGCACGCCCCAGGCGGAGGACGACTGGGAGGACGACGAGTTGTCGGATCGGGTCATCGACGGGCAGGCGGTGTATCGCGGGCCGGTCATCCTGTCGTGGGACCATGTGCTGACCGAGAGCCGCGACCCGGCGTGCGGGTACAATGTGGTCGTCCACGAGTTCGCCCACCAACTGGATTTCCTGGACGGCGAGACGAACGGCACACCGCCGTTGGATAGCCCGGAGGCCGAGGCGAACTGGGTGCGGGTGATGTCGGCGGCTCTGGCGGATCACCGCAAGGAGGTGGGCCGGAGCCGGCAGACATTCCTGAGCGAACAGGCGGCGGACGACGAGACCGAGTTCTTCGCCGACTGCGCGGAGGCGTTCTTCTGCAACCCGCACGGCTTGGGAGACGAATACCCGGCGGTGTTCGAGCTGCTGGCCGACTACTTCCGCCAAGACCCCCGCCGGTGGTTCGGGGGGTGAGCGGCGTCACCACAGGATCGAAACTTGGTACGGCGCGAACTTGCTATCCGCGCTGAGCAGCGTCATTCCTTCCACCCGCGCTT
>JAYTTN010000144.1:0-8308 GCA_043745295.1 Fimbriiglobus sp. | reverse complement strand
TCTTCTCGTCATCGCCGGAGCGCGGCGACGGACGTGGAAGCGGACCCGTTGCAAGACTCCCCCGTTACTGCAACCCCTTCAGGTGCGCATTCAGGTCGGCGATGTCCTCCGGCTTGAAGGCGTCGAGCAGCCCGGCGGGCATGAGCGAGTTCGTGCCCGGCTTGCGATTCACGATCCCCTTGCCGGCGATGCGGACGGTCACGTCGGCAGAGGTTTGCAGCAGCACGCCGTCGGGCGCGTCGTACACGATGACGCCCTCGTACACCTTGTCCTCGTCGGTGGTGATGCGGACGGTCTGGTAGCGCGGCGACACGTCGCGGTTCGGGTCGAGGATGGCCGTGAACAGGTCGTCCCGGCTGAACCGCTTGGCCGCGCCGACCAGCGACGGCCCAGTCGCCCGCCCGCCGACGTGGCACGCCGCGCAGTTGGCCGTGGCGAACAGCTTCGCCCCGCGCTCGGCGTTGCCGGCGTCCCACTTCACCTCGGCGAGACGCGCTTTCCACTTGGCCGCATCGTAGCCCGGCGAGGACAGCGTCTTGGCCAGTGCCGGGTGCGTGTCGGTCAGCCACTTCTCCCAGTCGGCTACATCGGGGAAGGTCTTCGTCGTCTTCTCGGTCAGCCGCTTCAGCACGGCGGCGCGGACGGCCGCGTCGGTCTTCGTGTCGCTGTACCGGCGGAGCGCTTTGACGAGCGGCGGTAGCTCGGCGACGGTGTCCGTCGCGGCCGGCAACTTCGACAGCGCGCCGGCGGAGACCGCGACAACGCTGGCTTGCAGCGACGACAGCCCGCGGACGAACTTCGCGCGGTCCGCCTCGTCCGGTGTCCGCGCCAGCAGTGGCAGAACGGCGTCCTCCAACCCGCCGGCGGTCCAGAGCTTCGCCAAGAGCGGTTTCGTCTCGGCCGGCGGCAGGCTCGCCAGCAGCTTCACCGTGCCGCTGGTCCACTGGTACTTCGGCCCGCTGCCGGCCTGTCGGACGAACGCCCGCGCCACGGCCACCTTGTTCACCCCCGGCACGGTCGCCAGCCAGACGTGATCCGGCCGGCCGAAGCGCGGGTGCCCGGCGATCTCGTCGGCCAACTTCGGCCGCTTCGCCAGCAGCGCCTTCACCACGTCCGTCATCACCAGCGGCCAATTCGTGTCGCGGCCGATCTTCGCGGCCTCGTACTGACTGTCGAGTGTCACCAGGGCGTCGGCCAGCTTCACCCCGTCGGCGTCCGCGAGCGCCCCGCCCAGCCGCGCGAGGACGATGAGGTCGTGGACCTTCTCCACCGGGTCGGGCTGCGCCAGCAGGTGCGCGAGGACTTTCCCCGTCGCCTCGTCGGACGAATCTTCCAGCGCCGCCAGGGTGCGGCTGAGTTCGCGGTCCAGGTTCGCGTCGCCGGTCGGGTACAGGTGACGCACCGCCTTGCCCAGGTCGCGGACGGTGTTGGCGTCCGCCGGCTTCCGCAGCGAGTACCCCTCGAACGCGGTGCCGACGAGCTTCGGGTCCACGAGGTCGCCGAGGTGCAACTGCCAGCCGCGCAGCACGCGGAGCCGAGCGTCGGGCGTTTTTGCCTCGGTGAACTCCGTTGCCCGAAGCCGGTTCGGGAGCGGCATCGGGAGCATGGGAAAGAGCGGAACTGCTCGCCGGGGAACGGCCTCCGCCTGCGGGTCAGCCATCACGTACCGCACCCGGTATACCGCGCCGCGCGTCCCGCGCCCGCCGATGCTGACGTACAACTCGCCCGATTTCGGGTGAACTGCTAGCCCGGTCGGGGCGAAACCGTTGTCGCCGGTGGACTCTAGGAACGGCACTGCCCCCCAAACGATTCGATCCTCCTTCTGCCGAGAGCTGACGTGCCACACCTTCCCGAAGGTCCAGTCGGCGACGAACGCCCCGTTGCGGTACGCCGGCGGGAAGGCGGTGTGGCGGTAGCCGGCCACGCCGGTGGGCGACCCGCGGCCGACGGTCGCGATGGGGGCGACAACGTCCGGGTAGTACGGCGGCAGCCGCCAACGGTTGGCGTGCTGCGGGTTCAGCCACCCGTAATGCCCGCCGGCGGAGATGTGATACACCCTTGTCGGCTCGAACCACGGCAACCCGACGCACCGCTCGTTGTCGGAATCGAACGTGACGAGGTACCCCTGCGTGTTGGCGTCGAAGTCGTAGGCGTTGCGGAAGCCGTCGGCGATGACGGCCACCTCCTTGCCGTCGTCCGACACCCGCAGCAGACAGCCGGCGACCGGCGTCTTGATCGGCGAAGTCGGGTCCGTCACCGTCTTCGCGGTGATGCCGGTGTTGTTGCCGCACAGGACGTACAGCTTGCCGTCGGGCAGCCGCTTGACGGCGTGCGCCGCGTGTTCGCCGCCGGTCGCCAGCTTCAGCACCAGTTCGGGTTTCGCGGCGGTCGCCTTCAGCCCGTCCACGCCCTTGTACCGCCACAGCCCGCCGTCGGTCACGACGTACAGCGTGTCGCCCTCCCACAGCAGGCCCATCGGCCCCTCCTTCGGCGGCGGGATCACGTCCACCGCCCGATCCGCCTTGCCGTCGCTGTCGTCGTCGATCAGGTGGCGGACGTACCCCTTTCCGGCGACCAGCACCCGCCCCTTGGCGTCGATGGTCATGCAGTAGATGTCGTTGGCCAGCTTGGCGTCGGCGAACTCGGCGACGGCGAAGTCGGCCGGCACCTTCAGCCCCAGGTCGGCAGCGGGGGCGAACGCCGGTAGGAGCAACAGCAGGGGGAGAGCGAACCGAGGCATGACGGACTCCGGAAGAATCTTTCCGGAATTATGCACGAAACCGGGCGCGGTTCGCCACCAACAGTTACGAAGGGTGGCTGAAACGTTCAGGAAATTACCGTTCAAGGAAGAGGAACACGGATGGAGAGGATGAAAGACCGGATCAAAGCCGGGATCAAACCAGGATTTTGTTCTTTCTGATCCTCTTTCATCCCGGCTTTGATCCGTGTCACCCGTGTTCCTCTTTTTGAATCCTTGTTCGATTCGCTCCCGCATCCTCCCGACTGGAATTCCCACAATGCGCCTGACCCTCCGCACCCTGCTGGCGTACCTCGACGACACCCTGGAGCCGTCCGAGGCGGCGGCCATCGGCCACAAGCTGGCCGACAGCCAGGAGGCGCAGGCGCTCGTCGAGCGGATTCGCCGCGTCACCCGCCGGCGCGGGCTGTCCACGCCGCCGTCCACCGGCACCGGCACGCCGTCCGACCCGAACACCGTCGCCGGCTACCTGAGCGACAGCCTGCCGCCGGAGCAGCTCCGCGAGTTTGAAGAAACTTGCATCGAGTCCGACCCGCACCTGGCCGAGGTGGCCGCCTGCCACCAGATACTCACGCTGCTGCTGTCCGAACAGCTCCGTGTCCCGCCCACCGCGTACCAGCGGATGTACCGGTTGGTCAAGGGCCGCGAGTCGATCCCCGGCCGCAAGCCGGGCACCGCCATCCCCGTCGGCGGAATGATCGAGCCGACCGGGGCGGGGGCCGACGACGACAGCGACCTGCCGTTCCTGCTCGGCATGTCCGACCGCGGCAAGGGCGGCGGCAACGCGCTCATCCGCTGGGGGCTGGCGGCGGCGCTGGCCGCCGGGTTCGTGCTGGCCGTCGTCATGGTCTGGCCGAAGAAGCCGGCCGAGGTGGTGCTGGCCCCGACGCCGCCCGCGCCGGACGCCGTGCCGATGCCCCGGCCGGTGGAGCCGAAGCCGGACGCGCCCCAGCCGCCGGACGAGCCGAAGAAAGACCCCATGCCCGTGGACCCGATGCCGATGCCGCCGGTCGAGCCGAAGAAGGACCCGCTGCCGCCCGTCGAGCCAATGCCGATGCCCCCGGTCGAGCCGAAGAAAGACCCGCTGCTCGAACTGGTGCCGGCGAAGACGCCGATCCGCCCCGGCCGGGTGGCGGGGCCGGACCTCGACCCGACCGGCCCGCCGGTGGTGGCGACGAAGGCCGGCGACGCCGTCTGGACGACCCTGATCGGGGAGAACGCCCGCCTGTTCACGTCGGACCGCGTCGTCTGCCTGCCGGGGTTCAAGGCCAAGCTGAAGACCACCGGCGGTCAAATCCTGCTGTGGGGGAACGTGCCCGAACTCCAGCCGATCCCCGTCCTCGAAACCGCCATCACGCCGCACGACCCATACCAGGGGTACGAGGCCGACTTCACCCTGCACGTCGGCCGCGTTTACCTGACCGCCACCAAGCCGGCGGGCGCGAAGTTCCGCGTCCGCTTCCTGGAGGAAATCTGGGACGTGACCGTGGCCGACGACAAGACCGAGGTGGTGGTGGAGGTGGAACACACGGCCGCGCCGAGCGCGGACGAGTCGGCCCGCACGTTCGCCGCCCTGCACGTGAACGCCGGCACCGCCGCCTTCCGCTCCCGTCAGACGGACGCGCCGAAGGTGGCCGCCGGCGAGGAGTTCTTCTGGACCAGCACCGGGGCCGGGCTGGTCGGCCCGCGGACGCCCGACCCGAAGAGCAAGCGGCAGACCTCGGCGTACTACGCCCGCACCGGCATCGCGCCGAACGCCGAGATCGCCAAGGGGATGCTGACGGCCATCGACGCCGCCGGCAAGAAGCTGGCCGCCGCCGCCTCGGTGCCGGGGGCCATCGACGAGTTGATCCAGGACGAGTCGCCGACTCAATCGGCCGCGTGCCTGGGCGTGTACGCCGCCGCCGCCCTCGGCGAACACGGCCGCGTGGCCGACGCGCTGAACGACCCGAAGCGGTTCCTCGTCCGGGTGGCCGGCCGGCAAGCCGCCCGCGAGCTGCTCGCCCTGCCCGGCGGGGAGGGCTTCTTCAAGGCCGCGTCGAAGAAGCTGCGGCTGGACCAGGACGGCGAGCGGCTGCTGTCCGCCGGCCTGCGCGGGCTGACCGACCGGCAGAAGAAGAGCGCGGAGGTCATCGACCTGCTGGTCAAGCAGCTGGAGGCCGACGAGGTGGCCCTCCGCGACTTGGCCTTCGACCTGCTCGTCTTCCAGATCGACCCGACGGCCCAGAAGAACAAGGCGCTGTTCCCGTTCGACGCCGCCGCGCCCGCCGAGTTCCGCGCGCCCGTCGTGGCCGCCTGGCAGAAGCGGGCCGAGGAACTGAAGAGGATGCCCGGCATGTGAGGCCGGTCCTGCGAGCCGCGACCGCCAGGGAGTGGCATCCTGGTACGATTGAAGATGCCACTCCCTCGCGGTCGCGGCTCGCAAGACTACAACTCCCTCATGACTCCCATCGCCTCGGCCGTTGACCGGTGTCGTGTCGCCCAGCCCGCGTGGGCGGCGCGGACGGTCGCCGACCGCCTCCACTGCGTCCGCGAGTTCCGCCACCTGCTCGTCGAGCGGGCCGATTTCCTCGCGGCCGCCGTCGCCGCCGACATCGCCCGCCCGCCGGCGGAAGTCATCGCCACCGAGTTGTTGCCCACCGCCTCGGCGTGCAAGTTCCTGTGGCAGACGGCGGCGCGCACCCTCCGCCCGAAGCGGATCGGCTGGCGACCGCTCTGGCTGATGGGCTGCCGCGACACGGTCCACCGCCGGCCGCACGGCGTCGTGGCCCTCATCGGCACCTGGAACTACCCGATCTTCCTGACCGTCGTGCCGGTCCTGCACGCGCTGGTCGCCGGCAACGCGGTGGCGTGGAAGCCGAGCGAGTTCGCCCCGCGGACGGCCGCGGCGCTGGACGAGGTGTTCCGCGCCGCCGGCGTCCCGGCGGACGTGCTGGTCCGCTTGCCCGCCACCCGCGCGGCCGGGCCGGAGCTGGCCGACACCGACATCGACTTCCTGCACTTCACCGGGTCGGACAACGTCGGCCGCAGGCTGGCCGCGCGGCTGGGCGAACGGCTCATCCCGTCCGCGCTGGAACTGTCCGGGTGCGACGCCGTGTTCGTGCTGACGGACGCGGACGTGACTCTGGCCGCCCGCGCCGCGTGGTACGGGGCGACGATGAACCGGGGGCAAACCTGTATGGCGACCCGCCGGGCGTTCGTGCATCGGAGCGTGTACGACCGGTTCGTCGAAGCGCTGAAACCGCTGGTCGAAGCCGAACCGCCGGTGACGCTGGTGTCGCCGGGTCAGGCCGAGAAGGCCCTCCACGTCGTCGCCGACAGCGGGGGAACGCCGCTCCGAGCCGGAAGCGTGAGCGACGGTTTTTCCGCCACCGTCTTTCACGCTTCCGGCTCGGACTTCCCCCCCACGGTCATCCTCGACCCGCCGGCGGATTCGCCCGTCTGCACCGCCGCCACGTTCGCCCCGCTGCTGGCCGTGTTGCCGTTCGACGACCTGGATGTTGCCGTCGTCGCCGCGAACACCTGCCCGTTCGGGCTGGCCGCCGCCGTCTTCACCGCCGACCGCGCCGCCGCAGATGCCCTCGCCGCGAAGCTGCCCGTCGGCGCGGTGACGGTGAACGACGTGATCGTGCCGACGGCCCACCCGGAGACGCCGTTCGGCGGGCGGAAGGCGAGCGGCTGGGGCGTGACGCAGGGCACCGAGGGGCTTCTTCAGATGACCGTCGCGCAGGTGGTGACGCACCGCAAGGGCACCTTCCGCCCGCACGTCGAGACGGCCCTCACCGGCGACCCGTCGGCCGACGCCACCGCGCGGGGCCTGCTCCGCTTCACCCACGGCCGCACCGTCTGGCAGCGGTGGCGGGGCTTCTGGCAACTGGTCGGCGGCCTGCGGAAGTACGGGAAAGCGAAGGGGAACTGACGAACCCCGGCCGGGCCGGGGGTTCGGGCGGGGGTTACTTGCCGCCGGCTTGCTGTTGCATCTTCGCATCGTGGATGCGGAAGAGACGAGCGGTCATTCTCTCCACGGTCGTGCTACCGTCGGCGTCTACCCCGCCTTTCCGTCGCTCCGGCGGCAGGGCACCGCCGGGCCGCCGCCAGATGCAGATGTGGCTCACCCAGCGGTTGCCCCGCGTGTCGGTCACGTAATCCACCCGAAGGCAGTCGCCAGCCTTCACGTCCTTCGCCGAGAAGGAGAAGTTGTCGGTCGCATCGACGGCCAGCCCGCCGTTCCACAGGCACGGGTGGAGGTAGTACTTCTGCGGTTCGGCGGGCACGATCTCCAGATACTTCGTCACCGTCCCGTCCTTTTCGAACGTGCCGTAGGTGTTGGGAAGGACCTGGAACACGATCACGCGATCCGTGATGGACAGGACGCGGCCTTCGTTGAGAGAACTCGTGAACGCCCGGCCTTGATTCTCGTCGGGCATGTACGGCGAGGGTGGAGCGTCGTCCCAGTCGTTCACCTTCCCGCCCGTCGGCGAGGCGACGAACGCGAGGATGGCCAGCAGCGGGAGCAGTCGAAGGACCGTCATGGTCTTCACTCCTGAGAGGTCGGGTTTTGAACGAGATGATCGGAGTCAGTTCCCGGCTTGCCACTTCAATTTGAGGCCGATGAGCGTGGTGCCGCCGAAACCGTAGACGGGATCGAACAAGAAGTTGGTGCCGGCCAGGGGGGTGTTGAGGCTCTCGCCGGCCACGACCGAGGTGATTCCCTGATCGGCGTGGAAGAGTTCGCCCCAAGTGCGACCGTTCCGCATTTGTGCCGCACCGAAGTTCAACTTCCGCGGCTCGATCTTCACGAGTCCGGCACCGAGTTTGAGCGACCATGCCGTCGTGATCTTGGAGATGCGTTCGGGATTCGCCTCGTTCGCGGGGATCGGCTCGCCGTTCACGCCGCAGTCGAGAACCGGCTTGAAGGTGCCGCTGTAGAACTGGATGTTCCCGTTGGTCACCGCGAGGTTCCCGATAACGCCCGTGGTGGTGCTGTTCTCGACAAGGGTGATCGTCGTCGAGCGGATGATCAATCTGCCGACAATCACCGCATCCGGAATCGCGTTCGCGGCAACCGTCTCGGTCGTGGTGGTGAAGAACTCCCCGCCGTCGAGTTTCAACCCGTTCGTCGCTTGGAGGGTCGATCCGTGGGCGAGTCGGAACTGCCCGGCGGACTGGTAGACGGAAACCGTTTCGGTCGGACTGAGGACGTTGGACACGGTCGCGGTACTCGTGAGTAGCACGCGCTCGCCGATGGTCACGTTCCCGCCGAGGTTCTGGACCGCCACTTTCTCCAAGTCGTACCGTGCCTGCGGCAGATTCCCCGGATTGACGACCGAGAAGGTTCCGCCCTGGTTGATCTGAATGCGGTTCTTGTCCGAGTTGACGTTCCCCTCCGCCGAGGCCTTCGCACGAAGGCCTGCGAAGTTCCCCGGTTGGCCGCCGGCCTGACACAGGAAAGTGCCGTTGATGATGTCGAGGCCGATGTCCGTGAGGAACTGCACGGTGCCACCTCGCTGAGTCACATCCGCACCCCCATTCACCTGGAACTGACTCCCC
>JAYTTN010000143.1:0-8344 GCA_043745295.1 Fimbriiglobus sp. | reverse complement strand
GACCGCGAGGGAGTGGCCTCTTTAACCCAAGCCGAGATGCCACTCCCTGGCGGTCGCGGCTCGCAAGAACCGATGCCACTCCCTCGCGGTCGCGGCTCGCCAGACCACGCCGTCGTGTCGAATACCCCCTCTCCGGAACGGGGAAGGGGCCGGGGGGTGGGGTTTCTTCCAAATCCCTCTCCCGCGAGGGAGGGAGTGGGCGCGGCGGGCCGGGGTTTCTTCCAAATCCCTCTCCCGCGAGGGAGGGAGTGGGCGCGGCGGGCCGGGTTCGCCCGGAAACTCCGGCGCACCCCCGGTCGCACTCGCCGGTTTGCCCCGTTCGTTTCATCTGCTACCATCCCACCACCCGCCCCACCTTCGAGACCCCACCCGATGCGCGCCCACCTGACGGTCTTGCTGGCCGTCGCCGCCGCTCCGGCGGTCGCCCCCGCCGCCGTCGTCTGCATTCAGAACCGCACCGCCGCCGACATCGCGTTCGCCGTCGCGCACGCGCCGGACAAGCGGCGGGACTTCACCCTCGCGGCCGGCGACACGGTGGCCATCCCGGTCGGCCGCGAACCCACGCTGATCGTCACCCGGTCGAACAAGAACGAGCGGTTCAAACTGGACCCGTACACGCCGTACCTGTTCGTGCCGCGCGGCGACTCGTTCGACTTCCAGGGGGCGAAGCTGGCCGGCGAGTTGCCCAAGCCGGACGACGTGCCCGCCCAGCCGGACGCCCGGAAACTGATCCGCGTGCCCGTGTCGCTACTGGTGGACGACCGCGACGGGCGGGTGCGGGCGGCGTGGGAGAAGGTGCTCCGCGAGCGGTTCGCCGCCGCCGCCGGGGTGTTCGAGGCGCACGTCGGCGTGACGTTCGCGGTGGAGGTGACGGCCGAGTGGAAGACGACCGCCGAGGTCGGCTGGGACTTCGCGCTGGAACACTTCAAGACGACCGTGGAGACGAAGCCCGGCGGGCTGGCGGTCGGCTACTTGGCGCGGTCGCCGACGAAGGACGAGGGCGAGCAGTTCAGCGCCACCGGCCGGCCGTGGAAGGCGCACGTCCTGCTCCGCGACAACTGGCCGAAGACGGAAGCCGAGCGGGTGGACGCCCTCACGCACGCCCTCGGCCGGCACCTCGGCGCGGTGAAGACGGCCGACCCGGCGTCGGTCATGCGGGAGAAGTTCGCCGACGGCGGGGCGACGAAGCCCGGCTACCGCCCCCGCTTCGACCCGCTGAACCTGCTGGTCATGCACGTCTGGGCCGAGGAGAAGGCCGGCGGGCACGGGCTGACGTGGGAGACGCTGCGACCCAAGGCCCGCGCCCGGCTGCTGGTGCTGTACAAGACGCTGGCCGAGTTGCCGTCGAAAGACCCGCTGGCGACGGAGTACGTCGAGGCGCTGGCGGACGGGAAGGAAGCTCGCCCGGCCCCGGCGGCCGACCCGCCCCGCAAGCTGTCCGACCGCGACGCGGCCGTACACGCCGTGGTGAAGGCCGTCGGCGACGCGGCGAAGACGCTGGCCGCCGACCCGAAGCGGCCGAAGAACGACGCGCTCACGGTCGAGTACATCCGTGCAGCAGCGGCCGCCGCCGAGGGCCAGCACGAGAACCACCGCGCGGCGGCGTTCCTCATCGGCCTCGGCCTCGCGCTGGACGATTCCACCATCCTGCGGTCGAACCCGCTCACCAAGCGGATGTGCGAGCGGGTGGAGACCGACGCCGAACGGAAGGACCGGCTGGCGGTCCTGGGGGTGCCCACCGTGCGCGGCCGGCGGGACTTGTGCCAGCACTTCGTCGTGTCGGTGGCGCTGGTGCAGCTCGTCGGGGCGGAGGCGGCCGAGTTCGCCGGGCTGTCGAAGGAGCTGTCCGACTTGAAGGGGGCGAGCGGGTTCAGCTTCGTCGATCTGTCGGCCGACTACGCCGGGGTGGCGTTCGCCAAGGAGGTCGCCGCCGACCCGCCGCGGCTGGCGAAGCTGAAGGACAACTTCGCCGTCGCCGACTGGGTGCCGGCGTTCGACGGCCTCCGCGAAGGGCTGCCGGAAGAGAAGTTCAAAGCCGACTTCGGAAGCCCGGAGGACAAGCGGTTCAAGGCCGTCGTCGAGGACATCCGCAAGCGCGTCGCGGCCCTGCCGGCGCACAAGAAGTAGTGGGGCCGGGAATGTGGGCGGGTGAGGCCAGTGCTGTCCACATCTTTGGCGGAACAACCTTTATGTGAGGCGTAGTGGGGGATTGACCCAGGCGACGGAGCCAACCACCCAACACCTCTCCCCCACGACCGTGGGGGAGAGGTCGGAACGGCGCAGCCGGTCCGGGTGAGGGGGCGCGATCCGGGAGAAGTACAAGCCCCCTCACCCGCCTCGTGCGGGGCGCACGAGGCGACCTCTCCCCCACTTCGTGGGGCGAGAGGTGGGGCGGGGTTCGTCACCCCGCCACAGTTTTCCAGTCGCTTCCCGTCCCCGACACGTGGACAGAACTGGCCTCGCACGAAGATCAGTCGAAATGTTCGTCGCTCGCATCGAAGGCGGGCATCGCCATGACGAGGGTGGTGACTTCCCGGCCGTCGTCGCCGACCAGCCGGTGGCGGGTGCCGGCGTCGATGCGGACGACCGTTTCCGGCCGCACGTCGAACCACTCGCCGTTCAACTCCATCTTGCCGGTGCCGCTCAGGATGTAGTACACCTCGGTGGTGTTCGCGTGGTAGTGCCGCACCGAGTCGCGGATGCGGGTGACGTGGACCGAACACGGCCCGCCGTCGGCGGCGGTGACGATGCGGGTGCTGAACCCGCACGGGCACGGCACCGTCGGGGCGTCCGACCGGTGCCGCACGACGAACCCGCTCATGGCTTCTCCCCCCGAGGTCGCGTGACACGCACTCTCTTCACGGCGATTCTATCACTCGCCGCCGTCGGCTGCGGCCGGGAATACCGCGACGACACCCCGACACCCCCGCCCGCAGTCGCGTACATCGCCCCGGCTCCGGCACCGCTGCCGACGGCGACCGTGTCCGGCCGCGTGACGTGGCGCGGTGAAATCCCGACGGTGCCGGCCATCAACGGCCTCGTCCGCACCCGCGACGGGTCGAAGTGGGGCAACGTGCCGAACCACTTCGCGCCCGGAATCGACGCGACCACGCGGGCCGTCGCCGGGGCGGTGGTGTGGCTGACCGGCATCGACCCGGCGAACGCCAAGCCGTGGCCGTACACGCCGCTGACGGTCGAGGTGCGGGACTTCGCCGTGACGGCGAAGCAGGGCGAGACGACGACCCGCGCGGGGTTCGTCCGCGTCGGCGACGAGGTGACGCTGTCGTCCGCCGACGCCGCGTACCAGATGATCCGCGCCCGCGGCGCGACCACGTTCACGCTGGCCTTCCCGACGGCGAGCCGGCCGGCGAAACGGAAGCTGGACCGCGCCGGGCACGTCGAGTTCACCAGCGGGACCGGCTACTTCTGGAGTACCGCCGACGTGTTCGCCTGCGAACACCCGTACTTCGCCGTCGCCGACGCCGCCGGCCGCTTCCGCTTCGACCACGTCCCGCCTGGCGAATACGAGGCGGTGGCGTGGCTGCGGAACTGGCGCATCCTGTCCGCCGACCGCGACCCCGAAACCGGCCGCACCATGCGGCTGACGTTCGCCGAGCCGTTCACCACACGGGTGAAGGTGTCGGCGACGGATGGTACAATGGCGGAAGTGGAACTGGCCTTTCCCGGAGCGACGCGATGAACGAACTGCCAACCGAAGTCGCCGACACCGACAATGCCCTCCATTCACCCCGCGCCGCCGCGCCGGAGGACGACGAGGGTGAACGAGCGGAGAGGCTCACCAAACTCCGCCGCAGCATGGCCGACTTCGAAGCCGGTCGGTACAGACCCGCCAAGGATGTGCTCCGCGAACTGGCCGCCGAAGACGGCTTCACCCTCGAAGACTGAGCCGCATGTTCGAAGTCTTCTACACGGCCGAATCGGAAGCGGAGATCGCGGCCGCGTACCGGGCGGTGAGTCGTCGGGTGCCGGGGACGGCGCGGCGGTGGATCGGACGGATGCTCGCCGCCATCGACGGGTTGGCCGAAATGCCCGAACGGTACTCGGTCGTCGAAGACGACTCGGACGACTTGGGCTACGAGGTCCGCGAGATGATTTTCGGCAAGCGACGAAGGGCGTATCGAATCCGCTACCGGATCATCCAAGACCTCGTCGTAATTCTCACCGTCGAGCGGGCGAGCCGGAACCGCTGAGCGCACTGTTTCTCCGGCCACCCGCTTGCAACGCGCCGGGCGGTGTCGGACAGTGCAATGGGACGCGGTGGAACGGGCCTTCCCCGCCGACACCGGAGTGACGCAACGACCATCGCACTCGCGACTGACAGCTACAAGACGGCCGAGAAGTTGGCGGCCTGCGGCGGACACGCCAACGTGTCCGACCACATCGAGGCGCCGATCGACGAAGCCGAGTCGCTGGACGCCATCCGCGAGTGGTTGGCGGACCTCGATGCCGGTCGAGTGCGCCCCCTCCGAGCGGTGTTCGAGGAGATCGCCGCCGCTGAAGGCTTCGCTCTGGAGGAATGACGTGTTTTGAAGTCATCCTCACATCGCGGGCCGGAGCGGACATCGCGGGGGCGTACCGGTATCACCGCGGTTCGCGAGGGCGAGTAGAATAGTGCGAGTGCCACTCCCCTTCCCCAACGACCTGGGAGCGAGGAAATGAACGACTTGCCGACGGACATCGCCGAGGATGTCATCGCTGATCGGACTGGAAGCGAGGTGGAACGCGCCGAGTCGGAATCGTCCTCCGAAATCGACGGGATGGACTTCGAGGAACCGCCCGCCGAGACCGATGAGGAAATCCTCGCCGGACTCGCCGAGAGCGAGGACGACATCCGCGCCGGCCGCGTCCGTCCGGCGCGGGAGGCGATCCTGGAAATCGCCGCGCGGTACGGCGTTCGCGTCGGGGACTAGCGTATGCCCGACGTGATCATCAGCGTGCGGGCGGAAGCGGACTTGGACCGTGCGATCCGCTACCACCGCCGGCGGTCGCCGCGGACGGTCGGCCGCTGGGTCGCACGACTCCTCGCGGTCGTCGATTCGCTGTCGTGGAACCCGGAGCGGTTCGCGGTCTCGGCCCTGCGCGGCGCGGACGGCTCCGAGTGGCGGGAGACGCTCTTCGGCCGACAGAGAGGAACGGGAACCTACCGGATTCTTTACCGCGTCACGCCGAATGCCGTGTTCGTCACGCGGATCGTCCGAGCCACGGTCAATCGAATCTCTTGACCGATCTGGAAACTGAACCACCCACTTGCGTCGCGCCGGCCGGCGGCGCACAATGGCACCCACCCGAGGACCCCGTCCGCCATGCTCATCTACCCGGCCATCGACCTGCTGAACGGCCGGTGCGTGCGGCTCCGCCAGGGCGACTACGCCCGGGAGACGGTGTTCTCCGACGACCCGGTGGCGGTGGCGGCGGAGTGGGTGCGGCAGGGGGCCGACCGGCTGCACCTGGTGGACCTCGACGGGGCCAAAGCCGGGCAGCCGGTGAACGGCGACGTGATCCGGCGGATCGTGACGGCGGTGGACGTGCCGGTGCAACTCGGCGGCGGCATCCGCACCGACGACGACCTCGCGGCCGTCTTCGACTGGGGCGTCCGGTGGGCGGTGCTGGGCACCAAGGCGCTTCAAGACCCGGCGTTCGTCCGCGATGCCGCCACCCGGCACCCGCAGCGGATCGTGCTGGGTCTGGACGCCCGCGACGGGTTCGTCGCCGCGCACGGCTGGCTCACCACCAGCACCGTGACGGCGGTGGACCTGGCCCGGTCGGTGGAGGCGTTCCCGCTGTTCGCGGTGGTGTCCACCGACATCGCCACGGACGGCATGATGGCCGGGCCGAACCACGAGCGGTTGGCCGACCTGAGACAGTCCACCCGGCTGCCGGTCATCGCGTCCGGCGGGGTCAGCTCCCTCGAACACGCCCGCCGGCTGGCCGACGCCGGCACGTTCGGCTGCATCGTCGGCCGGGCGCTTTACGAAGGGCAGGTGTCCCTGCCCGATTTGTTGGCCCTCGCTCCAGTTCCCGCGGTCCCCGGCCGACGGACGGCGACTCCTTCGACGCACACGACCTGAACCGCTCCCAACCGGTTCCCGCCGCGCTCCGCCACCGAGCCTCCTTCCGCTTCGCCGGGTCGCCCCCTTCTCTCCAGGGAGGTCCGATCATGCGTCACACGGTGGACAGCGTCCGCGACATCGCCCTCGTCGGGCATCGCGCCAGCGGCAAGACCAGCCTGGCCGACGCCCTGCTCTTCGAGGCGCACGCGGTGGACCGGCTCGGCCGGGTGGACGACGGCACGTCGGCCGCCGACACCGACGAGGACGAGAAGCGGCACCACTTCAGCATCGACGCGCACGTCCTGCACGCCGAACACGCCGGCAAGAACCTGCACATCCTGGACGCGCCCGGCTCGCCCGACTTCATCGGCGCGGCCCTCGAAGCGCTGAGCGCGGTGGAGACGGCCGTGGTGGTCGTGTGCGGCGTCCACGGGGTGGAGGCGCACACCCGCAAGATGTTCGCCACCGCCGGCGAGCGGGGCCTCAGCCGCGTCATCGTGGTGAACAAGCTGGACGACGAGAGGGCCGACTTCCCGGCCGTCGTCGCCGCCATCCGGGAGGCGTTCGGCCGCCAGTGCGTGCCGTTCAACGTGCCCGACGCCACCGGCGCGGCGTTCTCGGCGGTGCTGTGCGCGCTCGACCCGCCGCCCGTCGGCCACCACTGCCCGCTGCCGCCGGAGGACGTGCGCCAGCAGCTCGTCGACGCCGTCATCGAGGCCGACGAGGCCCTCACCGAGAAGTTCCTGACCGACGGCGCGGTGTCGGCCGAGGAGTTGGAAGCGGCCATCCCCGGCGCGCTCGCCGCCGGCACGCTGGTGCCCATCTTCTGCACGTCGGCCACCAAGGACATCGGCGTCCGCGAGCTGCTCGACGCGCTCGGCCGGCACGGGCTGTCGCCGAGCTACGCCAAGCGAGTGCTGGCCGGCATGACGGTGGGGGTGAACGGGCAGGCGCGGCCGGTCACGCCGACCGACGACTCGGAGTTCCTCGGCCTGGTGTTCAAGGTGGTGAACGACCGGTACGTCGGGCACCTCAGCTTCATCCGCGTGCTGGCCGGCACGCTGACGCCGAACCACGGCATCGTGGACGTGACCACCGGCAAGGCCATGCGGGTCGGCCAACTGCTGCTGGTGCAGGGCAAGGACCACGTGTCGGTGAGCGAGGCCGGGCCGGGCGACATCATCGCCGTGTCGAAGGTGGACGGCCTGCACGTCGGCGACACGGTGGCCTTCCGCGCCGACGCGCCGGCGGTGCCGCACCCGGCGTTCCCGCAGCCGATGTTCGGGCTGGCCGTCGAGGCGCGGGTGCGGGGCGACGAGCAGAAGATCGCCACCGGCCTGCACAAGATCGCCGAGGAAGACCCGACGGTGCGGGTGACGCACGACCCGCAGACGCACGAGACCGTCATCTCCGGCGTCAGCCAGCTGCACCTGGACGTGGTGCAGGAGCGGCTGAAGCACCGGTACGACGTGGACGTGGTGACGAAGGAGCCGAAGATCCCGTACCGCGAGACGATCCACAACCCCGGCGTCGGCGACCACAAGCACAAGAAGCAGACCGGCGGGCGGGGGCAGTTCGCCGAGGTGCACCTGCGGGTGTACCCGCTGCCGCGCGCCATCACCACCCTGGAGCAACTGGAGGCGCAGTTCGCCAACCGCTCGCGGTTCGAGAAGATGCGGGCGGTGCATTACGACCCGGCGCACAACTTCGCCTTCATCGACCACGTCGTCGGCGGCACCATCCCGAACAACTTCCTGCCGGCCGTCGAGAAGGGGTGCAAGGAGATCCTGGCGCAGGGGGTGCTGGCCGGCTACCGCATCCAGGATGTCGCGGTCGAAGTCCACTTCGGCAAGTACCACGACGTGGACTCGTCCGACGCGGCCTTCGCCACCGCCGCCCGGCACGCCTTCCGCAAGGCGTTCCGCGCCGCCCGGCCGGTGCTGCTGGAGCCGGTCGTGAAGCTGGACGTGACGGTGCCCATGCGGTACGTCGGGGCGGTGCTGAGCGACATCCCGCCGAAGCGGGGCCAGGTGATGAACCAGGACACGCTGCCGGGCGACGTGGCCGTCGTCACCGCCCTGGTGCCGCTGGCCGAAGTGACGCGGTACGCCGCCGCGCTGGGCGGCATGACGCAGGGCCAGGGGTCGTACACGATGGAACTGAGCCACTACGACGAGGTGCCGATGATGGTGCAGCAGCAGGTGGTGTCGAAGGCCAAGCTGCACCACGAGGAGGAGTGATTGCGGCGCGCTCCCTGCGGTCGCGGCGAAGAC
>JAYTTN010000142.1:0-8366 GCA_043745295.1 Fimbriiglobus sp. | reverse complement strand
TGAGTGGTTGGCCCCTTGCTGGCGCGGCGGGCTGACAAGTCCGGTTCGGGTTCAGCGGGTGTCCGTCATGAAGAAGTCGCGCGGGCTACGGGTGAAGTGGTGGTTCGGGAACACGAGAGTGCCCGGCACGCCGTTCGGGTACGGGTTGAAGGCCGGGCCGCCTTGGCCGCCGAACCCGCCCGCGCCGCCGCCGCATCCGCCCGACGCGCACAGACCGCGGAGCCGGCCGAACAGCCGGCCGCCGCCGCAGGTGCCGCAACTGTTGTCCCGCTTCCAGAAGGCCAGCTTGCGGAACAGCGGGTTCCAGCCGTACCGCGAGTCGTGGTGGGCGTAGCCGGCGGTCGCCGGGGCGCTGGCGATGGCCGCCCCACCACACCCCGCGCCGCCGCAGTCGCCCGCGGCTTGCCCCTGCACCGGGCCGGCCGGCATACCCATCGGGGGCGGGGCCAGCGGGTGCTGGTGCTGGGCGGAGGCGGTGCCGGCGAGCAGCCCGCAGCCGGCCACCGCCAAGAGGAGGATTCGGTTCATGTTCGTTCCTTGAATGTGACCCGTGGAAACGCGGGTGGGGTCGTCCTGACCGCGCCGGAGTTGTCGCCGGCTTACATCGACGGGCGGGTGCGGACGGGACGGGCGAAATGGCGGCGGCGGGGCGGTCGGGCGGTGTCGGGTCAGCGCAGGTTGAGAGAAACTGAATCATTCGGGCGAGCCGGAACAGGTTCGCCAAACTACCGGGCGGGAGCGATCCGTCACCACGCTTCGCCGAATTTGAGCGGGTCGTGGCGGTCGGCGAGGACCAGCGCGGCGACGAGCGGCGCGAGGATCAGCACCAGCCGGATGAGCCGCGCCGGCCAACTGCTCCGCCGCGCCAGGGCGGGAACGATAAAGGGCAGCAGCGCGAGTGGGGCCAGCGCCGCCAGCCAGAACGCCTCGACGGGCACTGTGCTGGTGGTGGCGAACCGTCCGCTGGCGACGAACCCCGGCAGGAACCCCAGCGCCGCCGGAATGGCCCCGCTCACGTCCGCCTTCGCCACGGTGCCGACCGCGGCCACGCCGACCAGCGCCATCCCCAGCATCGTGCCGAGGTCCAGGTACAGCCCGGAGTGGGCGAAGACCATCACCCCGCCGGCACAGGCCGCCACCAGCGCCAGCAGCGCGACGGCCTCGTTCGAGCAACCGGCCCGCGCCACCCCGTCGAAGGCCACCCACGCCAGCAGCGTGCCGGCGACGACTAGCCACCGCAGGCTCGGCTCCTCCGCCGCCGTCTGCGCCGGGATTCCCCACCCGCCGACGACGACAACCGCCGCCGCGCGGGGCAGCCATACCGCCGCATTCGCCAGCCACCACCACTTCGACTGCTTGGCGTAGCGGCCGGCGATCAGCCCGCCCCACCGCGACGACAAGCCGACGGCCACCAGCACCGCCGCCGCTGGCAGCAGCCAATCCCCGACGCGGTCACCCGGCGTCCACGGCACGAGCGGGGCCTTCCGGTGCCAGTTGGCGAAGGCGACCCCTGCCAGCACGGCCAGCCCGGAACCGACCGCCCCGGCCCACCGACCGAGCGCAAGCACCAGCGCCAGGGCCAGCGCCGCCGCGCCGGCCGCCGGGATAACGACGTTCTTGAGCGCGTCGGTCACGAGGTCGGCGGGCGGCAATTCGGACATGGGACGTTTCGCCGAAGCGGAATGGGGCGACACCTCGGATGATAGCCGCCGCGACCGGGACGCCGCCAGCGTTCGTGGCCGCCGTTACCAGCGCCGCCGGATTTGCCCTTCTCGGAATCCGGCACGGGACTAAAATTCTCTCCTTCACGACAGCAACCACCGTTTTCCACGCAAGGTGCGGACATGGCGAAGGGGAAAGAGGCCCGCGGCATCATCAAGCTGGTCAGCTCCGAGAGTAGCCACTGCTACTTCACGCAGAAGAACCGCAACAACACCAAGGAGCGGATCCAACTGAAGAAGTACGACCCGATCCTGCGGAAGCGGGTCATGTACAAGGAAGCCGGCAAGCTGTAACCGGCCGGGCGGGTCACGTCTCGGTCGCCGGGCAACCGGCGTCGAGGTACGCTTGCAGGATCAGCATGGCGGCGAGCTTGTCTCGCCGCTGCTTCTTTTGGCGGTGCGTCAGCCCGCTGCCGGCCATCAGGTCGTCCGCCCCGAACGAACTCAACCGCTCGTCCCACATCGCCACCGGCAGGCCCGTCAGTTCCGTCAGCCACTTGGCGTACAGCCGGGCCGCGTCGCTCTCCCGCGTCTCCGTCTTGTCCATGTGAATCGGCAACCCGACGACCAGCCCGACCGCCTGCTCCCGCTTGGCCAACTGGCGGAAGTAGTCGCCGTCCGCCTCGACGCTGACGCGGGTGTAGTTCTCCAGCGGGGAGGCCATGCGGCGGTCGCGGTCCGAGATGGCGAGGCCGACGCGGACGGTGCCGTAGTCGAAGGCGAGCAGCCGGCCCTTGGGGCCGTCGCGCGGCGGGGGCACGGCGGACGGGTCCACCGCTTCCGCCGCCGCGACTTCCTCCAGCGATTTGAAGCCGAACTCTTCCAGCGGATGGTCCCGCCGGCCGCGTTCCGACTTCCGCACTCGGCGACCGCGATCACCCATCACAGGTACTCCGTCCGCTGCTGCGCCTTGAGCGCCTCGACGATCTCCTTCACCCGCGACTCGTCCCGCTTGCGGATGACCAGGGTCGCGTTGCCGGCCTGGATGATGACCAAATCCGAAACGCCGACGGCGGCGATCAGGTGCCCGGCGTCGGCCGACACCACGCACCCGGCGGCGTCGATGAGCAGGCTTTGCCCTTGCACCGTGTTGCCGGCGGCGTCCTGCGGGTTGTGCCGTTCGAGTGCCAGCCAACTGCCCACGTCGTCCCACTGGTACGCGGCCCGCAGCACGCGGATGATCCCGGCGCGGCCGGCCGCCTGCATCACCGCGAAGTCGATGCTGGTGCCGTTGATGGTGCGGTACTCGGCGGCGAACACCTCCGCGCCGAGGGGCGTCTTCCAGGCGGCGGCGATGCGGGCGCAGGCGTCGTGGATGTCCGGCCGGTTCGCCTGCAACTGGGCCAGGATCGTCTTCGCCTTCCAGACGAAGATGCCGCTGTTCCAGTCGTACTCGCCGGAACTGACCAGCCCCTCGGCCACCGTCGCCGACGGCTTCTCCACGAACTCGTCGGCGGCGAACAGCGGCACCCCGCTCCGCTCGCCGAGCTTCGCCCCCCGGCGGATGTAGCCGTACCCGCCGCTGGCGAACGTCGGCCGGATGCCGAACGTGAACAGGGCGTCGGGGTACTCGTCGGCGAACTGCTCGGCCGCGTGCAGCGCCCGCTGGAACTCCCGCTCCGGTTCGATGATGTGGTCGGCCGGCAGCACGGCCATCGTGGCGTCCGGGTCGTCGGCCGCGATCAGCGCCGCGCCGAGGCCGACGCACGGGGCGGTGTCGCGGCGGAACGGCTCGCCGACGATTTGGCGGGGCGGCAGCTCCGGCAGTTGCGCGGCCGTCTCCGCGACGTAGTCCGCGCCGGTGATGACCCACGTCCGCTCCGGCGGCACCACCGGCGCGATGCGGTCGAGGGTGGATTGCAGCAGCGACCGCTCGCCGGCGAAGGCGAGGAACTGCTTGGGGCGGGCGTTCCGGCTGCGGGGCCAGAACCGCGTCCCGCCGCCGCCGGCCATGATCATCGCGTGGAGCATGAGGGTCTCGAATTCGGTGTCCGCCCCGACGGGGCCGGCGTTCTCGGTTCCCAAGAGTTCCCAGGGCTTCCCGCCCTGGGCTGGGGACGACGGCCCCTTCGGGGCGAAGACGGTCGGTTCACTCCCGATCACTTCTCCAGGCGCCGACGCACGCCTTGGATTTCCGCCCCGAAGGGGCCGTCGTCCTCAGCCCAGGGCGGAAGCCCCGGGTGTCTGGAAATACCGGGGTGCTTCGATCACCATCCCCGGCCGGATTCGCGCGCGCAACTCCTCCGCGTCCAGCGCAAACGCCGGCGAAATCTCCACCGCCACGCCGTCGGCCACGGTCGCGCCGGCGGCCGTCAGCCAGCGGCGGGCGCGGGCGATCATGCCGGCCTGACACGTCGCCAGCGAGTCCGCGCCGGCGGCGTTCTTCAGCGGGGCGAACTCGTCCGCGCGGGCGGTGCGGACGGCCAGCCAGCGGTCGGCCAGTGGCAGCGCGTCGAACACGAACAGCTCGAACTTCAGCGCGTTATCGGCGTCCGGCGCGACTGCCGAGCCGGTCGCCGGGTTCCAGTGCGTCACCTTCTTGCGGGCGACGTGGTACGCCAGCCGCTGACGGCCCGTTGTCACCCGCTCCAAAAAATCCACCGCGAACAGGTGGATCGCGGGGTTGCCGGCCTTGAACGCCAGGCTGCCGTCCGCCGCTCGCTCCTCGGCCATGTCCGCCGACATGTCCGAGTATTCCAAGATGCCGCATTTCCCGTCGATCAGCGCCAGGACGCCGACCTTCTCCGCCGCGCTCTCCTTGAACACCACTTTCGACGACACCTCGGCGGCGGTCTCGATGTGCCGGCCGAGAAACGCCGGGTCGCCGACGTTCACCAGTGGATTGTCCACCTGAAAGTAGTGGATGTGGCGAATGCCGTCCTCCTTCAGCCGCGCCAGCAGGCCGGAATCGGTCAGGGCGGTGAGCGTGCCGCCGTGCCCGTTCGGGCTGAGGCACAGCTTGCCGGGGCCTTCGAGCAGCAGCTGCCCGGTGGCGAGGTCCAGCGCCGGCATCGTCCCCTGCCGGAAGAAGTGGACCGATTCCGGGTCCAGGCCGAAGAAGCGTTCGCCCTCGAAATACTCGACTGTCTCGGCGTGCGTGGCCAGGCTGGTCATCACCAGGAACGGCACCGGTTTGCCGTGGCGACGGGACAGGGCTAGCACCTTCTCGGCGTGGATGCGGAACAGCGTCGCGCCGCTGACGGGGCCGACGGGGAACAGGCCCTTCGGCTTGTCGAACCCCAGCCGCGTGCCCTGGCCGCCGGCCACCACCAGCGCCGCCAGTTCGCCGCGCCGCAGCGCCTCCTCGCCGACCGTGCGCGCGGAGTCGGCCGGCTCGTCCACGGGAATCGGCCGGATGCGGTCGCGGGCCGGCAGCGCGGCGGACGGGTCGGATCGGTTGGCGAAGAGCGCGGCGAGTTCGGCGAAATCCAGGGCCGCGAGTTTGACGACGAGCGCGGCTTGGCGTTCCGGCGCGAGCGCGTCCCATCCCGCCAGGACGTGTCCTTGCCCGTGGGCGTGCAGTCGGTCGAGCAACTCCGGCGGCATCGGCGGCGTCTCGGGGAGAACGAGGACGCGGGCATTTTAGGACGGAAACCGCCGAACGCGAACTGGTTACGCGAACAGGTTGGCGACGGGCACGGCGAACCCCGGCAGCACGTCCGGTACCACCAGCGTGTCGGCCCCGGCGAACGTCTGCTGCGGCCGATCCCGACGCAGGACGAGAACGGTTTTCGTCGGCGGGTCGAGGACCAGCACCGCCGTGACGCCCAGGGTCAGGTAATCTTCGACTTTTTCAAAGAGCAGCGTCCACGGATCCGAGGGGAACTTGATTTCAGCCACCAACTCGGGCACCTGCGTTAACGCACCGTCCACAAGAACCTCGTCGCGTCCGAGCCGGTCGTAACTGAGAAACATCAAATCCACGGCTCGGACTCGATCCGGATTTCGTCGGATGCGGAGGAACGTGTCATTGCAAAAGCCGCGGCCAAGTTCGTCCCCTCGAATGGCGAGTGCGATCTCGTGCGTCAGATTCGCCGCGACATACCCACAGTAGGAACTGACCTGCGTGTACCTCACAACGCGGCCGTCGATGAGTTCGATGCGTGTCTCCGCGCCGTGACGGGCGAGAAACTCTTCCTCGGTCATCAGCGGTGACGGTGCGAACATGCCATGTTCACGGGTGATTCGTTCGCGGTTCACGCCAGCGGCGGGGCTTCGGCGGCGAGTTCGCGGTCGAGGGCGTCGGGGAACGCTTCGCTCAAGACGACCATCGACCGCAGGCCGGTGGCGTCCACGGTGACGGAGACTTGCTGCCCATCCACGGAGATGACGTGGACGGTGGACCGGCGGTCGAGGGTGAGGCTGCCGAGGTGCTTCATGCGGCCGCCGCCGTCGGCGTCGGCGGTGCGGACGCGGGCGGCGCGACGGGCCAGCCAGAGAATGCCCCCGCACAGGGCGAGCGTCCCGGCGGTCAGCAACAGCAAGCGGAGGAGCAGGCCGGACGGGTTCGGCGGGGCGGGCGCGGCCGGCGGGGCGTACCCGGCCGCCAGCGGGTCGGCGGCGGCGGGCGCGGCGAGGACGAGGCACAGCAGGAGGACGGCGAGGCGCGTCACCCGGCCGCCTTCCCGCCGCGCGGCGGAAGCAGGGCCTTGATGCGGATGGCGAACCGGTCCTCGACGACCACCACTTCGCCGACCGCGAACGGCACGCCGCGAACGGTGAGCTGGATCGGCCCGTGGACGGCCTCGGCCAGCTCGACCACGCTGCCGGGGCCGAGCCGCAGGATGTCGCCGATGGGCAGAACGGTATGGCCGAGTTGGGCGGTGACGGTGACGGGCACGTCGCGGAGGAAGTCCACGCCAGCCGTAGCCGCGCCGCCGGTCGGCTGGAGCTGCGCGAACTCGGCCCGCTTCGCCACGATCTCGCCGGGCGGCGTGGTGTCGGTGAACGGGTCGGCCGCGGTGGTGGACATCGGTGGCGTCTCGTCTCGTTCGGGTGGCACGGGCCGTCGGGCCGCACGTCGCGGTTTATCGTATGAGTTCCCGCCGTCAGTCCGCCACGGCCGCGTGAATCTGCACCGCCGCCCGGCTGCCGACCGCACCCGGCCAGACGCGGAACTTCGGCGCGCCGGCCACCTCAGCGGCTAGCGGCTCACTGACTTTTTGCCGCAGCACCAACAGGTCGCCGGGCTTCAGCCGGGCCATTTCGCTCAGGGTCAGGTCGGCCGTCCCCAGCACCACCGACAGATCGACGCCCATTTCCAGGACGAGCGACTCGATGTGCTTGCGGTCGGCGGCGGTGGCCGGCGGGTCGGGCGGCGCGGGGATAGCCGTCAGCCGGTCGAAGGTGGCGGCGCGGGGGAAGACGAGCGGCGTGGCCACTTCGCCGAACCCGGCGGTGAGCGTGAGCGGGGCGACCAGGACCGGGGACGACGGCGGCAGCCGCCAGACGACGCCCGGCGCGGCCGGCCCTTCGGCGACCACGGTCAGCCCGCCTTCCAGCGGCCAGCCGGCCGACATCGGCCCCAGGAACAGTTCCCGCAGGGCCAGTTCGCACAGCGCCAGTTCGGCGGACGACAGGTCGCGGTCGGGCGGCAGGTCGGGCGGCGTCTCTCCCATCAGGCCGGCCAGCAGCGCCAGCAGCAGCGGACGGGGAAGGACGAACAGGAAGGCGGCGGCCGGGTCGCCCGTCGGGATCAGGCGGAAGCCGACCGCGTCAGCCGGCAGGGCGGCCAGGGTCGGCCCGGCGGTGGACTGGGCCACCCGGCCGAGCGTCCAGGTGGCGGGGAACGGCAGCTGCTTGCCCCACACCGCGACCGTCCGCCGGCAGGCTTCGGTGAGCCAGCCGGTCAGGCGGAGGATCAGGTCGCCGGGGGGCGGCGCGCGGAAGTCGAAGTCGGTCATTCACTGAACCACGTATTCCTCGAACAGCACGGCGCGGAGTGCCCCGTTGCCGTCCGGGTAAAGGAAGTCCTCGAACCGTTCCAGGATCTCGCGCTGCACCCGGCTCGCCCCGACCGACCCGCTCACGTCCTTCAGGCTCTTGCCCGCCAGGTGGATGAGCAGCCAGCTCTTCATCGCCGTCTTCTTCTTGGCCAGCTTGTCGGTCACTTCCTTCTCGGCGTCGGCGTCCACGGACAGCGCGATCTTCACCTTGAGGTAGCGAGTCGCCCGCTCCTCGGCCAAGTTCACCACCGTCCCGGTCGCGTCGAACGGGATCGTCACCGTCTTCCCTTCGCCGTCCGCCTTCGGCTTGGCCTTCGGCTTCTCGCCGTCCTTGGTGCTGCCCATCAGGGCGGGCACGTTCACGAACATCGGCACCACGGCCCCGCCGCCGATGGACACGACGCAGGCGATGATCAGGCCCAGCTTCGACTTCTTGACCGGGGCGGCGGCGGCACCGGTCGCGGGGGTGGCGGCGGGAGCGGACATGGCGTGGACTCACGGTGGGTTGAAGGTCAACCGCGAGTCCGTGCGGCCGAGTCGGAATCCGTCCCACCCCATCTGCGTGATGGGGTTATACGCGACGCCGGCGAACCGGCACAAGGCCAACGCTCCGGCCGGGTGCGGCAGCGGATTCTGGCGAGCGGGGGGCGTCAGCCCCCTGTTGTGGTCGAAATCCCCAGGGAACAGGGGGCTGACGCCC
>JAYTTN010000141.1:0-2294 GCA_043745295.1 Fimbriiglobus sp. | reverse complement strand
GAGCGGAATCCGCTCGCAAGCTCGCGGCGACGACAGGATTAGACGCCGCCCAGCACCCGGCGGAAGTACGCCAGCCCGCGGTCCACCGGCGTGGCCTCCTTCCGCGATTCGAGCAGCGCCCGCGCGCGGAGCAGCAGTTCCGTTTTGTTGATGGGTTTGGTGAGGAAGTCGTCGGTGCCGGCGTCGATGGCCCGCTCCACGTCGGTCGGCTGGTCCAGCGCCGTGACCATCAGCACGCCGATGGTCCTCAACTCCGGGTTCGCCCGTAGCCGCTTGCACACTTCGAACCCGCTCAACTTGGGCATCATCACGTCGAGCAGGATGAGGTCCGGCTTCCACTCGGCCGCCACCGCCAGCGTCTCCTCGCCGTTGGTCGCGAACCGCACCTCGTACCCCGTCCCGTCCAGGTGGGCGTCGAGCAGTTCCACGTTGGTCTCGTTGTCGTCGGCGATCAGCACGCGGGGCATGGCCACTCTCCGGAATCGGTTCCGGGATTCTATTCCGGTGCAACCGACATTTCTCTGGCATCCGGGATGCGTTACGGTATTATCTCAGGTGTTGGTCCCGCCTGCCGCGCACCCGCTGCGCTCTCCCGGTCGGTCGTCCGGACTCACTCCCGCCCCACTCGGAGCCTGCCGTCATGCGGTCGCTCTGTCTCGCCGTCTGCCTCGCGTCCGGTGCCGTCGTCGCCGCCGACTCGCCGCTACGGACACTCATCGACGCCGCCGTCGCCGCGAAAATCCAGGCGGACGCGGTCGTCGTCGCGCCGCAAGCCGACGACTACACCCTCGTCCGCCGGACTACGCTCGACTTGGTCGGCCGCCTGCCGACGCCGCAAGAGATCGAGGCGTTCGTCGCGTCCAAGGACGCCGACAAGCGGGCCAAGCTGGTGGATCGGCTCCTCGACACGACAGCGTTCGCCCGGTATCAGGCGTACCTGTTCGACGCCATGCTGAACGACCGCGCCGGCGGCAAAGGCGGTGGCGGGCTGCAAAGCTACCTGACGACGGCGATGCAAGAGAACCGGCCGTGGGACCGGATGTTCCGCGAGATGATGCTGCCGAACGAGGCCGACGCGAAACTGAAAGGGGCTTCCGACTTCCTTCGCCCCAAGCTGACCGACGCCGACCGGCTCACGGCCGAGGTGTCGGTCGCGTTCTTCGGCGTGAACGTGTCGTGCGCCCAGTGCCACGATCACCCGAACGTGAAGGACTGGACGCAGGACCACTTCTACGGGATGAAGTCGTTCCTCGCCCGCACCTTCGACGCCGGCGGCACCGTGGCCGAGCGCGAGGCCGGGCTGGTCAAGTTCAAGCCGACCAAAGGCCCGGAACGGCAGGCCAAACTCATGTTCCTGACGGGGGCCGTGGTGGACACGACCACCGTCCGCGAGTTGACGAAGGACGAGCAGGCGAAGGAGAAAGCCGCGACCGACAAAGCCAAGGCCGACAAGAAGCCGCTGCCGGCTCCGGGCTTCAGCGCGCGGGCGAAGCTGGTGGACGTGGCCCTCGACCCGAAGAACGCCGACTTCTTCGCCAAGAACATCGTCAACCGGATGTGGCACCGGTTCCTCGGCTACGGCCTCGTGAACCCGCTCGACCAGATGCACTCGGAGAACCCGCCGAGCCACCCGGAGTTGCTGGACGCGCTGGCGAAGGACACCGCCGCGAACAAGTACGACCTCAAGCGGCTGATCCGCGGCATCGTGCTGAGCGAGGCGTACGCGCGCGGCAGCCGGTACGACAGCGAGGCGTTTCCGCTGCCGACCACCTTCGCCGTCGGCCGGTTGAAGCCGCTGACGCCAGCGCAACTCGCCACCGCGCTGAAGATCGCCAACACCGACCCGAAGGTGTTCGATGGCATGAAGGCGGAGGACGTTGAGAAGCGGATGGAGCAATTCGAGTCTCAGGCGCGCGGGTTCGCATCGGCCATCGCCGTGCCCACCGACAACTTCCAGATCGGCGTCAACGAAGCCCTGCTGTTCAGCAACGGCGACCGCGTGCAAAAAGAGTTTCTGACCGACGGTGCGGGCACGCTGCTCGGCCGACTGAAGACCGAGAAGGACGCCACCGCCGCCGCCAAGCTGATGATCCAGACCGTCCTCGGCCGGCCCGCCGCCGACGGCGAGGCGAAGGCGTTCGCAGACTTCGCCGCCCGCCGCACGGATCGACAAAGTGACGCCTACCGCCACATGCTCTGGGCGCTGGTGACCAGCGCCGAGTTCCGGTTCAACCATTAACCGATCCGAGCCGGAAGCGTGAGCGACGGTCTTGCCGAAGCCCGTCGCTCACGCT
>JAYTTN010000140.1:0-8437 GCA_043745295.1 Fimbriiglobus sp. | reverse complement strand
TTTCCTGACTGAAGCCGAGGCGGGTGCAGAAGGGGGAGACGGCGGCGGCGGTGGACGCGGCCAGCCATTCGCGGCGGGAGAGCATGACGGGAGGCTCCGGGCGGGTGGTCGGATACCGCCGAAGGTACGCGGAGACGGGCGCGGAGTCAAACGCCGAAGGGAGTGCGGTCAGCGTGCCTTACTGCCCGCTCGGCCAAAATAAGTGAACATTTTTCTGTCAGCAGGTCTTGATTTCTGCTCCTGCCGAACGAATAAGTTACTGCCGCTTTTGCGAGGCCCGTCATGACCACGCTTCCCGCCCTCTCCGCTGTCCGCGTACCGGCCGTTTCCCGCATGAGCGAACAGGGTGCGGCCGACAGCGCCGCGAAGCTGTTCCCGCCGGCGTTCGTTTTTTCCCGCGTGTCCGTCAATGCTCCGGACGGGTCGGTCCGACCGTCGGAGGTCGAATCCGTGCCGGGATTTGGGACGAACACTTGCACCGGGGCCGTCCGTCCGGCAAGCTATGATGAAGACGGCGAGAAGGCGGCCGGCGGTCCCACCGCGCCGACCCGCTCGCCCCCTACCGAGGAGACCACCGCCATGCCCGTCGCACGGTTCGCGCGGCACGTCCTTTCAGCAACTGCCGCAGTTCTCGCCGTGGCCCTCTCCTCCCCCGCAGCGGACAAGCCCGTACCGCTCAAGTGGGACACCGTTCGCGCCTCGTCCCCGGAGACGGTGGACGAGATGAAGGCCCTCCAGACCCGCGTCAAGGAGGTGTCCAAGAAAGCCACCCCCGCCACCGTCGGCCTGCTCGTCGGGCAGGGGGCCGGGAGCGGCGTCATCATCAACGAGGACGGTCTGATCCTCACCGCCGGGCACGTCACGGGCGCGCCCCGCACCGACCTCGTCGTCGTGCTGGCCGACGGCACCTTCGTGAAGGGCGTGTCCCTCGGCATCAACGACAAAGCCGACAGTGGGTTGGCCAAGATCACCGACAAGCCGCCGAAGAGCGCCACCTGGCCGGGCGCGAAAGAGGGCAAGTGGCCGTTCATGGAGATGGGCAAGTCGGCCGACCTGAAGGCCGGCCAGTGGGTGGTGGCGATGGGGCACCCCGGCGGACCGAAGCCGGAGCGGCCGCCGCCGGTGCGGGTCGGCCGGTACGTCAGCACCGGCACGTTCCTGCTGTCCAACTGCACCATCGTCGGCGGCGACTCCGGCGGCCCGCTGTACGACCTCGACGGCAAGGTGGTCGGCATCCACAGCCGCATCATGTTCACCATCGACGCCAACTACCAGGTGCCGGTGGACAAGTTCCAGACCGAGTGGGCGCGGCTGCTCCGGGGCGACTCCATCGGCCGCAAGTCGGACGCCGCGCTGAACCTCGTCTTCGATGAGGACGCGAAGGACGAACTCAAGGTGGATTCGGTGCCGGAAGGCGGGGCCGGCGAGAAGGCCGGCATCGAGGCCGGCGACGCGATCAGAAAGTTCGCCGGCACGCCGGTCAAGTCCGCCACCGACATCCGGGAAATGCTGAGCTCGTACAACCCCGGCGACAAGGTGAAGGTCGAACTCGACCGCGACGGGGAAAAGAAGACCGTGGAACTGAAACTGGCCAAGCGAACGTCCAAGCAGTGACTCCAAACGGGGGGAGACGCCGCTCCCCCACTCCTTTTGACCGCGAGATCATTTTTCCTCTCCCACCCCAACCCCCCACCTCGCACCCCGCCCCGGAACGCCCGCCATGAGACGCCTCCTCACGCTGATGATCCTGGTCACCGCCGGCCCCGCGCCGGCCGCCGGCCCGAACGACCGCGGCAAGAAACTGCTGCCGAAGCTGTTCGAGGAAGTCGTCGCCCCGGTCGCCGACGCCACCGTGCGGGTGCTGGCCGACGGCAAGCCGGCCGCCCTCGGCGCGGTCATGTCCGCCGACGGCTACATCCTGACCAAGGGGAGCGAGTTGAAAGGCGCGCTGACGGTCAAGATGCGGGACGGCTCGGCCTACGACGCCGAGTACGTCGGCTACCACCGGGAGACCGACTTGGCACTCCTGAAGGTGGACGCCGCCGATCTTGTGACCGTGACCATCGCCCCCGGCACGGCGGCCGAGCCGGGCAACTGGGTGGCCGTGGCCGGCATCACCAGCGAGCCGGTCGCCGTCGGCGTCATCAGTTCCGCCGCCCGCAAGCTGTTCGGCCCGGACACGCAAATCGTGAACGCCAACAAGGGGTACATCGGCATCCAGTTCCCGCGCAGCGACTTCAACAGCCTGAGGATCGACACCGTGGTGAAAGGGGCCGCCGCCGAGAAGGCCAAACTGAAGGCCGGGGACGTGATCGTCGAGGTCGCCGGCACGGCCGTCAAGTCCCGGCAGGAGCTGATGGACTTGCTGGATGTCAAGCGGCCCGGCGACAAGGTGCTGGTGAAGGTCCGCCGCAAGGTGAAGGACTCGGAGGACACCGACGAGGTGGAGGCCACCATCACCCTCAGCGGCAACTCCCAGATGGGCGAACTCAGCCGGGGCGACATCCAGAACAGCATGGGCAGCGAACTGTCCGGCCGTCGCACCGGCTTCCCCCGCGTCATCCAGCACGACACCGTGGTCGCCCCGAAGGACTGCGGCGGGCCGCTGGTGGACCTGGACGGCCGGGTGATCGGGCTGAACATCGCCCGCGCCGGCCGGGTCGAGACGTGGGCGCTGGCGGCGGAGGAGATCAATCCAGTGTTCAAGGATCTGAAGGCCGGCAAGTTCCCGCCGCCGAAGGGCGCGAAGCCGGCCGCCACCACGACCGAGCCGAAGGACAAGGGCGAGCCGAAAGACAAGTGAGGGTGTCACGGGCGGCGGGCGGACAGGTACGGGTGGTAGAAAATGACCGCCTCCGCCGCCGCGAGTTGACGACCCATGTCCCTCTCCCTCCCGACACCCGCCGAGTTCGTCCTGCCGGATTGGGATTCGACGAACTTCTGCAACATCGCCGCGACGGTGGACCGGTTGCTCGGCGTGCCGACCGACCGGCCGACCGTCACGGATCACTTGCCGCCACCCGCCGAAGCCGTCGTTAGCCTGTTCGTCGATTCCCTCGGCTGGGCGTTCCTCGAACGGCGGCTGGCGCACCCGGTCCTGGCCCGCTTCTTGCGCGACGGCATCCTGATCCCGCTGACGACGCAGTTCCCCAGTTCGACGGGCGGGTGCGTGCCGACCCACAAGACCGGCGTCCGCTCGCCGGTCCACGGGGTGCCGTCGCTGCGGTACTTCGAGCCGCTGGTCAACGACACCTGCGACCCGCTCCGATTCTGTCGGCGGGGCGACGCGCCGAACTCCCTGGTCGGCGCGGGCGTGACGCCGGAGGCGGTGTTCCCGTTCGAGACCCGCGCCGCCCGCCTCGCCGCGTTCGGCGTGCCCACGGTCGGCGTGGTGCCGGTGAAGATTGCAGGCTCCGCGTTCAACGCGTGGGCCGACCGTGCGACGGCCGCGAAGCTGGCGTTCGAGTCCTTCGAGGAAATCCCGGCGGCGGTCGCCACCGCCCTGCGCCGACCCGGTCGGCTGTTCGTGGACGCCTACATGGACGACGTGGACAAGGCCGCCCACGCATACGGTCCGAATTCGGTCGAACTCGACCAACTGGTGGAGCGGGTACTGACGCTCATCGGCGAAGTGGCCGACCGGTGCGCGGAACGCGGTGCCCGGCTGGTTCTGTTCGCCGACCACGGCCAAGTGGCGACCCTGCCGGGCGACTTCCTGCACGTGGATCGCGTGTGCCCTCGGCTGGCCTCGATGACGCGGACCAACGACCGGGGGAAGCTGCTGTCGCCCGGCGGCGGGACGAAGGCGCTCTTCCTGTTCGTCCACGACGCGGAGGAAGCGACCGAACACCTGCGGGCGGGACTGCGAGAGCGGGCGTTCGTGGCCCCGACGGCGGATCTGCTGGCCGTCGGCTGGTTCGGGACGGAATGGCACCCGGACTTCCGTGCCCGGCTCGGCGACGTGGCGGTCATCCCGCTCGGCTCGACGCACCTGTGGGTCTCGACCGACCCGAAGGACCGCTGCCTGGGAGCGCACGGCGGCCTCCAGCGGGCCGAGATGCTGATCCCGTTCGGGGTTCTTTGACAACTGGGTGAAGTTGCGGTTGACCTGGGGCTATTGAAACTTTTACACTCTGGAGGATTCCTGGGCCGGCACGGACTGCCCGCCGCCCGCACCGCAAGGACGCGCATCATGATCCCGACGATCAACAAGCGGTTTCTCTTGAAAGTGGTCCTCGTCACGCTCCTGGTCGGCGGGTCGGTGTTCGGCCTCCACGCGGTGCAGGCCCGCCGCATCCCGGACGCCTTGAAGCGGCAGGCCGACCTCGCCGCCGGCGACGGCAAGCGGGACGCGGCCATCAGCTACCTCCGCCAGTACCTGGAGTTCCGCCCGGCCGACGCCGACGTGCAAGAGCAACTGGCCGCCCTGCTCAAGGAGCGGGTCGGCAAGGCCCCGTCGCTCGACCTGCTGTTCCTGTACGAGAAGATCCTCCGCACCGACCCGGCCCGGCACGCCGTCCGCCGCGAGGCGCTGGCGATCGCCCTCGACCTGCCGCGTCCCCGGTACACGGACGCCGCCACGCACGCCGAGGAGCTGCTCAAGCAGTTCCACGCCGAACCGGGGCTGTGGCGGTCGCTCGGCGTCGCCCAGGCGGGGCAGGGGAAGTCGGCCGACGCCGTGAAGAGTTTCGAGAAGGCCATCGAACTGGACCCGACGGATCGGCTCGCGTACCAGGAACTGGCCCAGTACCAGTGGAAGGAAATGCGGCAGCCGGCCGTCGCGCGGGCCACCCTGGATCGGCTGGTCGTCGCCGTCCCGCACGACCCGCAGCCGTACATCCTCCGCGCCCGCTTCGACGGTCTGGTCAGCCCGGACGCCAAGGCCGATCCGGCCGACCTCCGCAAGGCCCTCGAACTCGACCCGGAGAACCTGGACGCGCTGCTCCAGTTGGCCGAACACTTGCAGAAGGGCCGCGACATCCTCGCCGCGCACGACTGCCTGTCCGACGCCCGCCGCCTGCACCCCGGCGACACCCGCGTCGTCCGCGCGCTGGCGTGGCTGGAACTGAATCGGGGCAACCTCGGCGCGGCCGTCGCCGTGCTGGAGGAGGGGCTGGAGAAGTCCGCCGACGGCTTCGACCTGATGGTGCCGCTGGCTGACCTGCTCGTGCAGATGGGCGACACCCGCCGGCCGAAGGAGATCGCCGCCAAGCTGGAGGCGGCCAGGGGGCCGGTGGCGCGGATGCAGGCGAAGTACCTGACCGGCCGGCTGGCCATGCGGGACCAGCAGTGGGCCGTCGCCGTCGCGGCGCTGACGGACCTGCGGACGGCCGCCGTCAACCTGCCCGGCTTGGAGAACCAGGCCGACCTGCTGATGGCCGTCTGCCACCAGCGGCTCGGCGACCCCGCCAAGGAGGAGCAACTGCTGCTCGGCGTGCTGAACCGCGACCCCAACCACCTCGCCGCGCGGGGGGCGCTGGCCGCCGCCTTCCTGAACGCCGGCCGCTTCGACGACGCCCTGCCGGAGTACGAGCGGGTGACGCAGTCGCCGTACTCGACGCCGGAGAGCCACGTCACGCTGCTGAAGATGCGGGCCAGCCGGTTGCGGACTTCGGGCGCGGCGACCTCGGCCCAGTGGGACGAACTGGAACGGACGGTCGAGCCGGTGATCCGCAAGCTGGGGCCGGCCACCACCGACGCGGCGCGACTACGGGCGGACGTGTCGGCCTGGCGCGGGGCGCGGGATCGCGCCGTCGCGGTGCTGCAAAAGGAAGCCGCCCGCCGGCCGCGCGACCCGAACCTGTGGGCGGCGCTGGCGGTGGCCACGGCCGACCTCGGCGGAGTGCCGGTCGGGCTGGCGGTGCTGGACGAGGCGCAAGCCGTCGCCGGCGACGGGGCCGAGCTGCGGCTGTGCCGGGCCACCCTGTACGCCCGCGACCCGGCCCGCCTCCGGCCACTCGACCCGCTCGCCTCGCACATCGACACCTGGCCGGACGCCGATCAACTCCGCCTGCTGTACGGGCTGATCGAGGTGTACGACCGGGTCGGCGACGACAAAGGGGTGCTGGCGACGTACCGCCGGCTGGTCGCCCGACGACCGACGGAACTGCCGCTGTGGGAGGCGTTCTACGAGCGGGCGGTGAAAGGCGGTGACGCGACCGCCGCGGCCGAAGCGCGAGCGGCCATCGCCAAACTCGAACCGACGCCGGGCAGGGCGGCGGCGCTTTGCGCGGCGTGGGACGCGGTCGCCGCGCGAAACGCCACCACCGCCCCGGCCGCGCTGGCCGGTGTGGTCGCCCACTTCGGCCAGCTCCCCGACCGGGCCGAGGCGTGCGTCGCGCTGGCCCGGCTGAAGGCGCTGACCGGCGACACCGCGTCGTCGCTGGAACTGCTCGACCGGGCTGTGCGGCTGGAACCCCGGCGGTTCACCCCCGCGCAGGAGATGATCGAGTACCTCGCCGCTACCGGCGACCAACCCCGGTTGACCGCGATCCTCGCCCGGCTCGACCGCGACCACCGCTGGAGCGGGGAGCCGCTCCAGCGCGTGGTTTGGCAGTCGCTGAAGAAACTGGAGCCGACCGCCGGCAAGGCGCTTCTCGAAGCCGCCGCCAAGCACGTCGAATGGGTGCCCGGCGGCACCGGGTGGATGGGCGACGGGTTCCGACTGTGCGGCCTGAACACCGAGGCGACGCGGACTTACGAGCGGGCCGCGAGTGCCAAGGGCGCGACCGCCGACGACTGGCTCCGGCTGGCCGTTCGCTCCGGCGAACTGGACACGCCGGCCGCCGCGGCCGAGGTCATGGCCCGCGTGAAGGCGGGCCTGCCGGGGCCGCTGTACCTGACCGTCGCCGCCGCGTTCCGCGAGTCCGGCAAGGGGCCGGCCGACTGGACGCCCACGACCGGTTCGACCGCCGAACGCCGGCAGTACGCCCAGGCCCGGCTGGCCCTCAAGCTGTCGCAGTTCGACCGCTCGGCCGGCATCACCGTGCTGGAAGAGTTCCTCGCCGACAAGGCCCTGTCACCGGCGGACGCGGCGTGGGCGCGGCAGAACCTGGCCATGCTGATGGTGGCGCGGGGCAACCCGACCGACCGCACGCGGGCCAAGGAGTTGCTGGCCGGGGCGGACGCGGTGGCCGGCAGCACCGCCGCCGACAAGCGGTCGGCCGTCGCCGTCCTCGCCAGCCTGTCGCGGCACCTGGACGGCGGCGAGCGGACGGACGTGTTGAAGCGTGCGGTCGCCCTGCTGGAAACCGTGGCGGCGGAAACCAAGTCGGAACGCGACCGGTTCCTCCTCGCCCAGATGCACCGGAGCGCCGGCAACCGCATCGCCGGGCGGACGCTGCTCATCGACCTGCTCAAGGCCGCGCCGACGAATCTGGACTACCTCATCTCGGCGCTGGACGAGGCCACCGAGCCGGAGGACGTGAAGTTCGCCGACCACTGCGCCGTGGTGCTTCAGCGGACGTATCCCGACGAGTTTCGCGCCGTAGCCGCCGTCGCCCGCCACGAGTGTCGGATGGACCGCTCGGAGCGGGCGCTGACGATGACCGCGGCCTACGCCCGCGCCGCCGACGCCAGCCCGAACGACTTGCAACTCCGCTCGGCCCGCGCCGGGGAGCTGCTGGACGAACTGGCCCGGCAGCCGAAGCACCGCCGCACGCCCGTCGGCCGGAAGATGACCGACGCGGCGGTGAAGCTGTTCGAGTTGCTGTACCAAACCCGGCCCGAAGCGGTGGTCGCGGTGACGGGGTTGCTCGCCGCCGACGGCCGTTCCGCCGAAGCGTTCGCGCAGATCGACAAGCACGCCCGCACCCTGCCGCCGCGGGTGAAGGTGATGGCCGGCCTGGCGGCGGTGCGCGCCGGCGGCGCGACGCCGGACCAACTGGCGGCGGTCAAGGGGTGGCTGGCGACGGCGAAAGCCGAGGAGCCGGCGTCCGTCGCCGTCCTGCTGCACGAAGGCGAGTTGTGTTCGCTCAGCCGCGACAAGGCCGGGAGCGAGGCGGCCTACGACGCGGCGGTGGCCAAAGACCCGACGAACGTCGTCGCCCTGAACAACCTGGCGTGGACCCTGTCGGCCGACCCGGACGCGGCCGCGCGGGTGAAGGAGCTGCTGGACCGCGCCGCCCGCGAGGTCGGTCTGACCGGCGAACTGCTCGACACCCGCGCGCGGATGCGGATCGCGGCCAAGCAGTACGACGCCGCCGAACAGGATTTGAAGCACGCGCTCGCCCTGGACAAGACGCCGCTGCGGCTGTTCCACTTGGCCCTGGTGAACGACGAGCGGACGCCGCGGAAGTCGGCCGAGGCGAAGGGGTGGTTCGACCAGGCCGTGGCGAAAGGGCTGGACGAGCGGATGCTGCACCCGGCCGACGTGGAGAAGTACAAGGCGATGGCCGCGAAGTGACTCGACGGAAAGCCCTCTTCGCGGCGACTTCGG
>JAYTTN010000139.1:0-2302 GCA_043745295.1 Fimbriiglobus sp. | reverse complement strand
TGAAGGAGTTGCCGATGCGGTTGTCGGGCCGGCAGGTGAAGCGGAGTGTGCCGGTGACGGCGAGCGGGTTGCCGGCCGGGTTGTGGGTGTGGCAGTCGATCCGGGCGGTGATCGGGGACCACGGGTCGGACACTGTGGAGCGGCTGCTGGCCGAACACCTGCCCCTGTTCGCCACCCCGCCGAACCCGAAGAAAGATGGGTAGAGACCAATGCTCCCCAACGGGGAGAGGTGGGGCGTGAACGAGCGTCCCCAACTGCGCAACCACTACACAAATGGCTACAATGCCGACCGACACCCCTCGGAGGCCGAGAATGGCGACCGCCACCCTGTCCGCCCCGCCCGCACTGCTGACCGCCGCGCAGTTCGCCGCCCTGCCCGACGACGGCCGCATCACCGAACTCGTGAAAGGTGTCGTGATCGCGCTGCCCCGGCACAATTTCCAGCACGGCAAGACCTGCAACAAGATCGCGTGGCACGTGAGCAATCACGTGTTCGCCGGCGACCTCGGCCACATCATCACCAACGATGCCGGCGTCATCACGGAGCGCGACCCGGACTCCGTTCGCGGCCCGGACGTGGCGTACTTCAGCTACGAGACGCTCGCGCGGGACGCGGCACCGGACCCGTACCCCGAGGTCGCCCCGGACCTCGTCTTCGAGGTGCGTTCGCCGGGCGACCGCACCGGGGCGGTGATGGCGAAGGTGGCCGAGTACCTGGATTCGGGCGTGACGGTGGTGTGCGTCGTCGATCCGGAGCGGCGGCGGGTCAGCGTCCACACCCAGGACGACATCGGCCGGACGCTGGGCGCGGACGACGAGTTGACGCTGCCCGAAGTCTTCCCCGACTTCCGCGTCGCCGTGTCCGCGCTCTTCGGCTGACCGGGGTTTGCGCTGGCACAGGTCGAACTCGATAGCGATACTGCCGCACTCTTCTCCGGCCAATACATCGGTACTCGCCGCCAAGCACCCGGCCCCGCCCGACGCCTGGGCCGACCTCGCCCGCTTCGTGTCCGACCACGCCGGCGACATCGGGGTTCGCAAGGCGGGATAAGGGTCGTGAGAGCAAACTTCGGGATGGTGTATCGCCTCGTTTGTCTGCCGGGCCGAGCAAGGGCCACGCCGTCTACGGGGGCGGGCCTTTACTCGATCCGGCAGGTGGCGGCGAACTGTTCGAGCAGTTTCGCGGGATGAACTTTCAGATCACATAAATCGGACGGCGGCGTCCCACCGTTTTCCGCAAACCCCGGCCGGGCCGCAAGAAAAAACCTTGACAGCGGTTTTCCCTCGCCCGTACTATCCCAATGCGCGAAGGCGTTTATCCCAATCACCGGGATTGGGATAAGTATCTGTTCGGCGGCGGAAGCTCTCGCCGGCGGCTGGTGTTCGGCTGACGCAAGAAGGGGAACCTGTGCGGAGCGAGACGCGGACCCAGGACTGGTTCCTCCGCGACCCGCGGACCCGCCGATGGGTCGTATAGTGTTCCGCTTGCCGCCTGCTGGGCCGCAAGCCGGAGACACCGGCCGTCCCGAAGGTCCGGTTCGAGGAGATGTTCCCCGTGCTCGATCTCTCGGGAAGCAAACGCCGACACCATGCTCATGAATCGGCCGTGAGCCGAGAAATCACGGCGGCCGTCAAACGGTCGGGCATTGCCAAGCGGGCGACCAGCCGCAGCTTCCGGCACAGTTTCGCCACCCACTTGTCGGAGGCCGGGTACGACATCCGGACGGTGCAAGAGCTGTTGGGCCACGACGACGTGCGGACGACGATGATCGACACGCACGTGCTCAACAAGGGTGGTCGGGCGGTACGAAGCCCGCTGGATGAGCCGTGAGAAAAAACCTTCCGCGCGCGGTTGATTTTGGGCTTGATTGCGGGTCAACCTCCGGCGTTCTCACTCCGGCAGTGTACGCCGGAGGTTGTGCCCGACCTGCGGCGCAATCTAATAACAAGTTCGGCCGCAGAGGGCTTCGGGTGGGTCAGCGCAGTGAGCCATGCGACTTGGCGATCGACGCTGACGGCTTCACCGTTGTCTTCCGTGGTCAGGACATCGGCGACATCCGCTGGCGGGAGGTATCCCGAGTGGAGGCCGCGAACTTGGACGGCCTGTTGCTGGTCCGCTTCTCGCGCACCGGCACTGGCGGCCAGTGCAATATCGACAGCGACTGTGGCGAGTTCGAGAGGGTCATGGCGCGGGCGGTCGAGCGGCTCACGGGCTTACCGGCGGATTGGCAGGAGCGGGTTCTACAGCATCAACCGCCCAAGCACAGCCTATGCTTGTACAAGCAGGCCGAACCAGGCGCTG